>CAJOMO010000004.1:53209-90264 GCA_905235685.1 uncultured Selenomonadaceae bacterium
TTATATTTAATTTTTATAATACGTCACGCAAGATTTAGGCGATTCGTGGACTTTAACCGCTTTTAATTTTGTTGAGCCGGTAAAAATTTCCGATTGCGAAAGTCTGTCAAAAATTTCTTTGGCAAGATTTTCAGCGGTCGGATTTTTTTTCGCGAACATTTCAAGCTCATTCAAATATTGGTGGTCGAGCGCCTCAAGAATTTTATTCAGCTCAGCTTTTAAAATTTTGAAGTCAATCAAAATTCCCAGTTCGTTTAACTCTGTGCCCTGCGCGAGAGCCTCGACAATCCAATTATGCCCGTGAAGTCGAACGCATTTGCCAGGATAATTTTCAATCCGATGCGCCGCCTCAAATTCAGATTTAACCGTCAGCTCGTACATTTACCACACCTCCGGACCAAAAATAAAATTGAAATAATGCTCGCTCAAAAAATTTTGTATCGCCCTGCCGATATACATTTTGCCGCGCAAATCCGGATGTAAACCGTCAATCGTTAAAGTTTCGCGCAGTTCGCCGTCAAAATCGCTGAGCCTGTCTGAAATATCAGCGCCGCCATTTTCCAAAATCCACGCATTAACTTTTTCCATTTCAGCGCGCCAATTTTTGTCTGTTAAATAAATTCCCTTGCCGCGCAAAATTTTTTCATTAATCGGCGTCAACGTACAGAAAAACGAATCAATATTATTCGCCTTGCACATTTCGCGCAGAGTTTTAAGATTTGAAATAATTTCGTCCGCCGTCAAGCCCGCGCGAATGTCATTAACGCCGCCCATAATAATTAAAACTTTCGGCGCAAATGGCAAAACATCATTTTCAAAGCGCGCAATCATCATTTCGGTAGTATCGCCGCTGCGCCCAATATTTTTTATCGGGAAATCGCAAAAAGTTTCCCACTGGCAGGAAATTTGCCCCGCCGGTATAAACGCCGCGCCGCCGTGAGTTATGCTGTCGCCCAATGCCGCAAATGTAACTGGCGTTGTAACTTCAAAAAAACTTTTCTCCGACCAGGCGCTAATCGGCTTTTTATTTTTGTCAAGAGCTCGCACGCGCCAATAATATTTGCCCGCATCGGTAAACGACCACCAATCCGTAACGCGGCTCAAAGATTCGCTGCTCGTCAATTCGCTGACAATTTTTCCCTGTTCATTAACCGCCTGCACTTGATAAAATTCTGCGCCCAAAACCGGCTCCCACGAATAAGTCGGATATACCGGCGCATATGACATTCGCTCAAATTCCGTCGTCGGAGTCGGCGCTTCAGTTTGAAATTTCGCCTCAACCGGCGCGCAAAAAATTATCAGCCCAATTAATAAAATCAAAAATCGCATAAAAACCACCTAACAAAAAAGCGAAGGCTCGAAAACCTCCGCCGCAAATTTTAACACTACAAAAATTTTATTCAGCAGCCTCGACGTAGCCGAATTTATCTTCAACCGTGCCCATGTGAATGCCTTCAATGTAATCGTACATTTTCTGCGCGAAATCGCCGGTTTTGCCGCCGTTAATGACGTATTCTTTGCCCTTGTATTCGAGGACGCCCACCGGCGAAATGACAGCCGCCGTGCCAGAACCAAAAACTTCTTCGAGCGTACCGTCGTTATGCGCTTGAATAATTTCGTCGATTGAAATTTTGCGCTCGACAACAGGATAGCCCCAATCTTTGGCAATTTCGTTAACAGTGCGGCGCGTTATCCCGTCCAAAATCGAAGTCTGAACTTTCGGCGACGGCGACACAATTTCGCCCTTAATCTTGAACAGAATATTCATCGAGCCGACTTCTTCAATGTATTTGCGTTCAACGCCGTCCAGCCACAAAACTTGATCGTAGCCTTTATCGTGAGCAATCAAGCCGGCGTGCAAACTTGCCGCGTAATTCGCAGGAGTTTTAGCCGCGCCCAAACCGCCGCGCACTGCGCGAACGTATTTGTCTTCAACCATAATTTTAACCGGCGAAAAACCATGAGCGTAATAAGCGGCAACCGGCGAAAGAATTATCAAGAATTTGTAAGTTTGAGCAACGCGCACGCCCAAATACGGGTCGTCAGCGAAAATAAACGGGCGAATGTACAGGCTTTGCCCCTTGCCGGTCGGTATCCAGTCTTTTTCAATGGCGATTAATTTTTTCAAGCCGGCAAGCGCGATATCGAAGGGAACTTCGGGAATATCCAAAATTTTCGCCGAAACATTCAAGCGGTGCATATGAGTTGACGCGCGGAAAATAACCGGTTTATCGCCGTGTTTGTAAGCCTTGAGCCCGTCAAAAATCGCTTGCCCGTAATGCAAAGTCGTATTCGCCGGACTAACCGAGATATTTTCGTAGGGAACAATGCGCGCGTCGTGCCAGCCTTCCGCCGCGTTGTAGTCCATAACAAACATATAATCGGTGAAATGCGTGCCAAATCCAATCTTCGAAACATCCGGCTTCGCCTTGAGATTTTTCGTCTCGACGAATTTAATATCAGCCATTGTGAATCATCTCCTAATTAGTTTGCCGATAATTTTATTTCCGCAAGCCGCGCCTGTCAAGCGTCAATTTTTTTGAAGTTCGCGCAGTTTTTTAATCGCCACGGGCAAATTTTCCATAATATCGGACGCGATTAAACCTTCTCCTTTAAATTGGGCGGCAATATCGCCAGCCGTGCCGTGAAGATAAACTCCGGCAAGCGGCGCAAACGGCGTCTGTTTCATCAAACCGGCAATAGTACCGGCAAGCACATCGCCACTGCCCGCCGTTGCCATTCCGCTGTTGCCCAGCGCCGATATGAAAACTTCGCCGTTCGGATACGCAATAATCGTACATTCGCTTTTCGCAACAATCATTGCCCGTAAATCCTGCGCGACCTTTCGAACATTTACAATCAAAAATTCACGCAGTTCGTTAACCGTGGTATCCAAAAGAGCGGCAAGTTCGCCCAAATGCGGCGTCAAAATCGGAATCTGTTTGCAGGATTTTAATTCTTCAAGCGCGCCATTAAAAGCAAAAATCGCGTCGGCGTCCAAAATCAGCGGCTTGTCAACCGCGCTCACAAATTTTCTAACCAAATCAATTGTGTCAGCGTCGCGCCCCAATCCTGGACCGATTAAAACCGCGTCCATTTTCCCCGCCAAATTCAACAGCGTATTCAAAGCATTTTCGCCCGCTATGATTCCGCTTTTAATTTCGTACAAAGACGCCGTCATAACTTCAGTCAGCTTGACTTCGTACAGGTCGTTTAAACTTTCGGGAACAGCCAACGTAACAAGCCCCGCGCCCGCCTTCAAGGCAGACATTGACGCCAAAGTCGCCGCGCCCGTCATTCCGCGCGAGCCGGCGATAATTAAAATTTTCCCGCAACTGCCCTTGTGAACGTCACGATTTCGCGCGGGCAGCAGAGTTTTCGCCAGTTCAGCATCAATTAGCGTCTGGTGAATATCTTCAGTTAAAAGTTTCTGCGGGATACCAATATCATCGATAATCAATTCGCCAATGTGATTAGCGCCGGGGCAAACGTAATGCCCGATTTTCGGCAAGCCCAGCGTAACAGTACAGCGCGCGTTAATCGCCTCGCCGGTAACCGCGCCGGTATCGGACGCCACGCCCGACGGTATGTCAATAGAAATAACCGGCTTGTTAGCGGAATTTGCCAAACGAATAAGCCGCAACGCCGACGGTCTCATTTCGCCGAAAAATCCCGTGCCCAAAATGCCGTCGATAATTGCGTCGCAAAATCTGAGCGTGATTTGCAAACGCTCCCAGGCGCGGTCATTTTCCAGCTGTACAATTTCAATGCCCATTTCGCGCAGAATTTTTATTTGAATATTGAGCGACTCGGTGCGGTGATTTGGATTGCCAATCAGAAAAACTTTTATTCGCGCGCCCCTGTTCGCCAAAAATCGCGCAGTGACAAGGGCGTCGCCGCCGTTGTTGCCGCTGCCGGATAATACGCAAATGCTTTTCTTGTCGGCATTGCCCAAAATTTTTAACACCGCCAAAAATACTCGATGCCCCGCATTTTCCATTAGCGCAATTTCCGGCAAACCAAAAATTTCATTCGCCATTTCGTCAATTTCATGCATTTGTTTAGCCAGTGCAACTTTCATAGTGTCACCTCTTTTCAATTACAAGTTTGCAAACATTTGAGAGGGCGCGCACAGACGCGCGTCCCCAAAAGAAATGCTGATAACAAAATCATTTACTCTGCAGTTATGACCCACAGATAATTTTTCGCGGCGATTTGTTTAATTTTGTTAAATTGCTCGGCGGTAAGTTTTTTCGCGCAATAAAGTTTGGACGTGTCAGTTAAAAGCGGAATCTGCGTAACTTTCAAACCGTGCGCCTTCAAAAATTCTATTGCCTCGGCTTGCGTTTCAAAAGTATCGTCAAAAATTTCGCTGCCAAAAAGTTCTTCGTACATAACCTTGGTTTCGTCGTACAAAAGCTGCGCCTGATATTCGCCATAAAGCGCCGCCGCCAATTCCTTGAAATAATCTTTCGTGACAAAATCGCTCGTGATATAACAGCCGCCGTGTGCCTTCAAAATCTGCCGAATCAGCGTAAACATCGCATCGGCGCGCTCTTTCGTAAGGTAAATCATCAAGCCATTTTCGATAATGCAAATTTGCCCGTCAAATTGGTCAGCCGTGCCAATCATCGCCTCGCGGTCTTCAACAGGAACATTTTCATAGGAAATATTTTTAGCGTATTTTTTACCGGCAATTTCGGGAACAATTTCAGCCGCACTAATCGCAACCGCCGTCAATTCCGCTCCAATGTATTTGCGTCCGTCCCGCGCAAAAACCACCGCGCGCGGACTGTAACCGCCGCCAATGTCCATTACGTTCACGAAATTATTTTTCCGCACAAATTCAACCGTCGACGCATAACTCAATTCTTGATAAACGCCGTTCAACTTTTCGAGCCGCTCATAATCCGGCAAATTCGTCTTGTCATAAATATTCGCCGTGCCAATCTGTTTCAAAATTTTTTTCGCTTCGGGAATGCCGATATTCGCCAGCCATTGCAATTTTACCTGCGCCGAATACGACACCATTTCAAATTCCGCCGCCGAAACTTTTACATTGAAAAGCCAAATCGCCGCCATTATCGCCACACAAAATTTTTTCAACATTAACAATTTCCCTCCAAAACAGCAACCGCCGTTGCAAATTCCCGCGAATGGCTCAAGCTCACAAAAATTTTCTCGACGTGCTTATTTTCCGCTAAAATTTTCGCCGCGCCGTACAAAAAAATCTGCGGCTTACCGGCGGCGTCATTCACAATTTCAATTTCAGTCAAATTCGTTACAATTCCAGTGCCGATAGCCTTAAAAAAAGCCTCCTTGGCGGCAAAACGCGCTGCGTAGGAGGCGGCGGATTGAGCTCCGCGATTTTCACAATAATTTTGTTCAGTTTCGGTAAAAACCCGATTTTTGAAATGAGCGCGGCTGACTGCGCGACGAACTCTTTCAATTTCGATAATGTCAGTGCCAACGCCGATAATCATTTTGCAACTAGATCTGCGTCGGATTGCGAATATAAGCCTTCATTAGGATTGAAAGCCAGCGACCGCGCAATTAAAATTTCGACGCGGCGATTTTTCTGTTTGTTTTCGGCAGTGTCATTCGGTGCAATCGGGCGGTATTCGCCGTAGCCGATAGCCGAAAATCGCGCAGGGTTCAAATCGCTGTTGATCGCCAATAAATATTTCATAAAAGTCATGGCGCGGACGGAACTGAGCTCCCAGTTCGAAGGGAATTGAGCGTTGTTAATCGGGTCGGTGTCAGTGTGACCGGAAATCAAGACGCGCTCCGGAACTGCCGCCAAAAGCCCCGCAACAACCGGACCAATGCGCTCGGATTCCGGAACTAAATCTGCCGAGCCGGACGGGAAAAGCGCACGCTCTTTAATGCGAATCATCAAGCCTTCCTCTTCAAGCTGCGTTGAAAGTTGATCTTCCAAATTATTCGCCGCAATGTACGCGTCAAGCTGTTCCTGTAAATCCTGCAAGCTTTCATTTTCCTGCAAATAAGCCGCGTTGCCTTCTTCCTCGGTGGACATCAGCGGGCGCTGCGGGCTGGCAGTAGGTCCTGCCTGCTCGAAGATTGAAGGTCCGCCTATATTAAAAGCCGCGGTAAACGCCTGCGCGAGAGCCTGCAATTTGGTTTGGTCGGTTTGCGAAATTGCGAATAGCGCGATAAACAACGCCAAAAGCAGCGTCATCAAATCTGAATAGGGCAGTAACCAGGCCTCGCTGGCTTCTTCCTCATGTTTCTTGCCACGTTTCTTAGCCATCGGTTATCACTCCTTGCCTTCTTCAAGGGATTCGCGCTCACTTTGCGGAATGAATACCATCAATTTAGACTCAATCGCAGTCGGAGAATCGCCGGCTTGCAATGAAAGAATGCCTTCGATAATCATGCGTTTGTGAGCAATTTCGTTAGCGGATTTAACTTTGAGTTTGTTTGCGAAAGGCAGCCAGATAACGTAACCGGTGAAGATACCAAGAATTGTCGCGACGAATGCCGCCGAAATAGCGTGACCGAGTTTGTTAACGTCCGACAAGTCAGCCAGCGCCGCGATAAGACCAACCACCGCGCCCAAAACGCCCAGTGTCGGAGCGTAAGTACCAGCCTGCGTCAAAATCGCGCGGGCTTCAGCGTGGCGTTCTTCCATAAGCGCCAATTCCGCGTCGAGAACATCGCTTACAAAATCAGGGTCCATGCCGTCGATAACCATGCTCAAGCCGTTTTTGAAAAATGGATCTTCAATTTCAGCAACTCTGCCTTCAAGGGCGAGAATACCTTCACGGCGCGCCAACTGCGATAAGTCGACGAAAAGTCTAACCATTTCCATTTTGCCGCCTTCATTGTCGGCTCTGAATAACAATTTGAAAAGCGTGGGCAACTTCACAACGACCGCCATTGGGAACGCATTTAATAGACACGAAAAAGTACCGCCGATAATGATTAGGAACGCCGCCGGATTATTTAAAGCTGTGAGCGGTGCGCCCTTCAAAATCATTCCAACGAAAACGGAAATAAATCCCGCGATTAGACCGATAACCGTAGATTTTTCCAAAATGAACAACCTCCCTTTCTGCCGAGGTCAAAATATTATTCTGCCGCGATTATAGCTAATTTCTTATTCAATGCGAAAAAAAAAATTCCTACCGCACGAAAAATTTTTTCAAAATGCCGCAGAAATTTTTTGCTGATAATCAATCGGTTTTACTTATTAAAATTTTTGTCAAGAGCTGCGCGAATTTCCTTGATTAAATTCATAGCGTCGTCGAATTTACCGGCGTGCAAAAGTTTGACAACCGCCGAGCCGACAATTACCGCGTCGCTATTTTGCGCGGCTTGAACCGCAACTTCACCGCTGCCAATACCAAATCCAACCGCCATTGGAACATCAGTAAATTTGCGCGCGTCCAAAATTTTCGCGTTGATTCGGCTGTAGTCGATTTTCTTAACGCCGGTTGTGCCGGTATTCGACACGCAATAGACAAAGCCGCTGGCGCTCGCGCAGGTTTCCTTCATACGTTCGGGCGTAGTTTCGGGCGTGATAAATTCAGTCAAATGCACGGAATATTTTTTGCAAACCGCGCGCATATCGGCGGATTCTTCATGCGGGACATCGGGAATAATAACGCCGTCCATACCCGCCGCCTTCGCGTCAACGATAAATTTTTCAAAGCCGTCATAAGCCGCACTGCCGCCGCTGTAGCCGTAGCTCATAAAATTATTAATGTAGCCCATGCCAATCAGCGGCATATCAGATTCTGCGCGAATTTTTTTGCACATATCAAGAATTTTTTCGAGCGTGATACCATTTTTCAGAGCAGTGACGCTTGAAGCTTGAATAACCGCGCCGTCGGCTAATGGATCGCTGAAAGGTATTCCAATTTCGACAACATCAGCGCCAGCTTTTTCAGCAGTAATCGTCGCGCGCAAACTTTCATCAATAGTAGGAGTGCCCGCCGTTATGTAAATGAATAAACCTTTGCGCCCCGCGGTTTTTAAATCGGCTAATTTTTTTTCAAGTCGAGTCAATTAAATCACCCCCTCGCCCAAAATTTTCGCGACAGATTGAACATCTTTATCACCGCGCCCGCTTAAGCAAACTACAACATTTTCATTCGGCGCGGTATTCGGCATGAGTTTTTCAAGATAAGCCAGCGCGTGGGAACTTTCCAGTGCAGGAATAATTCCTTCAGTTTTCGCCAAAAGTTGAAAAGCGGCAAGCGCCTCGGCGTCCGTCGCGGCAACGTAATTCACAACGCCCGCGTCCTTGAAATAGGAATGCTCCGGACCAACGCCAGGATAATCTAAGCCCGCGGAAACCGAATAAGCCTCGACAACTTGCCCCTGCGGCGTTTGCAAAAGATAACTGTAAGCGCCGTGCAAAATACCAGGTCTGCCCGCGCCCGACAAAGTTTTAGCATTATCGCCAGTATCTTCGCCGCGCCCGCCAGCTTCGACGCCAAATTTTTTCACAGCCGCCTCGTCTTTGAAATCGTAAAAAATACCCATAGCATTTGAGCCGCCGCCCACGCACGCCACGATATAATCCGGAAGTTTGCCAAATTCATTAAGCGCCTGTTCGCGCAGTTCAACGCCGATACATTTTTGAAAATCGCGCACAATTTCCGGATAAGGCGCAGGACCAACCACCGAGCCGATAATGTAATAAGTATCGGTTATATTCGTCGACCAATAGCGAATCGCCTCGCTGGTGGCGTCTTTGAGCGTGCCGGTGCCGCAAGTAACCGGAACAACTTCCGCGCCCAAAAGTTTCATGCGGAAAACATTCAATTTCTGCCGCTCGATATCTTCAACGCCCATGAAAATTTTGCAATCCATACCGAAAAGCGCCGCAACCGTCGCAGTAGCTACGCCGTGTTGCCCCGCGCCTGTTTCAGCTATAACTCTGCGCTTACCCATTCTTTTCGCCAACAAAGCTTGACCAAGCGCGTTGTTAATTTTGTGTGCGCCGGTATGAAGTAAATCTTCACGCTTGAGATAAATTTTCGCCTTGCCGTAATGCGCAGTCAGATTTTCCGCGAAATATAAAAGCGTCGGACGCCCCGCGTATTTCTGCAGATAAGTTTTAAATTCGGCTAAAAAATCCGCGTCGTCCTTGTACTGCGCGAAAGCCTGTTCCAATTCCATAAGCGCGGGCATAACCGTTTCCGGTACAAATTGCCCGCCGTATTTGCCAAATCGTTTGTTCAAATCAATTCCCCCTCAGCCCAAATCCAACGACCGCCATAAATAATCTACACGCGCTTTAACTTCCGGCGTCATTGTAATTTCTTCCGGCCAATCGCGCAGGTGTCCTTCTTCGCGCCAGGTTTTGGTGGCGTCAATTCCCAATTTCGCGCCCCATTTCGCATAGGGCGAAGAATGGTCAAGCACATCAAGCGGTCCGTGTACAATTTCTAAATCGTGTTCGGCGTCAATGTTGTTGAAAACGCGCCAGGCAACTTCGCTCAAATCTTGAACATTCACGTGGGCGTCGACAACGACAATCATTTTAACGTTCATCATTTGCCCTAAACCCCAAAGTGCGTGCATAACTTTTCGCGCCTGCATCGGGAAAGTTTTATTTATCGACACAATCACGCAATCGTGAAAGACGCCCTCCAGCGGCATATTAATATCGATAATCTCCGGAATAATTTGCTGCAACAGCGGCAGGAAAATTCGCTCGGTCGCCTTTGCCATATAGCAATCTTCCATTGGCGGCTTGCCAACAATCGTCGCGGCGTAAACCGGATTTTCCCTGTGCGTAATGCAGGTTATGTGAAAAACCGGATAATTATCAGCCAGCGAATAATAGCCGGTGTGGTCGCCGAAAGGTCCTTCGCGCCGCATTTCGTTTGTATTGACGTAGCCCTCCAAAATAATCTCGGCGTGGGCGGGAACTTCCAAATCAACAGTTTTGCATTTGACGAGCTCAACCGATTTGTGGCGAAGGAAACCCGCAAAAACCATTTCGTCAACGTCGCGCGGCAAAGGCGCAGTCGCCGCATAAGTCGTTACGGGGTCAGTGCCAATCGCAACCGCCACTTCGATTTTTTCAGAGCCTTCAGCTTGCGCGTCACGAAAATTATCAGCGCCGTTTTTGTGAATGTGCCAATGCATACCGGTTGTCGTCGAATCAAATTTTTGCAGGCGGTACATTCCCACATTGCGCTTGCCGGTTTTCGGATTTTTGGTAAAAACCAGCGGCAAAGTTATAAAAGCGCCGCCGTCTTGTGGCCAGCATTTTAAAATCGGAATTTTATCAAGGCTGGGGCGTTCGTCAACAATTTCTTGACACGGCGCATTTTTTACGTATTTGGGGAAATTGATAACCTTGCTGCCCGTCGAAATGATATTGACAATGTTCATGCGATTTTTCATAGACAGATACGGCAACTTCAAAAGTTCGCGAATGTCATTAGCGGCGTCGTCAAGTTTTTCAACGCCCAGCGCCAGAGACATTCTTTCGTAGCTGCCGAATTGATTAATCAGCACGGGCATATCGTAGCCGCGCACATTTTCAAAGAGCAGCGCCACATTTCGCCCGTCGCGGAATTTTGAAACGCGGTCGGTAATTTCGGTAATTTCCAATTCGGCGTTGACGGGGATTTTAATTCGCCGCAATAAGCCGCGCCGCTCCAATTCGGAAATAAATTCGCGTAAATCTCTATAAGCCATAAATTAAGCCGCTTCTCTCTCTTCGAAATCGGCGGGCAATTCAACTTCGCGCAGGACGTTAATTCTGCCGAGCCCAATTCCGCTCATACCAACTTCATTCAGATAATCGGTAAGCACGCCCTCGCAAGTGTCGTATTCGCCGACGATTTTTAAATTTTTGAGCATATCGTAATCGTCGCCGCCGGAAAGTTGAAAATCCGTCGCCGCCATCGTGTAAATCTTGTTGTCGTCAATCGGTTTGCCGCCAATGAAAATATCTTCGACGCGGTGACCAACCGGTTTAGCGGGGTCAAAGCTGAAACTCATGCCGCTAACATCCAAAAAGCCGCCGAATGACGCAGGGTAGCCGTAAACCGAATGTTCGAGCATGGCGCGAATAGTTTTGCCGTCAATTTCCGCCACGCGAACGGTATTGCCGAACGGGAAAATCGCCATGACATCGCCGCGCGTAACGTCGCCCGCCGGTAAATCTGTTCTCATACCGCCGCCGTTCATAATCGCAATATCCGCGCCCGTACGCCAGCGCAAAGCGTCAGCGCAAAGGTTACCAATTTCAGATTCGCCGCGCCGCAAAATCGTTCTTTCAGCCGTCAAAAATCTGTCGCTGTGAGCAACCACTTCACTGAATAATTTTTCGTTGCGCTCTTCCATTGCCGCCAATGCATAGGCAATTTTTTGGTCGGGAACGGGCGCAAGTTTTTTCACATCTTCCGCGTCAAGCAATTCAGCTTTTTTGGAAATGATTTTGTGATCGCGCAGGTCAATTTCGACGCAGCCCAATTTGTATTCGTGCCAGCCGGTTTGCACAATCAGCGTATTATTCACCGTCAAACCTTCCGGCAAAGTTGTATGGCTGTGACCGTCGACAATTAAATCAATTCCAGGAACTTCGCGCGCAATTCTTTCGCTGGTAAATTCCGAACTTTCGTCAACGCCCATGTGCATTACCGAAATAACGACGTCGCAGCGTTTGCGCAATTTTTTTACCATATCTCGCGCAGTGTCAATCGGATTCAAAAATTCAACATTCGTCACGTTTGAAGGATTCGTTTTATAGGCGCATTCGGGCGTCGACAAACCGAAAACGCCAACTTTCACGCCGCTGTCCAATCTGTAAATCCTGTAGGCTCTGAAAAGGCGCTTGCCGGTATTTTTGTCAACGATATTTGCGCTGAGCGTGGGGAACAGCAATTTTTTGGAGAGCGCCTCAAGTTGCGCCGAGCCGTAATTAAAATCGTGGTTGCCGGGAACGAGCGCGTCAATTCCCGCCGCATTTAAAAGCGGAATAATATTTTCACCGCGGCTGATATTAATTCGCGGCATACCGTGCAGGGTGTCGCCCGCGTCAAACCAGAAAACATTTTTGCTGTTCGACTTCACGGCTTTAACCGCCGACGCCATTTCAGCCAGCCCAATACTTTGCCCGCCGTCATCTTCCGCCATAACCCGCGCGTGCATGTCGTTTGTGTGGAAAATTATTAATTTGTCCGTGCCGTCAGCCGCGCTGCCGATTTTCGGTAAAATAAAAATTATCAGCGTGATTAATAAAAATTTTAACTGCTTCATAAAAATTACTCACTTTCTTAAAACGTGTTTGACAATTCGATAGGCTATTTCATACAACAAGACGATTGGTATTGCCAGCGAAATTTGACTGATGACGTCCGGCGGCGTGATTATCGCGCCGATTATGAACGACGCAAAGAATATTAAATGCCGGTATTTGCCGAGAAATTCGCTCGTCAAAAATCCGAGTTGCGCCAAAACTATCACGACCAGCGGCAGTTCGAAGACGAAACCGAACGGCAGCAGAAACATTATCACGAAGTCGAAATAATTTTGGAACGAAAACATTGTCTGCAAATTTTCAGTGCTGAATCCCATGAAGAATTTCAGCGCGATTGGCAAGATTAGGAAAAACGAAAACGCCAGCCCCGCGAAAAATAAAATCACGGACGCCGGTACAAGTATTCCCAAAACCGAGCGCTCGGATTGTGTAAGCGCGGGCAGGAAGAATTTCCACACGTGAAAAAAAATTATCGGCAGGGCGATTAAAAACCCAGCGACAATATCAATTTTTAAATATGTGAAAAACGCTTCGCCAGGCTGCATGTAATAAAGTTTGCCGACCGGCGCGGTTAAGAAATTTGTAATTTCGTCCAGAAAAAAATATGAAATGCAACTTCCGGCGACGATAGCCAACAACGATTTAATGATTCGCGAGCGCAATTCTTCCAAATGCGCCGTCAGGGACATTGTGCCGTCGTCCGCGGGTTGTTCTTGTTTTAATTTATCAGCGGGCGCTGTCATTTTTTATCCGTCTTATTCGTTACGTCGATAGTTTTTTCGTCTTCGGAGTTAGCCTGTTTAAATTCTTTGATACTTTGACCGAGTGCTTTGCCGACGCCGGGGAGTTTGCCAGGACCGAAAACCACTAAGCCAATAATCAAAATCAGGACGAGCTCCGGTACACCAATTCCAAACATAGTAACGCTCCTTTCCAAAAACAGTTAAGCAATTTCGACAATTATATCACAAAGTTTGGCGATAACAAGAAATTTTTTGACAAATAAAAGACCTCCGCCGTGTTGGCGAGGAGCGGAAATTTATTTTCCAATTTTATTCGACGATTCGCTTGTAAGTTTTTTCATTGCGCTATCAAAGAGATTCTTTGACAAATAAAAACTCCCCGCCGCGTTGACGAGGAGCGGAAATTTATTTTCCGGAAAAATTTTATTCGACAGTGCCGCTTGTAAGTTTCTGCATTGCGGTATCGAAACGATTCATGAGCTCGTTGTAGGTTTGAGTGGTGATATCGGGCATAGAACTTTCGCCGGTCATGCTGTTCCACTGGACGCCGGCTTGTTTGAATCCTTCTTCAACGGCCGCGCGCATTTCTTCAAGTTTTTCGGGGTCGCCGCCTGCGAATGCTTCAGCGAGTTTGAAAATTCTGTCGGAAACTGCGCCCACTGACCAATCGCCGCCTTCAGCAACAGCCTTAGCCGCGTCTTCGGGATTTGTGGCAACTTCGGGAATTGAAAACAGCGAAGAATCGACATTTGAAATGCCGCCGGCGTCAAGCCAACCCTGCAATTTGTCGTTATGCTCGGTGAGAACTTGAATCATAAGATTGAGCATAGTTTGTTCCTGCATGGCAAGATCGTCTTGAAGAGCTTGAATTTGATTGGCGGAAAGTCCCTTAGTTTCGGAAGTGGATTCTTCTTCGACGGTTTCTTCGGCTTGAGCCGCTGCCTGTTTAGCTTCGTCGGAAATATCGACTTCGAAGGCGTTGCCGATTGAGGAATTTGCGGATTGGGCTTGCGAGGTTGCGGAGTAAGCGCCGTAAGCGGATTTAGCCGCTGCGTTTTTGTTTGTTGCTACGATTTGTCCCAAATTTTGAGTTGCCGCATTGGAAATTGTAGTTACATCCATGTTAATACCCTCCTTAGGTAATAAAAAAACTCTATCGTCGAGGCTGAGCGCCGCGATTTTTTTAAATCATCAACAATTCCATTAAGCTCATATGCGGTACATATTTGACATCGATTTTGCCTTCGGGCGTCAATGGAGCGTCAAAATCCGGCACGGGCACGAGGTGCGGCTTAATTTGGGTGCGGTCGGTGATTTTGCCGTCTTCGTAGGTTGTAATGACAACTGAGCCGTCCGGTTTGAAATGTTTAATCGTTTCGATAGTTTTTGCGGCGGAACTTTGGCTGTTGGCAGCGGAACTTACGCCGCCGCTCACCTGCGCGATTTGCTGTTGAAGAATTTTAGCGTAATCGGAATCAGCGCCAACGACACTGCCGCTGTTGGAATTAGTCGAAACCTTTGCCACGGTTGAAATTAATTCGGGCGAGGCGGTTATATTCCACGCGCTCATATTTTCAACGCTCCCTTCGCATAAAATTAGACAAACCAATTCAAATACTTTATCGGCGTTTTTCGCGCAGGACTTAACAATTTTTTCTTGAAAATGCAAATTGCGGCTGATATAATCGTCAAAGATTTTTTTTGAAAGGTGATATCGATGAATCAGAGAGGTTTTGCCACGCTGGAAGTTATTTTGATGGTCGTTGTGATTGGAATTTTGGCAAGTATAGCCGTGCCGCGATTTACTGACGTTACAACAAGAGCCAATACCGCGAAAGTTCAAGCAGATCTTTCAACGCTGGACAGCGCCAGTCAAGTATATTACATGGACAATGGCGCATATCCTACCATAGCGCAATTAGTTTCCGGCAATTACATAAACGCAGAACCCACAGCGCCGGAAGGTTCGATTTACCTTGGCAGTTCCACAGCTACGCCGATTACAAGCGCTGCATATGGAATTGAAACCAGCGGCGATAACGCGGGACGCGCATATATCACAGTCAACTCTGCTCAAAAATATATCGGCGATATCGGCAAAAAATAAATCGAAAATTTTTTTCAAGCTGCGGCTAAAGTTGGTCGCAGTTTTTTTTATTGGCTTATCGACGCTGTGAATTATTAATGCTATAATGACTGAAATTTTGTCGAAAGGAGGCAAAGCTTTGTCGAAGCAGAGAACTTTAAAAAAATCGGCAAGCGTATTGGGCAAAGGTTTACATTCGGGCGTGGAAGTTCAGCTGAAGTTGAATCCGGCGGAAATTGACAGCGGAATAATTTTCGTACGAACGGATTTAGCGGGCGCGCCGGAAATTCACGCGACGGCGGCGAATGTAACTTCGACTTTGCGGGCAACGACTTTGGAAGAGCGCGGCGTCAAAGTTTTCACTGTCGAACATTTAATGAGCGCGTTCAATGCTTGCGGCGTGGACAACTGCGTTGTCGAATTAAATTCCGAAGAGCCGCCGGTTTTGGACGGAAATTCAATCGGTTTCTGCGATATGATTAAAAGCGCCGGTACGATTGAGCAAAACGCCGAGCGCCGCGAAATTCGCATTGAAAAAATTTATCGCGCAGATTCCGCGGACGGCAAAAAATTTATTCTGGCTTTACCCTACGACGGATTCCGCGTAAGTTTCACGTCGATTAATCCGCACCCGCTGATTGGCGTTCAATTTGAGGATTTCGAAATTACCGAAGAAATTTACCGCGCCGAAATTGCGCCTGCGCGAACAATCGCCTACGAAAAGGAAATTGACGATTTGCGGGCGATGGGTTTAGGGCTCGGCGGAAATTTGGAAAACGTTATCGTTTACAATGACGGCGGCTGGCTGAATGAACTTCGATATTCCGACGAACTTGTTCGCCACAAAATTTTAGACGTTATCGGCGATATGCGGCTTGTTGGTTTTTTGAAATGTCATATAATCGCCGTTGCGTCCGGTCACGCGCTCAATTCCACGTTGGCTAAAAAAATTTCCGCGGATTTTTTAATCAAACCTTAACGAAAATTAAAAACAAATTTAGATGGGAGAGATATAAATGGTACTGGAAATTGAAGAGATCATGAAGATACTTCCGCACCGCCCGCCCATGCTCCTTGTCGACAGAATTTTGGAAATTGATCCGTTCAAATCGGCAACCGGTTTAAAAAATATCACGATGAATGAGCCGCAATTTGCAGGACATTTCCCTGGTCACCCGATTATGCCCGGGGTTTTGCAGCTTGAGGCAATGGCGCAGGTTGGCGGCGTGGCAATGCTTTATCCGGAAGAACACCGCGGCAAAATTGCGCTTTTCGGCGGCATGGATAATATTAAATTCAAGCGCCCAATCGTTCCTGGCGATACGCTCATTACCAAAGCCGAAATTGTGAAAGTTCGCGGCGTTTTCGGCGTTCTTCATGCTGACGGTTACGTTGACGATAAGCTTGTCTCGTCTGCAGATTTTAAATTTGCCTTGAAAACCAACGACGAGCTTTTCAGTTTGAGGAATAAGGATTAAAGCGCAACCGATTTCTTAAACAGGAGCTGAATTGATATGTTAAAATTGGAAACCAAAGGCGAAACGTTTATTCACGAGAGCGCGGTAGTTTCGCCCAGCGCCAGAATCGGGCGCAATGTTACAATCGGTCCGTACAGCGTCATTGGCGACGACGTGGAAATTGGCGACGGCTCAGAGATTGGACCTAACGCGGTTATCGCGCAGTACACCAGTATTGGCAAAGACTGCAAGATTTTTCAATTCGCGTCGGTTGGCGAAATTCCGCAAGATTTGAAATTCAAAGGCGAGCGCAGTTATACCTTCATTGGCGACCGCACGGTTATTCGCGAAGGCGCAACGATTCACCGCGCAACCGGCGAAGATAACGAGACGCGCGTTGGTACGGACTGCCTTTTAATGGCGTATATTCACGTGGCGCATAATTGCGTTTTGGGCAACCACGTTATAATGTCGAATTTGGCAAGCTGCGCCGGTCACGCCACCGTTGAAGACAGGGTTGTTATCGGCGGAATGGCGGGCGTTCATCAATTCGTTAAAATCGGCAGAAACGCCATGGTCGGCGGTATGAGCAAATTGGTTCAAGACGTTGTGCCGTACACGATTGTTGACGGACATCCGGCTAAAGTTGTTGGCTTGAATAACGTTGGAATTTCGCGCGCAGGGATACCGCTTGAATCGCGGCGGCTGATTAAAAAGGCGTATAAAATTTTGTACCGTTCGGGCTTGAGTTTGGCTGAAGCTATCGCGGTTATCGAGCAGGAAGTTGATTCTTGCGAGGAAGTTGAACATTTTCTTAGATTTTTGAGGAATGCGGAGCGCGGAATTTGCCGCGAGCGCCGCGACTCTGAGTAGGGTATAGCGGAGAGGGAAAAGGAGCTATTTCTAATCGCTAATCCCTTTACACTAATACCCTAACCCCTAGAAAACGGAGGTAATTAGATGGAACGATTGGGACTTTTGGCGGGCGAAGGAAGATTGCCCGTCGAATTTGTGCGGGCGGCGAGTCAGCTTGGCTATGAAGTTTACGCCATTGGACTTTTGCCGGAGGCAGATCCGGAAATTGCCGATTTCGCCAAAGATTATCAGCAAATCAGCGTCGCTCACCTTAACGCAATTATAAATTATCTTACCGGTAACCAGATTAAAAAAGTTACAATGATTGGCAAGGTTACCAAGGAATTATTATTCAACGGCAAAGTTCAGCCCGACGCAAAAATGTTGGAGCTGATTATGTCTTTGCCCGACCGCAACGACGATACAATTATGATGGCGTTTGTTCACGAATTGGCTATGAACGGTATGACTGCCTTTGACCAAACCGCTCTTATTCGCAAATTAATTCCGCGGCGCGGCACGATAACCGAACGCCAACCCACAAGCGTTGAGCGTCAAGATATGGAATACGGCTTGCTTATCGCCAAAGAATTGGGGCGGCTGGATATTGGGCAGACGGTTGTTGTGAAAAATCGCGCAGTTATGGCGCTTGAGGCGATTGAAGGCACGGACGAGTGCATAATTCGCGGCGGGAAATTGGCAAACGGCGGCGCGGTTGTTGCGAAAGTTTCAAAGCCGAATCAAGATAAACGTTTCGACGTACCGACTGTTGGCAAGCGGACGGTTGAAGTTATGGCGGAAGTTGGAGCAACGGCGCTTGCAATTGAGGCGGATAAAACTTTGATGGTTGACCGCGAAAGTACCGTTGCTTTTGCCGAAGAACACGGTATAGCAATTGTGGCAATGTAAATTCGGGGTGGTGAAGTTGAAAATAATGTTATCAGCCGGCGAGGCGTCGGGCGATATTCACGGAGCGAGTTTAGCCGCTGAAATGAAAAAACTTTCGCCGGAAGTTGAACTTTTCGGAATGGGCGGCGACAAAATGCGCGCGGCGGGCGTTCGTATCGTCAAAGATTACAAAGAATACAACGTTATGGGCGTCGTCGAAGTGGTTAAAAATTTGCGGCGGATTTTCAAATTGCTTGACGAATTAGCCGAGATTGTTCGCGCAGAAAAACCGGATTTGCTCGTGCTGATTGATTATCCGGATTTTAATTGGCGATTGGCGGCGAAGGCTAAAAAATTTGGCGTAAAAATTTTGTCATACATACCGCCCAGTGCGTGGGCTTGGCGAAAAGGCAGAGCGGCTCAATGCGCAAAAATCGCCGATGAATTTATCGCCATTTTCCCGTTCGAATTGCCGGTTTACGAAGAGGCGGGCGCGAAAATTTCTTTTTTGGGAAATCCATTAGTCGACACGGTTAAAGCCGAATTTTCACCGGCAGAGGCGCGCAAATATTTTGGCGTCGCGGAAAATGAACACGTTGTACTTTTAATGCCGGGCAGCCGTCACCAGGAAATAAAATTGCTGTTGCCGGAAATGTTGAAGGCGGCGAAAATTATCAGCGAAACGAAACCTGCGCGATTTTTCCTGCCGATAGCAGACAGCGTTGACGAATCGGAAATTTCACAGCAAATAAAATCGGCGGGCGTCGAAGTCACGCTCACAAAAAAATTCCGCTACGATTTAATGAGCATAGCGGACGCGGCGGTTGCAACTTCCGGCACGGTAATTTTGGAGGCGGCGCTGATGAATTTGCCGTGCGTCGTGATTTACAAAATGGCGAAGGTTAATTTTTTAATCGGCAAATTTTTGGTTAAAATAAATCATATCAGCCTGCCGAATCTTTTGCTGAATAAGCGAATCCAGCCGGAACTTTTGCAGGACGAAGTTAAAGCCGAAACCATTGCCGCCGAAATTGTCAAACTGTACCGCGGCGAATTTCACCGTGAAAAAGTCGTTGACGAATTGAAACTTGCCTGCGCGAAATTGGGCGATAAGGGCGCGGCAAATCGCATTGCCAAAAAAATTCTGCGCGTCGCCGAATCCAAATGAAAAATTATCGCAGGCTCTTAGCGTATATCAAGCCGTATCTCGGCAGGTTAGGGCTTGCCGTCATTTGCATAGTCATTGCCTCCGGCGCGAATTTATATTTGCCGTGGATTATCAAAGATATGATTGACAAAGTTTTGGCCGAGCGCGATATGGCTATGCTGAATATAATTTCGGTGAGCATTGTCGTAGTTTTCGCCGTCCGCGGATTTTTTTACTATTGGCAGTCGTACCTTGTTTCGTACATTGGGCAGCGCGTGGTTGTGGACGTGCGCGAAGTTATGTTCTGCAAATTTCAGCGAATGCCGATGGCGTATTTCGACAAACACCAAACCGGCGAAACTATGAGCTACGTAACAAATGACGTCACGGCAATTCAATCGGCGCTCGTTGACAACTTAATCGAATTTTTCACCGAAGCGGCAATATTGGTCGGCTCAATCGTTTTAATGCTGTATATCGATTGGAAATTGACTTTGCTGACAATGGTAACCGTGCCAATGGTCGGCTCGGCGATGAAAATATTTGGGCGCAAAATCAAAGGCGCAAGTAAATTGATACAGGAACGGCTCGCGGACATAACGGCGCTGTTGCAGGAAAGTATTTCGTCAATTCGCGTGGTAAAATCTTTCGTGCGTGAAGATTATGAAGTCAAACGGTTTCGCGCAGAAAACATTTTGAATTTCCAGGCGGTAATGAAAAATGTACAGCTGACCAGTTTATTGACGCCGACGGTAGAATTTTTGGCGGCGCTGGCGGTAACTTTCATTGTTTGGTTCGGCGGCTACGAAGTTGTCAACGGAATAATGAGCGCGGGCTCGCTTGTGGCGTTTCTGACGTACGCGGTAAATTTGGCAAATCCGGTTAAAAGACTTTCGCGAATTTACGGGCGAATGCAGCAGGCAATGGCGGCGATTGACAGAATTTTTTCCGTGCTGGATATGGAAGAAACGGTTAATGACAAACCGGACGCAATTAAAATGCCGAAAGTTCAAGGTCAAGTCAGCGTTGAAGATGTAACTTTTTCGTACGACGACAAACACAACGCACTGGAAAATGTGAGCTTCGAAGTTGAGCCCGGGCAAATGATAGCATTTGTTGGACCTTCGGGCGCGGGCAAATCCACAATTGCGAATTTAATTCCGCGATTTTATGACGTCAACAGCGGCGCGATAAAAATTGACGGCATTGATATTCGCGACGTAACTTTAAATTCTCTGCGCGAGCAAATTGGAATTGTGCCGCAGGAAACTTTGCTTTTCAGTACAACGGTTATGGAAAATATCCGCTACGGCAGATTGGACGCGACGGACGAGGAAGTTATCGCGGCGGCGAAGGCGGCTAATGCTGATAAATTTATTTGTGAATTGCCAAATGGTTATCAGACGCAGATTGGCGAACGCGGCTTGAATTTGAGCGGCGGGCAACGTCAGCGAATGGCGATTGCGCGGGCGATGTTGAAAAATCCGCAGATTTTGATTCTGGACGAGGCAACCAGCGCCCTTGATACCGAGAGCGAAAAAATTGTTCAGGCGGCTCTGGACGAATTGATGATTGGGCGCACGAGTTTTGTAATTGCGCACCGGCTCAGCACGATTTTTAACGCGGATCAAATTTTTGTTATCGACAAGGGGCAAATTTGCGAACACGGCACGCACGCGGAACTTTTGAAAATGGGCGGCGTTTACAGCAACCTTTACAATATTCAATTCAGCAAAGTTTGATTTAATGAAAAATTTATTTTCGCCGATAATTTTTAAGGTGATTTTAACATTCGGATTGTAAAATTTAATCGCTTAAGGATAGTTCAAGGAGGTATGAACAATGAAGACAAAATTTGGTTTACTGGGGATGCTGTTAACGGCTCTGCTGATTTTAACGGGCATTCGCGCAGAAGCCGCGCCGACTAATGTAAATTGGAATCAAAATGTTATCACGGTAACCGGCATAGGAGTTCCGCCGCGTAATTCTGTTTCAGCGGCACAGGCGCGGGCAATGGCAAGGCGCGCGGCCATGGCAGATGCTTATCGTCAATTGGCGGAGATCGTTGAAGGCGTAAATATCGACGCCGAAACTACCGTTGTTCAAGCAATGGCAGACGATAGAATTTATTTAAAAGTTCAAGGCGTTATCAAGGGCGCGCAAATTATCGAAGAAAATATTGCTCCCGACGGTGGCTATGAAGTTACAATGCAAATGCCGCTTTTTGGCGCGGGCGGGCTTGCCGAGGCTGTTTTTGAACGCCCCGAGCGCATTGAGCCTTTTCCGCCGCCCAAACCTTCGCCTTCGGTAACTGTAACCGTTGAAGTTCGCGGCGGC
The DNA here is from genome assembly GCA_905235685.1 of uncultured Selenomonadaceae bacterium. Lineage (GTDB taxonomy): Bacteria > Bacillota > Negativicutes > Selenomonadales > Selenomonadaceae > Quinella. Next base: position 74,973 of record CAJOMO010000004.1, read on the forward strand.
TACACAGGTCTTGTCATTGACTGCCGCGGCTTGCGTAAACACATTAACCCCGTTATGAGTCCCGTTATCAAAAATGCTGACAGAGAAAAAATTTACGGCTACAAAAATATCGATCCCGATTTTGTAAATGAGTACGGTATGGTTAGCTACGCCCGCAATATGGACGAGGCTTCGCGCGCCGGCACAAACCCGCTGATTGTTACGGCGATTGACCTTGTCGACCACAATGCTAATCCGGTTGTCAGCGTGGCGGACGCCAATTTGATTTTGAGCGAAAACCAGGTTTCACATTTCCTTGACGATACGGCGGTTGTTTTCCTTTACTAAAATTTATTTTCCACAAAAAATTAATCCCCAACTTCGCGGCTGGGGATTTTTTATTTCAGTGAATATAAAGCGGCTCAATGATTTTCTGCGCGATACGTTCTTTCAAAAGTTTGAAACCCTTAAAAACAGTTTCCGGTTTAATTTGAGTAATGCAGTGAGGCTTTCCGATAATTTTGCAACCGTAAGCATTATGAGGAAATTTAGGATTGGCGCATTCCGGCAAAGCGTGAGCCGGTTGAACAATGACATTCGGCACGCCGTAAGGATAATAAACGAGGTGCTCGTCATAGGCTTTGAGCGGCAAATCCGCTGGAAAAGCCATAATTTCCAAAACAGGAACATTGAGCGTTGCCGCCATATGCAAAGGGCTTGTGTCGTTTCCAATGTACATATCGCAATTTTTTAAAACAGCCGCACTTTTCCGATAACTGATTTTGTCGGTCGTGTCAATGGTATGCTCGGCGTAAATTTTCGGCGCAGAATTTTTCAGCGTTTCAGCTTGAGTTAAATCATATTCACCGCCGCACAAAATTACAAAAGTTGCAGTCGGCTCTTCGGCTAAAATCATTTCAAAAACTTTGGCATACATTTCCGGCGGATAACATTTACGCGGATGACTGCTCGCCATTGAAAAACCGTAAATTGGCTTTGTGGCTTTTTGAAGGTAAGATTCAGCCACGGCGGCGTCGCGGGCGGTGTACCAAACTTCCATTTTTCGATTGGCAACGGGCGCGTGCAAAAAATAATCGACAACCGCCAAATGCGAATCCACCCTGTGGCAAGGCAGCGGATAACGCGGGACAATGTGATTGGCAAGATTTATGAGATAATCGTACGGTATCCAGCGCGTGGCAGTCCAGGCGTATTCTTCCTCGGCGTCGGCGTAAATCGGCGTGGCGATTCTGTGAGCCGCACCGCTCAAATACATTGTGAAGAAAGTCAGCGGTAAAAGCGCCAGCGCGTAACAAATATCAAAATGGCGCGGCAGCAAATTTTTTTCCGCAAAACTCAGCGATTGAGGGTACATTTCGTTAAAATCGCCGTGGCGGTATTTTATATCGCTCAAAATAATTTTGTCGACGTACGGGCAGCATTCCGCCATATTCAGCAAAGATTTTGTGATTAGCAAAGTTATCTGCGCGGTAGGATAGAGCCGCCGAATTTCGCGAACTGTCGCCGATTGAATTATAAAATCGCCAACGCCGGCGTCGTGGATAATCAAAATATTTGTTTGCTTGAGATTGGGCGCGAGCGATTCTCTGTAACCGGCTTCAGTAAATTTAGGCTCGAGGAAATTGATAAATTCCGCGATATCAAAACTTCCGGTTTGAATTATTCGGTTGTAAAAATCTTTCAGCGCGTTAATCACAATGTCAATGTTTTTCTGTTCGACTTGCAAAAAATTTCAACCTCCTCGGCGAAAAATTTGAAATTATTTTAGCACACAGAATTAATTTTGACAATTTCGGCGTTCGGCGAAAAATTTTGTCAGAAGTTCGCGGCAGTCATTTTCCAAAACTCCGGCGGTGATTTTCAGCTGATGATTCAGCGCGGGGTTATTTGCGATGTTAAACAGCGATTCAACCGCCCCAAATTTCGCGTCTACAGCCCCGTAAACAAGCCTTTGAACCCGACTTAGTATCAAAGCCCCAGAACACATTGGACAGGGCTCTAGCGTGGCGTACAGCGTTAAATTGGATAATCGCCGCCGCTCCAATTTTCCGCTCGCCTCGCGCAGGACAAGCATTTCAGCATGAGCCGTTGCATCTTGAAGTTGCTCAATCCGATTGTGATTTGCGCAAACTAAAATGCCGCCCTCGTCAACAAGAACGGCACCTATCGGAACTTCGCCTTCTTCGTACGCCTTCATAGCCTCCGCAAGAGCCAGGCGCATATTTTTTTCGTCGCTGAACATTCAATCACTCCTAACGCAACAACGCTTCCAAACTCAATCCGCCGGTATAAAACAAAGATTGTGTACCAATGCTCGTCAGTTCCAAATTGTAAGCTTCGGGAATCGGGCTAGCCTTGTTAGGAGTATTTTTTTTGCTCATAGCTCGCCGCAGTTCCTCCAAAAAAGAACTTTCCTTGTCGCCGTGATTATTGCGGCTGTCGAATCTGCGTCCAACGTCGTTATCGACCGGCTTAACCCTGCTAATCGGCTCAATGCGCTCAATCATTTCAAAAACCCCCTTCCTTTCAATTACTATATCGTTATATTGTGAAAAAAAAATAAACCCCTTTTCAGGGGCTAGGGACACGGGGCTAGTTTTTAATCACTATTCCCTTTTCACTTTACACTCTTCACTTACTTAAGGGCGTCGCCGAGTTTGGAATTGGTATTGCGCGCCGCTTGAACGCTTTCGTCAAATTTAGCCTTTTCTTCGTCGGAGAATTGAATTTCAACGATTTTTTCCATGCCGTCTTTGCCGAGAATGACAGGAACGCCAATGCACAGATCTTTTTCGCCATATTCGCCGTCAAGATAAACGCAGCAAGGAATAAGCTTTTTCGCGTCAAGAGCAATGGCTTCAACCAGAGCCGCCGCCGCCGCGCCAGGTGCATACCAAGCCGAAGTTCCCAAAAGTTTCGTACAGGTCGCGCCGCCAACCTTCGTAGCCTCAACGGCTTTGTCAAGCGCCTCTTTGCTAAGAAGCTGAGTTACAGGAATGCCGCGGTAAGTTGCAATGCTCGTAAGCGGTACCATTGTTTTATCGCTGTGTCCGCCAACAACCATGCCGTCAATATCAGTCGGCGTTGCAGGATAACCAGCCTCTTGCAAAGCCTCGGCAAGATAATAACGAAAACGGCTGCTGTCCAACATGCCGCCTTGCCCGATAACGCGATTGCGCGGAAGTTTCGAATCTTTCAGCGTCAAATAAGTCATTGCGTCCATCGGATTTGAAATGATAATCAAAATTGCGTCCGGCGAATACTGCAAAATCTGATCGACAACGCTTTTAACGATTTTTGCGTTAGTGCCAATAAGATCTTCGCGGCTCATGCCAGGTTTGCGCGGAATGCCCGACGTGATAACGACAACTTGAGAGCCCGCCGTCGCCGCATAATTATTTGTCACGCCTTTAACCGTCGTATCGAAATTGAGCATATGCGCCGTCTGCATAATGTCCATTGCTTTGCCTTCGGACAAGCCTTCTTTAATGTCAATCAAAACAACTTCACTTGCAAAGCCCTTCGTCGCCAAAACATTAGCAACGGTCGCGCCAACATTACCAGCACCAACTACTGTAACTTTCATTTAAAAATTCCTCCTCGAAAATTATTCTGCCTGCGAAAAATCTTCCTTACCAACGCCGCACAGCGGGCAAACAAAATCTTCCGGCAAATCTTCAAATTTAGTGCCAGGCTCAATCCCGTTATCGGGGTCGCCCGCCTCTTCGTCGTATTCGTAGCCGCACACGTTACAAACGTACTTCATCCGTCAACCCTCCTAAAAAATCTTTGCGTCAATTTTAACACAACTTGCGAATTTGTCGATAGGAAATTTTAAAAAACTTGATAGATAAATTTGCCTTTGCTATAATTCGCGCAGGAGAGGATATTTTTGGCTAATAGAAATATTTTTGAAATGCTCGGCTTGGAATTTGACCCGCCGGATAATTTGAAAAAAATTCGCGCGGCTCACGAAAATTGGAAAAAACGCTTGACCGCCGAATTGAATACAACCGTTGAACCGGAACGCTTGACCGCCATAAAAGACGAACTTGCCATGGACAATTATATCACGCAGGCGATTGAAAATCCACGGCTGCGTCAACGCGAAGCTAAGGCTCTGCGCGACGCCCGCGTTGAACAACTGCGCCTGTACATCGATATTCAGCGCGGCGAAACCTCCGGCACTTTGCAGGTTAATCAATCTCAAATTAAACAAATCAAGGACAAATTGAAACTCAGCATTGAGACGATTGAAACCACGTACGTTGAGCAGGGCTTCGAAATTAAAAAGGCGCGCACCGATAAATCGATAACCGGAATTTTGAACGCGTTTTTCGTGGCGGATTCGATTATGGCGGAGCTACAGAAAAATTTTACCGATTTTCAAACCGTCCCCGACGCGAAAAATTATCCCTGGGCGGCGAATGTTCATGACTTGTACGAATTGGCGTATTATCTGGAAGGGCAGATTGAGCCGTCGGCGGATTTTTACAAGCGCCGCGATACTGACGAACTGCGCGAAATTTTTAAAGCTGAGGCTAAGAAAGTTTCAGCGCCAATCCCCGCGTGGCAGTCGATTAAAGCGCTGTTGAATCTCGCGCAGACGCAAATTTTCAATTCGGACGAAAACCGCTTTAAGTACGATCATTCGCTGAAAATCGAAACGCTCAATGATTTTTTCGCCAAATTAAAAACCGCGCCCGAAGTTTTCAAGCGCGATAAATATTTCGCCGACAACTGCATAAATCGCATTCGCCGCACCTTCCAAAATTTTTTGAATTACGAATTGAGCGCCGCGCTGTACAACAAAGCCGCCGGTTTGCTCAAAGACCCGTACGAATCCACCAGCGACGTCAACGAAAATTTTTATTGCCTGACTTGCGTAAATTGCGGCGCGTTTGAAAGTTTTCGTACCCGCGAAGAAGCCGAACAGGCTGTTTGCAAAGTTTGTGGCGAAAATTTTTATATCGAATGTCCAAAATGCGGTAAAAAAATTCCGTCCGCAGTCGACCATTGCCCATTTTGCGAATTTTCCTTGACGGAACTTCGCCGCTATAATCATTACGTCGACCAGGCTAACGCTATGCTTGATTTGGTTGAACGCGGCGCGAAAAATTTTGCCGGTGACATTGAATCGCTTATGTCCGAGGTTATCGAAATTTTCACCAAGGCTAAGCTTGTTAAGCCCGAAGCGCCCGAACTTAGCAAAATCGAATGGCGCATTAACAAAATCGCAACCGCTTTCAAAAATCGCGCGCTCAAAAAATGGGCTGAAGAAAAACTCCCCAGTCTAAGTACGCCGCCCGATACCGCCGTCAGCGATTGTATGGAAATTCTGCGCCGCATTAAAGATTATAAGCCTGCGCGCGAACGTTTGAGACTGATTCAGCCGAAACGCCCGCTGAATATCGTTGCCGTCATTCGAAAAAATTTGCCCAAAAATCCCGCCGCCTCGAATATCAGTAAAATTTCTGTCAACGCAAAGTCTACCAGTTTGACTGAAGCCGCCTCGAATCTGATTTGCACAATCAGCTGGCAGCCCGACAGCGATTTGGGCGTGGTTTATACGCTGATTAAAAAAATTAACGGTATCCCGCAAAATCCTCACGACGGCGATATCGTCATTGAAAATACTGACAAAATCGAATTTGAAGATGCGAATGTCAAATCCGGCGTGATGTACGGCTACGCGGTTTTCGCCGTGCGCCTCGGCTCGTTTTCTGAACCCGCCACCTGCAAAGTCGTTTATTACAGCGACCTCGACGAAAATAAATTAATCGCCAAAACCGAAGACGGGCATTGTAGTTTCGTTTGGAAATTGCCCTCTGATAACTGTTTGGGCGTGCGGATTCTGCGCAGCGACAGGGACGGCAACAACGTCGTCGTGGCAGATTGTGTTCAATCGCCGTTTGTTGACAGGCTCGTTAAAAATCGCAAGCAGTATCAATATTGTTTGCAGTGCGTTTATTATTCGGCGGAAGAGGCGGTTGCCAATATGCAAAAATTTATCGCCGAGGCAAACAAGGAAAAGCTTAATCAAGTTTGGAAAGTCGAACAGAGTACAGCGAAGGCGTGACGGTTAATTTGACGCCCGAATTGCCGCCGCGGCTCATTAAAAATCTTGACTTCAAAATTACCGGCGGGCGCGTGCGTTTCACGTGGCAAAATTCCGGTGATTTCGATGTCTGGTTTAAAGAAATTGTCGACGCCAAAAAAGTTCAGATTCAGCCGAATACCACTTTTGAGCTTGATAAAATTGACGAATTGCTCGGCAACGGGTTAGTTTTCCGGCGCGCCGAAAGTTCAGATCAGATTTGCGAATTTGATTTGACGAGCGACTTGATGAAAATTGCGGTGATTAGCGCCACGCACAGCCTCGGCATTGTCAACGAAATTGTCAGCATTGCCGATATTGAGCCGTGCGAAATTGACGCCGATAAAACGAAAATTACCGCCAATCAGCTGAAATTGGTGCTGAAAACTTTGCCGAAAAATATTTACATGATTCATTACAAAGTCAGCAACGAAGACGCGGACGAATTTTACGCAACGGTTGAAGACGCGAAGGAGCGCCACCTTAACCGGATTTACGCCACGAAATACGAACACGATACTTCGATTACGCAGGCGCATTTGCCGCAGAAAAAACTGTACATTACCGTTATCGGCGAATACAAACTTTCGGACGGTTCGACGGCGTATTCTGAGCCGAGTACGATTTTTTTAAACAATCGTCCGCGCGCGGAAATTTCTTATTGGCTGGAATGGGGCATGAGCGGGCTGTTTACTAAGACGCCGCAAGCTAAAAATTGTAAGCTGATAATTGAGAGCAAAGCTGATTTTGTGCCGCGATTATTTTTGGCGTGTCGCAAGGACGGCTTGACGAACATTGACTTAAAAAATTCCGTGACGAAAGTTTTGGAGGAAATTCCCGAACACAGAAAAGGCTTGCCGAGCGGACACCTGGAAATTTTCTTATCGGACGAAATATGGGACGAAGTATTATCGGGTGCGAATATAAAATTGCTGACGTTGCCGGAAGATGAGCGCTACTTTTTTATGAAGGCAGTTAAGCCCGAAACTTTAACCGTACCGAAAAAATAACATACCGCAAAAATAAAAAGGCGCTCAAGGATGAGCGCCCCCTGCGGCGCGCTTGTCACGTGATGTGACAATCCGCGCCGCTGTTTTCTTTGCAACTTTCTTTTGCGCCAAAAGAAAGTTGATCAGAAGTTGAAGATATTTTTAAGAGCCTGTTTGTTGACGTCACGATTTAACTGCGCGAGGTAAGTTGTAAGCTTGATAGATTTGGGGCAAACTTCGACGCAATTTTGACTGTTGCCGCAACTGGTAATGCCGCCCTTTTCCATAAGCGCGTTAAGACGTTTGGGCGCGTCAAATTTTCCGAGCGGGTGAAGATTGAAAAGACAGTCGGCGCAGGTCCAATAAAATCTGACTGCGGACCAACATTCGGGCAAGCCTCTAAGCAGCAGCCGCAAGTCATACAGTGCGAAATTTCGTAGGCAGTTTGCGCAGTGTACGGATTTTGAATCGGCGCGTCTTTAACGTCCCAGGAGCCGTCAAGTTCAACCCAGCCTTGAATTTTTTTCAAACTCTCGAACATAACGCTGCGGTCAATCAGTAAATCACGAATTACCGGAAAAGTTCGCGCAGGTGCAAGGTGAATCGGTTTTTTAATTTCGTCGACAAGCGCGCAACAAGCCTGCCGCGCCCTGCCATTAATAACCATCATACACGCGCCGCAAACTTTTTCAAGGCAGTTACATTCCCACGTAACCGGCGCAACGCGTTTCCCGTCAACCGTCACGGGATTTTTTTGTATCTCCATCAAAGCGGCGACAACGTTTAAACCTGGGCGATAATCTACATCAAATTCTTGATTGTAAGGCTTATCGTTAGGGCCGTCCTGCCGCTCGATTATAAATCTGACTTTTTCAGCCATCAGTCACACTCCCCAAAATATAATTACTTGTAGCATTCCGCAAAGCTCTTCCGGCAAAATTAACCCTTGCCGAAACATTATTAAGAGCAGCCACAGTCGCTCCCGCTTGTGCTTTAGCCGCTTTTTCCGAATAGTTCAATTTGGTGTAAATATTGGCAAGAAGTTTCCAAGCGTCTTCGTAATTTTCGTCGAGAGCAACGGCTTTTTCGCCGCAATCAGCCGCATTTTCAAAATCGCCGGTGTCGAAATAAATTTTGCTGAGATTGTACCACGCCACAGCAGATTTAGGATTCAGCTCAATAATTTTTCTGAAACATTCAGCCGCTTTGTCGGTGTCGCCCAATTTCAAATAGGAATTGCCCAAATTCATGAGAGCCGGCTTGTTATTTCCTTCCTGCGCGAGTACCATTTGAGAAAATTGAACAGCTCTGTCATACTTTTCCAAATTGAAATAACCAAATCCAATGCTAGACAACGCAACGATATCGTAAGGCTTGAGCTCAAGGACTTTTTGAAAATTTTTAATCGCCATGCTGTAATTTTTCAAATTGTAGTAAGCAGCGCCGCGGTTTCCCCAAACAGTAACGTTATCCGGCGAAACTTCAATGACTTTATCGAAACATTCAACGGCAGTTTTGTATTCGCCAATTTTGAAAAAAGCCGCGCCCAATCCATTCCAAACGCCGGCGCTCACGTCGCCGGATTTGATACAAGCATTTCTTAAATTCGTCAGCGCCTCTTCGTAAGTTGAATCAATCTCGACAGCCTTATCAAAATCTAAAATCGCCTTTTCATAATCCGCCAACTTGTAATAAACTGCACCGCGCGCATTGTAAGCCGGCGCAAAATCCGCGTTCGCCTCAACAGCCCTATTCAGATATTCCAGCGCCTTGTCGGTGTCGTTCATTCGCAGGTAAGTTGTGCCCATGTTCGTCAAAAGGGTGGACTCGTTGATATAAATTGCCGAATTGCCGGTTAACTCGGGAAGGTTGCTAAGATCTATCTTCAAAGCCTTGTTGAAATTGTCAAGCGCCTTTTTGTAATTGCCTTTATTGGCGTGTTCAATTCCCTTGAAGTTCAACTTTACCCAATCGTCGAGGTCAAGTTCTTTGGCGGAAACGTAAGCCGCGAAATTCAAAAACAGTGCAATGAAAGTTAACGCCGCAAAAAATTTTCTCGATAACATCGGGTTATTCCTTTTTGGCAACGGCGTAATTGCGGGCGCGCGGCTTAATCAAGGAGTGGTCGAAGTCGCGGTAAGTAACAATCGGCTCTTCGGTTTTCGGGTCGTAGTTGACGATTGTAATTTTCATAAAGCGTTCGTCGTCGCGCCCCATAAACACCAGTTCGCCGTCTTTGTCGTGCTTTTGCTTGCCATTTTCAAGAACAATCTTAGCATGAGCGCCGCGGCTCTCGTCGCGCATTCTCGCGCCTTTGGTTATCGCCATTGCGTAAAGAATCATATTGCGAAGTTGACGCACGAACATAGCCTCTTGATTGGCAACCGGCGAATGGTCGGTAATTCCAATGTCGTTCCAGCGTTTAAGCAATTTTTTCAGTTCGACAAGGCAAGCGTCCAAGCCGTTATTGTCGCGCTCAATCGCAACGTATTTGTACATAAGGTCGCCCATTTCGTGGTGAAGCTTATGAGCATTTTCAGAGCCGTTCATTGTCAAAATTTTATCGTATTCGTTTTGGACTTCGCGGCGGGCTGCCTCCAAATCGGCGTCCGAAAGTTCACTGCCCTTGTTGCCGGTTTTCGCCCACTTCATAGCCTCCGGACCGGAAACAGTTCCCGAATAAGCCGCGCTTAAAAGCGAATTAGCGCCCAAACGATTTGCGCCGTGATATTGATAATCGCATTCGCCGCTCGCCATTAAGCCAGGAATATTCGTATTGTGAACGCGGTCAACCCAAATGCCGCCCATAGAATAATGCACGCTCGGGAAAATTTCCATTGGAACTTTGCGCGGGTCTTGTCCAACAAATTCGCTGTACATTTCCAAAATGCCGCCGAGTTTCCGCTCAAGATAGCCGCTGTCAATGTGCGACAAATCCAGATAAACGCGATTTTCGCCGTTAATGCCCAAACCCATATGCACGCAAACTTTGTAAATGGCGCGGCTGGCAACGTCACGCGGCACTAAATTTCCGTAAGCAGGATACATTTCTTCAAGGAAATACCAGGGCTTACCGTCTTTATAAACCCAAACGCGCCCGCCTTCACCGCGGCAAGCCTCGCTCATTAAACGGTTTTTATCAGAGCCTGGAATTGCCGTCGGGTGGATTTGAATAAATTCCGGATTGGCAATTTCCGCGCCCTGCTGATAAACCGCGCTAACCGCCGAGCCGTTGCAAATCGTTGACGCAGTACAGCGCCCGAAAACTTGACCGGGGCCGCCCGTTGCCAAAATTACCGTATCCGCGCGAAAAGCCCTAATTTCCATCGTGTTCATATTCTGCGCGACGAGTCCGCGGCAAATACCTTCGCGGTTTTTGATAATCCGGATAAATTCCCAAAACTCAAATTTATGAACAGAGCCTTTGACTTCCCAGCGTCTGACTTGTTCGTCGAGCGCATATAAAATTTGTTGCCCCGTCGTTGAACCGGCAAAGCAAGTGCGTTTATGTTTTTGTCCGCCGAAATTTCGCAAATCCAAAACACCTTCGGAAGTGCGGGTAAACGGCACGCCCATTCTGTCGAACATTTTAATCAGCTTAGGCGCGGCTTCAACCATACCTTTTACGGCAATTTGATCTGCTAAAAAGTCGCCGCCGTAAACCGTATCGTCGAAATGCTCATAAATGCTGTCGTGTTCGCCCTTGGTATCCATACAGGCGTTAATTCCGCCCTGCGCGCAAAGCGAGTGCGAACGTTTGACGGGGCAATACGAAAACAAGTCGACTTCGCCGCCCAATTCGCAAACTTTGATTGTGGCGAGCAAGCCCGAAATACCGCCGCCGACAATTGCAATTTTCTTTTTGCTCATATCCTTAGCCATATCAGTATCTCCTCAGTAAATGTAGTAGCTGGACATAAAGGCAACCGTGGCAAGGCAAAGCGCCGCGCAAAGCCCCATGCTAATCAAGCTGATAACATTTTGCGCGCGCGGACCTTTGGTAATGCCCCAAGTCATGCAGAAAGTGGTAATTCCGTTGCAGAAATGGAAAATCGCCGCCCACATTCCGAGGACGTACAAAATGGCGACAATCGGATTTGAGAACATATTTTGCAAAAGTTCAAATGAAATCGGGTTACCGAGAACGCCCTTAAGATAAATGCGCAGATAGCCAATATGCCAAATCAAGAATACTACCAGGAACCAAGCCGTCCAGCGCTGCAATGTGAAATTCCAGTTGCGAAGGTAGCCGAACCTAAGCGGATTGTTATTCGCCTGCAGTGCGATGTAAATGCCATAAAGCCCGTGGAACAAAAACGGTACAGCGTACATTCCAATTTCAATGCTGTAGAAAATCGGCTTAGGAATTTCCTCAACCATTCCCATAACGCCGTTGAAGAAAGCCGGTCCTGCCAATGCCATTGAATTTGTGCCGATGTGTTCCAGTATGAAAAATCCCAAAATTAGCAAGCCGCACAGCGAATGCAGACGCCGCACGTAAAAAGTTGTGTGAAACATTGTTGCCTCCTTGTTTGTAGGTTTAAGGGATTAGCGAAAAAATTTCAAGCAATCGCTAACCCCCAGCCCCTAAATTTGATTCATATCGAAGTGGCGGAAAGGTTTTTGCCCAATTTCGTAAAAATTATTGCCTTCGCAGTCAATGACGACGATAGCCGGAAAATCTACAACTTCCAACGCAGCAACTGCCTCCGGACCAAGTTCGGGATATGCAAGCACGGTATAACTTTTAACGGATTTAGCAATTAACGCCGCCGCGCCGCCAACCGCCGCAAAATAAGTCGCGCCATTTTTCTTCATAGCCTCGACAACTTCAGGCGCACGTGAGCCTTTGCCAACCATGCCCTTGATACCCTGCTCAAGCATTGTCGGAGTATAAGCGTCCATTCTGCCGGAAGTCGTCGGTCCGCACGAACCAATCGGATCTCCAGGTTTCGCCGGTGTAGGACCGAGGTAATAAACAATCTGATTATTCCAGTCAACCGGCAATTTTTCGCCGCGGGCAAGCGCCTCTGTCATTGCCTTATGCGCCGCGTCCCTTGCGCTGATAATCGTGCCGGTAATTAAAACGCTGTCACCGGCTTTGAGTTTGCGCGACATTTCTTCGGTAAACGGCGTTGTGATTCTGATACTTTCAGCCATTGAAAAAACTTCCTTTCAGTCAGTTTTTTAGGGGGCAGTGGTCAGGGGTCAGGGATTAGTTTAAAAATCACTGTTCACTTTTCCCTCTACACTATCCCCTGTTCACAAAACACGGTGCGAATGACGCATAGCGTGACAGCAAATCGTAACGGCAACCGGCAAGCCCGCAATGTGCGTAGGTCCCCACTCGACATTTACCGCCAAAGCCGAAGTCGTACCGCCGAGCTGCGGTCCAATTCCCGTTGAATTGATAAGTTCAAGGAGCTCTTCCTCAAGTTTCGCGTATTCGGGCATTGGGTTTCTTTCGTCAATCGAACGCGTTAAAGCTTTTTTGGAAAGTAAAGCCGCTCTGTCCATAGTTCCGCCAATTCCAACGCCGACAACCATCGGCGGGCAAGGATTCATGCTTGCGTGCAAAATAATTTCCATAACAGCCTTTTTAACGCCACGCACGCCGTCAGCCGGAACGAGCATTTTCACGCCGGATTTATTTTCAGAGCCAAAACCTTTCGGCGCAATGGTAATGTCGAGTTTGTCGCCGGGAACAATTTCCGTGTAAATGACGCCGGGCGTGTTATTTTTGGTATTCACGCGATTAAAAAGCGGCTCACCAACGACAGATTTTCTAAGATAGCCTTCAGTGTAGCCCTTAGCAATTCCGGCGTTAATGGCCTCGGTGAAATCGCCGCCGGTTATGTGCAAATCCTGCCCAATTTTCACAAAAACAATCGTCATACCGGTATCTTGACAGTAGGGGCGATCTTCCGCTTTGGCAATTTCGGCGTTTTTAATGATTTGATCGAGAACGATTTTGCCGACTTCGGATTTTTCGGTTTCGCGCCCGCGTTTCAAGCCGCGGTAAACATCGTCCGGCAGATAATACGCCGCCTCTTTGCACATTTCAGCGACGTTTTCAGTGATAACTTTTACGTCCAGCTCTCTCAAAGTTAATCCCTCCTAAATATTTATAGTGTTCGCTTTGTTATTAGCCGCGCCAATTAAAAATCCTGCAACGGCTCAAAATTTTAGCGAATCCAAAACCGCTTTGCAACCGCGCAAAATATCTTCGTAGGTTTTGGCAAAGCCGTTTTTGTCCCAGGGAATGTCAGCATTTTCGCCGCAATACGACAACAGCAATTTAATTTTGCCGTCGGGGTCGCCGCCGCAAATTTCCTTAACCTGCGCGATATTTCCGGCGTCCATACAAATGATCTTGTCGAATTTCTGATAATCAGCCGCGGTAATTTGGCGCGCGTTGTGCTTAGTGTAGGGAACATTTTCTGCGCGAAGTTTGGCAGCAATTCCTTCGTGCAAATCGCCGCCGCTTGTTGGTTTCGACGCCGCCGATTCAATCAAAAAATTTTCGTCACCGGCAACCAATTTTTTGAAAACAAATTCAGCCATAGGCGAACGACCGGTATTTCCGCTGCACACAAATAAAATTTTCAAGTTAATCACCTCCGCCGATATTATAACTTCAAACGGAAAAATTTTCTACAATGTGCTATAATTCGCGCGAGGTGAATTTTTTTATGACAACATTTTTAATTGCATTAGCGGCGTTGCTGCTGGGATTTTTCATTTACAGCCGGATATTGGAAAATTTTTTCAAACCGACGAACAAGCCTACGCCCGCGCTTACAAAAAAAGACGGCGTTGACTTTGTGCCGCTGCCAACATGGAAAGTATTTTTGATACAGCTTTTAAATATCGCCGGACTCGGACCGATTTTCGGCGCATTGGGCGGCGCGATTTGGGGAACGAGCGTTTATCTGTGGATAGTGCTTGGAACGATATTTGCGGGCAGCGTCCACGATTATTTATCGGGAATGATTTCAATTCGCGAAGGCGGAAAATCTTTGCCGGAAATTGTCGGAAAATATTTAGGCGGCACGGCGTTAACGGTAATGAGATTTTTTTTAGTGGCGCTGATGATTTTGGTTGGCGCGGTTTTCACGGTTGGACCGGCGGGTTTGTTGAAAATGCTCACGGGAATAAGCGTGCCGGTGTTGCTGGTGATAATTCTGCTGTACTATTTCTTAGCAACGCTCCTGCCGATTGACAAATTGATTGGCAGATTGTACCCGCTGTTTGGAATTTGCTTTATCATAATGGCGGTTGGCGTAATGGGCGGAATGCTCTTAACGAGCGGCGCGGAAATGCCGACGCTGGAATTGGCGAATATGCACCCGAAAGGCGACGAAATGCCGATTTGGCCTTTGATGTTTATAACTGTGGCGTGCGGGGCGATAAGCGGCTTTCACGCGACACAATCGCCAATGATGGCGCGCTGTTTGACGAACGAACATTTAGCGCGACCGGTATTTTACGGCGCTATGGTTTGTGAGGGCATAATCGCGCTGATTTGGGCGGCTGCCGGAATAACTTTTTACCACAACACGGGAAATTTGGCGACGGCTTTGTCGGCGAATGGCGCGGGCGCTGTTGTCTACGAAATTTGCAAAGGATTTATGGGCGGCGGTATTGGAATGGCGCTGGCTATGATTGGCGTTGTGGTTTGCCCGATAACTTCCGGAGATACCGCGCTCCGCAGTGCAAGATTGATTTTGGCTGATTGGGTAAATTTCGCGCAGGACAAATTACCGAAAAGATTAATGTTGTCCTTGCCGATAATCATTGTGGCGGGCTTGATAACGCAACTTGACTTCAATGTGATTTGGCGGTATTTCGCGTGGCTGAATCAATCTTTGGCAACGATAGTTTTGTGGACGGGCGCAGTGTATATGAGCCGGAAAATGCAAAACCGCGCGTTTTTGATACCGCTTGTTCCGGCAATTTTTATGACGATAGTAACAACGACGTACATAATTCAAGCGCCGGAAGGTTTGCAAATGGCGCCGATTTTTGGAAATATGGTCGCGGTAATTTTTGCGGCGATTTGCACGTTACAATTCTTCAGAACGTGCCGCCCGAATTTCAAATTGAGTGCGAAATTTAGTTGAGGTGTGTTATGGAAGTTAAAGTTATGAAAAATATTTTGGGCGAAAATGACGCGCTCGCCGCCGAAAATCGCCGTTTCTTTCGC
>CAJOMO010000005.1 GCA_905235685.1 uncultured Selenomonadaceae bacterium
GCCTAATTTCAAACTTGCCGTTGCCATTTTCTTTAGTTCGTCCGGAGCGGATAAAATTTCGTTTAAATTCGCGGACAAAATTTCGGCGGTTAAATCTTTATCCAAAATCATTCGCGCAGCGCCGACTTTCACCAACGCTTGAGCGTTAAATTCCTGGTGGTTTTCGGCGGCGTATGGATACGGAATTAAAATTGAGGGAACGCCGCGCGCCGTCAATTCCGCTAAACCGGTTGCTCCTGCGCGAAAAATCGCCAAATCCGCCATCGCCATTGCCTGAGGCATATTGTACAGGTACGGAACGATTTTAATTTTCGGATTGTCGAAGTCAAAATTTTTATCGCGCAGTTTTTGAGTAACGGCGTCAAATTCGGTTTTGCCGGTGACGTGCAGAAATTGAGCGTTATCAGCGGCGTTGGCGAGTACGTCAATCATCGCGTTGTTAATCGAGCGCGCGCCCCTTGAGCCGCCGGAAATTAAAACCACGGGCAAATTTTCACTGAAACCAAATTCTTTCAAGCCGTCCTCGCGTTTCGCCGTCAAAACATTTTCGCGAATCGGATTGCCGGTGTAAACTGTTTTATCGGCGGGAAAATTTTTCAGCGCGGGTTCAGTACCGACAGCGATTTTATTTACAAATTTGGACAGAATTTTATTGGTGATACCGGCGACGGCGTTTTGCTCCTGAATGAGCGTGGGAACTTTCATAAGGCTGGCGGCTAACAAAATCGGACCGCAAACGTAGCCGCCTGTGCCGACAACGACATTTGGCTGAAATTGCTTGACGATATTACCGGCGCGTTTAACGCTCAAAATTGCGTTCGCCGCGCGCTTGAAATTTTCTAATGTAAAATGGCGCTCAAAACCACCTTCAAGGTTGAGCGCGGTAAAATTAATTCCGGCTTTCGGTACAATATCGGATTCAAGCCCTTGCTCCGTGCCGACGTACAGAAATTCAGCCGCCGGAACTTTATTTTTAATGGCGTCAATCAGCGTCAGCGCAGGGTAAATGTGCCCGCCAGTGCCGCCGCCCGATACGATTATCTTCATAGCGCGTTAACTATCCTCTTGAAGTCTCTGCCGCGTTCTTCGAAATTATTGTACATATCGAAACTCGCGCACGCCGGACTTAACAACACAACTTGCATCGGCTTAGAAATTTTCTTGGCAATTTCAACCGCTTTTTCCATTGAATGCCCCGCGTCAAAAATTATCGTCGGGTCAATGCCGCGCTGAATCGCATAAGTTTTAAAACGCTCCGCCGCGTCGCCAATTAAAATAAGCCCTTCAACGCGGTCGTAAACCAAATTCATAAAATCTGCTAAATCCGTGAGTTTATCGTCGCCGCCCGCTATCAAAATTATGTGCCCTTCAAAAGTTTCAAGCGCTTTAATCGCCGAATCCGTATTCGTCGCCTTCGAATCGTTGTAATATTTCACGCCGTCCAATTCGCGCACAAATTCAATCCGGTGTTCGACGCCTTTAAAACTCTTTAAAACCTTGCGAATATCCTTAGCATTGACGCCCGCCAAAAACGCCATAAGCGACGCCGCCAGCGCATTTTCAACGTTATGCCCGCCTTTAATTCCGAGTTCGTCAATCGTACAGAGCGCGTGAATTTTGCTGCCGTACTTGATAATCAATTTATTGCCGTGAAGGTAAGCGCCTTCGTCCAGCTGAATTTTGCGGCTGAAAAACAGCACTTTACAATGCGCGTGATCTTTCATAAGCCGGAGCGCGGGGTCGTCCAAATTCAAAATCAGAAAATCGTCCTTGCCTTCCTGCTCAAAAATTTTTTCCTTAATCTTGCTGTACATTTCCATAGTGCCGTGGCGTTTCAAATGGTCGGGCGTCACGTTCAAAACAGCCGAAATGTGCGGCTTAAAATTATTCGTGGCCTCCATCTGGTAACTGGAAATTTCCGCCGCAATGTAGCCGCCTTCGCCAATGTCAAGCACAACTTCACTGAGCGGCACGCCGATATTTCCGCCAATGCCGGTTTTCTCATATTTCGTTTCAAGCAACAGCCCGAGCAAAGTTGTCGTGGTAGTTTTGCCGTTCGTGCCGGTAACCGCGCAAATCGGCGATTTAGCCAAACTGTAAGCAAGCTCAATTTCGCTGATGATCGGAATTTTTTTATTAGCCGCCGTCTGCAAAATCGGAATACGCACCGGTACGGCGGGCGACACGATTATTAAATCGACGCCCTTAAGCAAGCTGTCATTTTGCGGACCGAAAACTAAATTTATTCCCAATTCGCGCAGAGGGCTAAAATCTTCATTCAAATCGCGTTCGTTTTTGGCGTCGCTCAAAGTTACATTCGCGCCAAAATGTTTCGCAACTCGCGCCGCCGCAAAGCCGCTTATCCCCGCGCCGATAACCAATACATTTTTGTTTTTAAAATCCATTTAAATCTCCTTCAGAAAAGCAACGTAGCCGTTTTTAGTTTCGTAAACGTCAATCTTGCTGGTGGTTTCCCAGGGCGCGTGCATACTCAATACCGCAACGCCGCTGTCGATAACTTCCATACCGTAAACCGCCATGATATGGGCAATAGTGCCGCCGCCGCCTAAGTCGACTTTGCCCAGTTCGGAAAATTGATAGCGGACATTATTTTTATCAAGAATTTCGCGCAGTTTGCCGACAAACTCAGCATTGGCTTCGCTCGCTCCGGATTTGCCGCGGCTGCCCGTGAATTTATTGAAAACCATACCTTTGCCAACGTACGCAACGTTTTTCTTATCGTAAGCGCTAGCGTAAAGCGCGTCATAGGCACTGGAAACGTCAGAACTGAGCATATAAGAATTTTGCAACGCGCGGCGCAGTCCCAGTTCGGTATATTGCCCGCAAGCGTTCATCAATTCAGCAAGCGCATTTTCAAAGAAATGTGAGCGCATGCCAGTCGCGCCGTAACTGCCGATTTCTTCTTTATCGACGAGCAAACAGCACGCGGTTTTATCCAAAGTCATATTCGCAACTTCCAACATAGCGACCAGCGAAGTGTAGGAGCAAACGCGATCGTCTTGCCCGTAGCCGAGAATCATACTGCGGTCAAAGCCCAATTCGCGCGCCTTGCCCGCCGGTACAAGCGCCAATTCCGCCGACATAAAATCTTCCGGCTCAATATTATAATTGTCCTTGAGAAGTTTCAACACGCCCGCCTTGACGGATTCTTTATCGCCGTCCTTCAGCGGATAATTCCCAACAAGAATATCAAGATTTTCGCCTTCGACAACTTTGGTCGCGTCCTTTTTCATTTGCTCCTGCGCGAGATGAATCAATAAATCCGTCACGCAAAAAACAGGGTCGCCGTCATTTTCGCCGATAACGATATTTAAAACTGTGCCGTCTTTTTTGACAACAACGCCGTGCATAGCCAGCGGCAACGTCACCCACTGATATTTTTTGATGCCGCCGTAATAATGCGTATCGAGATAAGCCAAGCCGCCGTCTTCATAGAGCGGATTTTGTTTAAGATCAAGTCGGCAGGTGTCAATGTGCGCGCCCAAAATTTTCAGCCCATTTTGCAACGGCTCACTGCCAATTTGGAACAGCGCGATAGATTTTTTCATAAAAGCATAATAAACTTTGTCGCCCGCCTGCAGACGTTGACGATTGCTGATAATTTCGCGCAGGTCTTTATAACCAACCGCCTCAGCCTGTTTAATCGCCTCTGTTACGCATTCGCGCTCGGTTTTGCAGCGGCTAATAAAATCAATGTAGCCGCGGTTCAGCGTTTCAAGTTTCTGCTTATCTTCGTCGGTGTACGTGCTCCAAATCGAAGGTTTTTTATCTTTGTCTTTGTCAGCCATGTAAAAACTTCCTTTCATTGCGCGCCGGAAATCAGCCGCGCTTGCTCTTGCAATTCGTACAGTTTATTCAATGCTTCAATCGGTGTCAAGGTTGCCACGTCCAAATTTAACAAATTTTCGATTCCGCGCGATATGAATAAATTTTGCGAAGGCGGCGGCGCTGTTGTCGGCTCATATTTTACCGGAACGGAATTTTCCAAATCGGTTAAAATTTCCTCGGCGCGTTTCATAACAAATTTGGGCAAACCCGCCAATTTCGCAACCTGCAAACCGTAAGATTTATCAGAGCCGCCGCGCTGAATCCTGCGCAGAAAAATAACGTCTTTGCCGCGCTCCTTGACTGCCGTACAAAAATTTTCAATGCTGGCGGAATTATCGGCAAGGTCTGTCAATTCGTGGTAATGCGTTGCAAACAAAGTTTTGGCGCGAATTTTTTTGTCAATGTACTCAATTACCGCGCGCGCAATGCTCATACCGTCGAAAGTCGAAGTGCCGCGCCCAACTTCGTCCAAAATTATCAAGCTGCGTTCAGTGGCGTATTTCAAAATCTGCGCGACTTCGTTCATTTCAACCATAAAAGTTGACTGCCCGCTGACTAAATCGTCGCTCGCCCCAATGCGCGTAAAAATCCTGTCAACCGGCGAAATATCCGCGCGCGCCGCCGGAATAAAGCTGCCCGCCTGCGCCATCAAAACTATCAATGCCACCTGCCGCATATAAGTTGATTTGCCCGCCATATTCGGTCCGGTTATAATCATCAGCCGACAGCGATTCGGATTCAAATTCGTGTCATTCGGAACAAATAAGCTGCTCGTCAAAATTTTTTCGACAAGCGGGTGGCGTCCGTCTTTAATCGTGATTTTGCCGTCAATGTTCAAATCGGGACGCACGTAATTATTCACCGCCGCCGCCTCAGCTAAGCTTGCCACAACGTCCATTAGCGCAATTCTTTTAGCCGTGTCTTGAATATTCGCCAACTGAATTTTGATTTTATCGCGCACTTCGCAAAAAAGATTGTACTCAAGATTTACAATTTTTTCTTGCGCGCCCAAAATTTTCGTCTCAAAATCCTTGAGTTCGGGCGTCACGTACCGCTCGGCGTTCGACAAAGTTTGTCTGCGA
The DNA here is from genome assembly GCA_905235685.1 of uncultured Selenomonadaceae bacterium. GTDB lineage: Bacteria > Bacillota > Negativicutes > Selenomonadales > Selenomonadaceae > Quinella. The sequence continues at coordinate 4,932 of CAJOMO010000005.1, forward strand.
ATATAATTTTCCGGAATTTTATCCGCGCCGCTGTGCCGAATTTCAATGTAATATCCGAAAACGCGATTGTAACCGACTTTCAACGACCGAATGCCGGTGCGGGTTTTTTCGCTGTCTTCAAATTCCTGCAAAAAACCGCGGCTGTCTTGTGAAATTTTCCGGTATTCGTCAAGTTCCGCGTTGTAACCGCGATTAATCATTCCGCCGTCCCGAACTGTAAGCGGCGCAGCTTCGGAAATGGCGCGTTCAATCAAATCAACTTCCGCCGAATAATCCTTCAAGCCGTCGCGGCAGGCAAGCAAAATATCAGAATCAACTTTCGCCAGCGCCGCCCGAATTTTGGGAAGAATCCGCAGAGAAATTTTCAGCGCCGTTAAATCCCGCGCGTTCGCACTGCCAATTTCAATTTTCGTCATCAGCCGTTCAAGGTCGTGCATTTCCTTCAAAATTTCGCGCAGATTTTTTCGCGTGGTAAAATTTTTAAAAAGTTCGTCGACAGCCTCAAGGCGGCGATTAATGGCGGCAATGTCAATCAGCGGATTTTCCAGCCAGCGCCGCAAAAGTCTGTTGCCGAGCGGCGTCCGCGTATAATCCAGCACCGAAAACAGCGTATCTTTTTTAGAGCCGTCGCGCAGGTTTCGCACGACTTCCAAATTTCGCAGGGTATTTGCGTCCAAAATCAAATGGTGGCAGATGTCAAGCCGCGTCAACTTCGACAGATGATTTAAATCTGCGCGAACGGTTTTGTGCAAATAATTCAGCAGATATTCAACGGCGGCAGTGGCGTTTTCCGAAACCGGCAAATCTTTTTCGCTGAAATGTTGCGGCAGAAAATTGGACTTATCGTCGGCGTCAATTTTCGTGAACAGGCAATTTTCCAGTTTCAGCTTGACAAAATTTTTCAGCTTATCGGCAAAAGTCAATTCGCCCGCAATCAAAATTTCGTGCGGCGTCAAGCGGTAAATTTCGTCGAACAAAATCTGCGTGCGGTCTTTGCCCTCGTACAGGCAATAAAAAATTTCGCCGGTCGAAACATCCGCGCCCGCAAACGCAATTTCGCCGCCGCTCTCCAAAATCAGCGCAATGTAATTGTTATTCGCGTCAGTCAGCGTATCGTCGGTTAAAATCGTGCCAGGCGTGACAATTTTTGTAATTTCGCGCTCCGTCAAACCTTTGCCCTTCGGGTCGCCAACCTGGTCAACAACTGCCACGCGGTAGCCTTTGTTAACCAATTTCTGCAAATAATTTTCGATAGCGTGAGCCGGTACGCCGCACATTGGCGCGTCCTGCCGCTTTGTCAACGTCAAGCCCAATTCGCGCGAACCCGTCGCCGCGTCTTCAAAAAACATTTCAAAAAAATCGCCCAATCGGAAAAATAAAAGCGCATCTTGATTTTGCCGTTTCGCCGCGAGGTACTGTTCCATCATCGGCGTCAAATTTTTTTCGCTCAAATAATCAACCCATTTTTATCTTATTATAGCACGTTTTTTGGGCGCGTCGATAATTTTTTGCGCAAATGCTTAATTTCTTTGCTGAAACGCTCCTCTTCGCTGAAAATGCAGCCGCAGTAATTTTGCCGGTAAAGTTCCAGTTCCAGGCTAATGTCAATTCCGCGCTGCCAACCTGCGCGAAAATCTTCATAGTAAAAATCGACGCCGAACTGTTTTGCAAAATTCTCGGCAATTTTTTTCATAAGCTCGTGGTTTTGGTGAATGCTGTAAAAAAGCGTGGACGTAAACGCCGAAAAATCATTTTCCGCCGCAAATCGCGCCGCCTCGCCCAGCCGCCACGCATAACAAATTTTACAGCGCGCGTGCCAGCCGTCCGCAAAGCGCGCCGAATCTTCCACGTCAACCACGCTTGAAACTTTCGACAAATATTCGCGCAGCCCGTAATGATTTTCCGCGAAAAATTCAATTCCAACTTTCGCCGCAAACTCTCGCGCAGTTTTCAGCCGCTGATGCCATTCCTTGTACGGGTGAATATTCGGGTTGAAAAAATATCCGACCGGCTCAAAGCCAATTTCGCGCAGCCGCTCCGTCGGATAACACGAACACGGTCCGCAGCACATATGCATTAAAATTTTCAAATCGTCGCCTTCTTGTTGACTTGCTAAATCAAAATTGGTATCATTTAAAATTGTAGCGGTTAATTGTATTTTTGTAAAGTGAGGAATCAAATTGATAATATCGATAATAGCAGCGGTTTTCGTCTTCGGTCTGTTGGTGCTGGTTCACGAATTTGGACATTTTATCACGGCTAAATTAACGGGAATGCGCGTTGACGAATTTGCAATAGGTTTCGGTCCGAAAATTTTCAGCACGAAATACGGCGAAACAAAATATTCATTGCGGGCGATACCATTGGGCGGCTTTAACGACATTGCCGGAATGGACCCAAACGACAATCCGGCAGGCGAACGCGGCTACTGTGAAAAGCCGGTTTTTTCGCGAATGATTGTAATTTTAGCCGGCGTGGCAATGAATTTCTTGATGCCGATAATTTTGTTTTTCGGAATTTATTCCACGGTCGGCGTTTCGAAACCCTCAGTTGAGCCGATAATTGGCGGCGTGATTAGCGGTATGCCCGCGGAAACTGCCGGTATTAAAATTGGCGATAAAATTTTGAGCGTCGACGGCGAAAAAATTACCACGTGGCTTGAGTTCACCGAAAAAATCAAAGAAACTGCCGCCGATAAACCAATCACGATTGAATATGAGCGCGATAATAAAATTTCCGAAGTTTCCTTGACGCCGAAATTTGACGAAAAGTCTAAGCGCGCGTTGGTCGGCGTGCAAAGTTCCGCGGTTTATGAGCCGCAGGATTTAACCACGTCGCTAAAAATGGCTGTCGAACATACCGTAGGAATTTTGGCTTTTATGGTAAATGCGCTGGTTGACATTTTCAAAGCGCCGTCGCAGGCAGAATTAGCCGGACCGATAGGAATTGCGCAAATGGCGGGGCAAGTCGCCGAAACGGGCTTTGTGCCGCTGTTAAATTTCGCGGCGCTCTTGAGTTTGAATTTGGGTTTGCTGAATTTGTTGCCAGTACCGGCGCTGGACGGCGGACATTTCGTCAGCCTGGTAATTGAAGCGGTGCGCGGCAAACCGATGAGTTCAAAGGCAATGATGTACACTCAGCGCGTAGGAATTGCGCTTTTATTGGCGCTGACGCTTTACGCCACAATGAGCGATTTGGTAAGGGTGTTTTTCAAATGAGCGAAATTTACACGATTGGCTATTCGGGTTTCGGCGTTGAAGATTTTGTTGCCACGCTGAAAAAGCATTCGATAAATTTGCTGATTGACGTTCGGAGTTGCCCGCATTCGGCTTATCGCAAAGATTTTAATCGGCGAAATATTTTGCACGTGCTTGAGGCTGACGGGATTATTTATCGACATTTCGGCAGGGAATTTGGCGCACGGCAATTTAATCCGGAATTTTTTACCGACGGCGTTTTGGATTTTGAAAAATTCGCGCAGAGTACCCAATTTCTTGACGGCGTTAAAAAATTTGAAGAAGCTGTCAAGCTTGGATATAAAATTGCGTTTATGTGCGCGGAAAAGCATCCGAAAAATTGTCACCGATGCATTTTGGTTGCCAGAGCCTTTCACGACAAAAAATATGAAATTCGCCACATTTTGGACGCGGAAAATTTTATCACCCAGGCGGACGTTGAAAAAATTCTTGTCGACGAACATTACAAAAATTTTTCGCTGTTCGAGCCGTTCGATTATGATAAGGCGGTCAAGCAAAGTTACATTTGGCAAAGCTGGAAAATTTTACACAAATTCAGGTGAAGTGCTATGAACAGAAAAATTACGCGGCAGATTAGCGTTGGAAAAATTAAAATTGGAGGCGGCGCGCCGGTTAGCGTGCAGTCCATGACGAATACCAAAACAACCGATACGAAATCTACCGTTGAACAGATTTTGAAATTGCAGGCGGCGGGCTGTGATATTGTGCGGGTTGCCGTGCCGGATATGGCGGCAGCGAAAAATTTGCGCGAGATTATTTCCGCCGTGGAAGTGCCGATTGTTGCCGATATCCATTTCGATTATAAATTGGCGCTTGAAAGTATCGCGCAGGGCGTGGCGGCTTTGCGGCTAAATCCTGGCAATATTGGCGGCGCGGCTCACGTTCGTGAAGTCGTTGCGGCGGCTAAGGACAAAAATATTCCAATCCGAATCGGCGTCAACGCGGGCTCTTTGAGCAGAAAACTTTTACAAAAATACGGCGGCGTAACGGCGGAGGCGCTCGTTGAATCTGCGCTTGAACACGTAAAAATTCTTGAGGCTGAAAATTTCTTCAACATAAAAATTTCGCTGAAGGCTCACGACGTGCCGCTGACTTTGGCGGCATATCGATTAATCAGCGAAAAAGTCAATTACCCGCTGCATTTGGGAATAACCGAGGCGGGAACTGTCAATACCGGCGTGATAAAATCTGCGGTCGGAATTGGCGCGCTGTTGGCTGAAGGTATCGGCGATACCATCAGAGTTTCATTGACGGGCGATCCGGTTGTCGAAGTCAAAGTTGCCAACGAAATTTTGAAATCTTTGGGACTGCGCGAATATGGCGCGAATCTGATAGCTTGTCCGACGTGCGGGCGTACGAGCATTGATTTAAATAAAATCGCCGCGGAAGTTGAAAAAAAATTAGCCGCTGTCAACAAAAATATCACGGTTGCCGTTATGGGCTGTATTGTCAATGGACCAGGCGAAGCCAGGAGTGCTGACGTTGGAATTGCGGGCGCGGACGGCGAAGGAATTATTTTTCGCAAAGGCAAAATCATCCGCAAAGTTCCGGAGGCTGAACTTGTTGCCGAACTTTTCAAAGAAATTGACGCGTGCTAAAAAAAGAGCGCCTCCGCTAACTGCAGGGGCGCTCAAATTTTTTGTTGGATAGAAACTATGTTTTATAAATGTGGGTTTTTATGGAATGGGCTAAGTTATCGCGCGTCAATTCTCCGCGACTCTCTTGATTGAAGTATAACATTCGATATATTCAGCGTCAAGAATTTCAGCCCATTTTTAATGTTAATTTAATCTTTGCAAAAAAGGGCTAGCCCAAAACTTTTACAAAAAATCCGCGTCATTTCAACAACTGCGCGACTTTTTCCCAGTCAAGTTTTTCAGCTGCGGATTTAATCTGCTTAATTTTTTCTGTTTCATTTTGCGGAAAACTATAATCTTCCAGTGACTGCAAAACAAATTCAAGCGAATCATAATCGAAAGTTGCCGCCGCCTCGCGCATTGCCTCATAAGCCTCGGCAAGCGAATCAGAGTCAATCAGCGGCTTATCGGAATTATCTTCCTCAGTTTCAGTTTCAATGAGCGGTGAAAGTTTTTCCGCATAACTTCGATACAACTGCAAAAGCGGCGCGGTATCTTGCTGAATTTCGTTGATATAGCCGGAATTTCCCGCGTCTTCAAGCCGCCGTGCTTTTTCCGACAATTCCAGCGCCCCGATAACTCGCGCAGAACTTTTGAGCGCGTGAACTTTGGTCGTGTAATTTTTCCAGTCAGCATTTTTAAAATAATTTTCGATTTCGTCAGCGCCGCCGGTAATTGCATTTGCAAAAACTTTCAGCGCGGCCATGTACGAATCGACGTCGCCGCAATGTTCAACGCCCTCTTTTAAATTTAAACAGTCGGCTCTTGTCAACCAGTCCGGCAAATTCAATTCTTCCGCGGGCGCAATTTCTTCTTCGGACGCTGCTTTTATTTTTTCTGCGGGCAAATATTTCATTATCAGCTCTTCCAATTTCGCGCTGTTTATCGGTTTCGTCAAATAATCGCTGAAACCCGCCGAAATGTATTGTTCCCGCGCGCCACTTATCGCATTCGCCGTCAACGATATTACCGGCGTCGTTTCGTTTAAATTCTCCGGCATATTTTGCATTTTTCGTAATGTTTCTATCCCGTCCATTTCCGGCATACGATGATCTAAGAATATTATATCGTAAATATTTTTCGCAACCAATTTTAAACATTCGTAGCCGCTGTCTGCAGTGTCGATTTTAATTTTCGTCTGCTTCAATAAGCCTTTTACCACAGTCAAATTCATTACCGTATCGTCGACTACCAAAATTTTCGCGTCCGGCGCGGTAAATTTCTCGTGATATTTTTTATGCTGTTTCAGCGAATTTCTAAACGCCTCTTCAAAATCGCCTATCGGCTCGTCCTTTATTATTTTTTGCTCTATCTCAAACCAAAAATTTGAGCCCTCGCCGTATACGCTTTCAACCTGCAAAACCGTTCCCATCATATTCAGCAACTTTTTCGTAATATTCATACCTAAGCCCGTGCCTTCAATTGTGCGGTTGCGTTTTTCCTCAATCCGCTCAAATGCGCTGAACAACTTTTGAATATCCTGCTGCTTTATCCCTATGCCCGTGTCCTTGACGCCGAACTTCAATGTGATTTTATCGGCGCTTTTTTGCGTGCACTCAACGCTTAACGTCACGCTGCCTTTTTCCGTATACTTTACCGCGTTGGTTAAAATGTTCGTCACGACTTGCTTTAATCTGATTTCGTCGCCGAACAGTATCGTCGGCAAATTTTTATCTGCATTCACAATTAACTCTAAATGTTTTTTGTCCGCGCGCGGCTTTATCATATTCACCAAATCATTCAAAAGCGAACTCAATTCATATTCCACCGGTATTATTTCCATTTTCCCTGCTTCTATTTTTGAAAAATCGAGTATGTCATTGACTATGCCCAATAAGTTGTTGCTGGCGTTGCGAATATTCTCCGCGTATTCAAGTATCGTTTCATCGCGGCTCTCGCGCAGGATCATTTCGTTCATACCGAGAATAGCGTTAATCGGCGTGCGTATTTCATGGCTCATATTTGACAAAAATTCAGATTTAGTTTTACTGGCTTGAAGGGCGGATTCACGCTCAACTTTCAATTCCCGATTCTCCGCATTTTTTATCGACGAACGCGTGTAAGTTATCAAAATCAAGCAAACGGCAATTGTCGCGCCTATCATCCCCAGGTGCATAAGTTCCAGCCCCGCCGATATCGCGTCGCGCGTCACAAGCCCGAACAGCGCCATTTCTCCATTGTAAATTTTCGCGCCAAAGCCCATAAAAATTTGCCCATTATAATCGTATTGTGCAACCGCACGCTCCCGATTTTGCACCATCAATTTTTTCCCAATTTGTTCGTAAAAAAATTCAGCGAACCCTGGCGATTTATACAATGAGTCATACAGCGCGTCATTTTTCGATTCCGTTATTTCTATCCATTCGCCGCGTTTGCTCGCCAATGTTATTCTGCCCAGCCCGTCGTAACTCACTACCCCAAATAAATCTATCAAATGCTCCTTCGCGTAATATTGATACAGCGCGCAATTCTCGCCGTTTATCGTAACCGGTACGGCAAATGTCATGCCCTTTTCGCCGTGATACGACAGCACGTCTTCGCCTTCAAAGACTTCTTTAATGTCGTCAAATTCTTCCGCAGACAATATAAAATCATTGCCGCCCAAATATTCGTGGCGCGCGTTCACTATTCCGCTTTTAAACGTGTGCTCTTCGAACGTCCGAAAAAATATCGCCGTGTTTTCGGAGTCCAATTCGCCGTGCTCAATCGCTCCCGCTATTATGTGCATATCGCCGAAGGTGTTCTTTATCGTATTTTCAATCGAATATGACACCGTGCCGATGTGCCGCGATACGCTTTCCTCCAGCGCTGCATTCAATTTGTGCGTTATTTGGCAATGTATGAAGTAGCCGATTGAGCAAAGTACCGCCGCCATTAATAAAAAATCGATGACTACGCGCTTTGTTATATTTTTCAGCATTTGTAATAGCCGCCTTCATTTAAAAACGCGCAATATTCTTTAACCGCGTCCTCAATCGACGTAAAATCGCCCTTAAAGCCCGTGTCCAATAATTTTTTCGTGTCAGCTTGCGTGAAAGATTGATATTTGCCGATTAATTCTGCCGGCATGTCGATATATTCAATTTTGCCCGCGCCAACCGCTTTTATAACCGCCTGCGCGAGGGCGTTGTAAGTCGTCGCATTGCCCGTCCCGCAATTGTAAATTCCATTCGCAACGTCATTTTCGCCGCAGAAAATATTTATCCGCGCTACGTCTTTAACATAAATAAAATCGCGTTTCTGTTCGCCGTCCGCGTAGCCGTCCGTGCCTTTGAACAATTTTATCACGCCGCCATTTTTTATCTGCTGATACATTTGATAGGCTATTGACGCCATTTTGCCTTTGTGCTGTTCCTGCGGTCCAAAGACATTAAAGTACCTCAAGCCGATTAATTTGCTCTTAGCCAAATGCATATTGCGCCGCACGTACCGGTCAAACAACAATTTTGAAAAAGCATAAGGATTCAGCGCGCTTTCGCATTCGTCGACTTCGCGGAAACCATTTGCGCCCGCCCCGTACGTTGACGCACTCGACGCATAAATAAAATCAACCCGATTGGCAATGCAATAATTCAGCAGCGCCTTCGAATATTCGTAATTCGTTTTAATCATATAATCAACGTCATACTCCATCGTGTCGGAGCAAGCGCCCTCGTGGAAAATAACCGTCGCGCCGTGAATCCGATAATCCGTTATCGCTTTCAAAAATTCTTCAATGCTAATGCAGTCTTCGAACGTCAAACCCACCAAATTTTTGTACTTGTCGCCCTTGCCGAAATTGTCGACAATCAAAATGTCTCTGTAATTGCGTTCATTCATCGCGCGAACAATGTTACTTCCGATAAATCCTGCTCCACCCGTTACAATAATCATTTTTAATTTCCCCTTTCATAATGCGTTTATAAGTTCTTCGCGGCTGACTGCGTAAGTGCCGACCTTCGCCACAACCACGCCCGCCGCCACATTTGCCAAATGCGCCGCCTTTTCCGAATCCAATTTGCCCGCTAAGCCCAATGTGAATACCGCAATGACTGTGTCGCCCGCGCCCGATACGTCGAACACTTCCTGCGCCTTCGCCCGTATGTGCGCTATTTTTTTGCCGTCTATCACGCTTAAACCTTCAGCCGAACGCGTTACCACTAAGCCCTTCAATTTAAATTTTTCAATGACAAAATGCGCCGCTTGTTCCACTTCAACGTCGGCATTCGCAATTTTTTTCGGCAATATGGCGTTTAATTCTTTTAAATTGGGCGTGATGAAATTCGCGCCGGTATATTTCGCCCAATCGTCGCCTTTCGGGTCGACTACCACGATTTTATTTTTTTCGCGGCAAAGATTGATAATTTCGCGGCAAATTTCTTCGGTGCAGACGCCTTTGCCATAATCCGAAATGATAATCGCGTCGACTTGCGGCACTCGCGCCGTTATTTTCGGCAAAAATTTTTCAATATCAGCCGCCGCGGTATCTTCAAAGTCCAATCGCAGCATTTGCTGATGTCCGCTTATCACGCGAATTTTCGTGGTTGTGGGCTTATCGCTTTTCACCACGCCGCTTATGTCAATCCTGCGCGAATTTAATTTTTCGGTTAAAGTATCGCCGTGATTTTCGTTGCCAATTTGCGCGATTAATGAAGTTTGACAGCCCAGCAGCGCCAAATTGTGAGCAACATTAGCCGCGCCGCCCAATTGCTCTTTAATTTTCGTCACGTGATTAATCGGTACGGGCGCTTCCGGCGATATTCGCGTCACTTCCCCGAAATAATATTTATCCAACATTGCGTCGCCTATTACCAACACGCGGCAATTTTTTATTTTGTCAATAAAATTTATCATACGACCTCCACTACGCGGCATTGAAAATTAGTCGGGCGCGGTAAATTTTTCGCGGGTTGCCCGTACTTTGCAAGTAATTCTTCAACGCATTTCATTACCACTTCGACGGGAATTTTTTTCATGCAGGCAAAATTATCTTCGCCGCTATTTGGGCAAATGTGTTTACCGCACGGATGACATTTCGCGGGCGAACGAATTGCAATATCCTTTGAATCATATGGCGAAAAGCCGAGGACGGGCGACGCGCCGAACATACAAACCACGGGAATATTACGCGCAACGCCAACGTGCATTGGGCCGGAGTCCGTCGTCAACATAACCGCGCAATTATCCAAAAACCCCGCCAATTCCGCCAAAGTGAAATCGCCGGTAAAAATTTTGAGCAATGGATTATTTTTTTGGCGCATTTGTTCAACGCACGCGCTTACAATTCCTTTGTCCATTTCGCCGCCCAAAAATGCTACGCCGAGCCCGCGCCCGATTAAAATATCCGCGCATTCGGCAAAGTAGCTGTCAATCCAGCGTTTTGTCATCCAACTCGCACCGATATTAAACGCCACCACCTTTGTACCGGCGGGGTAATTCGCCGCAAAAATTTTTTCTGCGGTAATTTTCGCTTCCTCGTCAATCCACATTTCCAATCCGCGGTCGTCAATTCGCTCAATACCGAGCGCCTCGCGCAGGACGTCAAAGTGCGAATCAACTTGATGTTCCGTCTGATTTAAATTCGGCAAAACTTTATTGAAGAATAGCGAAAAGCCAGGCTTAGCGTAGCCGACTATTTTTTTACCGCCGCTGAAAGCCGCCAATGTCGACGCGCGCTCATTTCTGTGCAAATTTATCACCAAATCAAAGTGTTGGTCGCGAACCTTTTTAATAAATTGCACGAAATTGGGTATATTGTTATCGTCGCCCTTTTTGTCGATGAAGAAGCATTCGTCGAGATTTTCATTTAACCTCACCAAATCCGCCAATTTTTTATCTGCCAGCAATGCGATATGCGAATCTGGAAAATTCGTGCGCAAAGTGCGTAATACCGGCGTTGTCAAAAGTAAATCGCCTATGTGCATCAGATTTATTACTAAAATTTTGTCATACATTATTATCACCAAAAAATTTTTTTAGAGTAATGCCATCCGCGGTTTTCCAAACTTCCGGACCTTGCGCAGATTGCGTTCCCGTGACAAATTCGGCGGCACTTGAAGACGTATCGAAAATTATATCTTCCAACAAAATATTATCAAAACCTATCTTAGCTTTACGGCGCGCTTTTTTTACTTTATCCGAAGCATTTTTTGAGAAATTAGGAGAGATTTTACTTCCCGCCAATAACATAAATTTACCGGCAAGCGCTTTACATCTGGCTTCAACCACAAAACCCGTCGTTTTATTTCTACGTGAAAGGTAAAAAATTGGCTCATTGGGAATTTCAGCGGGCGGAGTTTCTTCAATCGGCTCAAAAATTTTATAGCCCAAAATAGAAATTACCGTAATAACATAATCGGCAAATTCTTCAAGTTCGCTCTCCTTTTCCTCAGTGATATTGCCGAGCGACGGCTCATTATTATTTTTAACGGTATAGCGTCCGGCGTCCAGGGCGAGTTTGCAGAATTTATTTTCAAGAAAGCTAATTTCCGTTGCGCCAAAAGATTTATCGGTAATGACAATAGCCTCTTGCCAAAAATCTTTATCCGAATTTTTTTTGTGCTCAAGCAGTCTGTGCAGAATTCCATCGCCATTTTTGCGGTTGCCGGCTTGCCCAATATAAACCGTTTCCTTGCCGAAAAGAAAATAAACGCCGCTCTGCCTCAAATCTTCGCGATTTTTGCAGCGTTCAACATCTGCGCGAGGAATTTTATAAACAACGCCCGTCCAATTGGCAACCGTGCATTTAATTCGCCCCGCTGCAATGTCATCAATCAAAAACATTGTCAAAATTTTTCCCATTCGCATTCCTCACTTCAAATTCAAACCGTTATTCAAAATCCACCAGGCGACGGTGCGCGCCGCGCTGATAATTTTCTCCGCCCCTTCGCGTTCCGCCGAAAGATTTATGCTGTCCAAATCGGCGCTTGCCACTTGCGGCAATATTTCAATCACATCGAAATCGATTTTGCCGGCAACATTTTCGGTAATGAAATTTTCGCGATTAAACGCCACGCCCGCACTTTCAAAAAGGCTCGGCGCTATCGTATGATATTTAAAATTTTCCGGCGCGATAAGTTCAATAATCGTCGGCGCAATGGAAATGTGCCCGCCAACCACATCGGGCGGCAAGATATTTTTATCAATGCCCGCGCCATACATTATCAGCGGCACGCTTTGACTTTCAAAAATCGTCGGGTGAGAATTGGGCAAAATCTGATTGGCGCAGTCGCCCGTCACGACGAAGAGGCTATTCGGGTAATTGGCGGTTGTGTTGCGAATAAAATTTGAAATAACTTTATCCATCTGCCAATAATTACCGAGCGCGGCGGTTAAATTTTCGGCGTCAGCCACATTCGGCAAATTTTTTATTTTCGCCAAAAGGACATTGCGCTCAAAACCGGATTTAGCGGGAGTAAGATTTTGCGGCAAATGATCCGTCGCCATAATCAAGTGGACAGTGGGGGGCTCTTCGGCGATATTTTTTTCAAGCATTTCAAAGAGATTGTAATAGCTGTGGAAATTATCAAAGCCCTGCGCGAGAGCCATTTTGGAAAGATTTTCGGCGTTGGGGGTGCCGCCGTACCAGAAATCAACTTTGTAGCCTAATTCTTTAAAAGCGGGCGCGAGAGCCGAAATATAAATTTCCTCGAAAGTTTTGGGCTGATAATTCAAAAGGACGTTAAGGTCGGGCAAACCGGTGATAATACCGGAAATAGCGCCGATAGACGAATCGCTGTTCGGGAAAAAATTTCTGGAATAATAAGCGTTGGGCTCGGCGATAATTCCCTTCAAACCGTCGGCGACGTGAAGATTTTCGTACTTGCCGAGCATTTGCCATTGCCCGAGGTTTTCGCCGATAATTATAAAAATGTGCCGCGGCTTGTCGATACGCGCGCCGCCTGCGCTTTTTTCCAGGTACGGTTTCAAATTTCGGGCGTTAAGATTTTTCCTCTGCGCGAGTAATTCAGCTTCCGCCAAAATATTATCTTTGTCTACGTGTGAAATTTCGCCCGGACGCATATATTTCGCCATAGCAATTACGCGGCACAGCGCCTGCCCGTCGTCCAATATACTTTCATTCAAAAAATTATCGTTGGTAATGGCGGCGTTGCTGTAATTTAGCGCTTTTTCCGCCGTGAAACTCCCGCCGTACCAAACGAAAAATGCAAACGCCCCCGTCAAAAATATCATCAAGTCCGCGAAAATAAATTGTTCCGCCTTGCTTTTAAATTCCGGCAACGGTATCGGCTTTATCAGCAACAATCGGCTTATCACCGCAATGCACAATATCGTTAAAATCAGCGCGACCGGAAATCTCCAAAAAAATCCATAGTCTATAAATATTTTTTCCAATATCGCCAAAAAGCCGTTGTCCAGTCCCTGCACCATTTCCAACCCAAATGTCGAATGAAATTCTCTGTAATACGCGAAACGGAACATAAACAGCGTCGAAAATATCAGCGCCGCCAATATCGCCACTATCAGCCGCAAATGCCGCGTCAAATTCCCCGCCGTCACCAACGCAAACGAGATTAACGCAACCGCCCCCGCCGTCTTCATACTCAATTTTAATCCCGTCCACAGCGCCGCCGGTATCTGCGCCGAATTTGTTATTTCGTCCGAAAACCAAAAAATAAATATCGCGCGGTATATTTCCAACAATATCAATATGAACAGAAATATTCTTGCGTCCCGCTGTATTCCTTCAAACATTCTCTTCAATAATTTCAATATCAATGCTCCTATTTTTTTTTGTAAAATTTTATATCAGCGGCGGCTTTTTTGCAACTTAGCAAATTGTTGGAAAGAATAAAAATCTTGCACAACGAAAAAATATTTGTGCTATAATATGCGCTGTTTTGAGAGGGGAATTTTTCAATGAGATTAACCGCCGCTATTTCGCAGTGGCAATCGCTGAGATATTTGGGCGTGGTTTTGGGCTGTTTAATCGCCGCGTGTTCAATAAATTTATTCGTCGTACCGAGCCACTTTCTGACGGGCGGCGCAACCGGAATTGCAATGATAGTTTACTACCTGGCGGATTTTCCAATCGGACTGCAAACTTTCATTTACAATATCCCGCTTTTAATTGCCTCGTACAAATTGTTGGGGAAAGATTATACAATCGACGTGATAATTGGGACGGTGATATTTTCTGGTTGCATTGATGCTACTCGATTTTTGAACGCATACGCTCCGGTTGACGATTTGATGCTGGCGTCGATTTACGGCGGCGTTTGCAACGGCATTGGTTACGGAATAGTTTTTCGCATGAACAGTTCGACGGGCGGCTTTGATATTCTCGGCGCGATAGTCAAAAAATATTATTCGCTGAATATGGGCGCGGCGATATTTGCTTTTAATTTTTGTATCGTGGCGGTAGCCGGATTTTTATTTGGAATAGAGCCGGCGCTGTTTACGCTGATTTGTATGTATGTCAATTCGCACGTGACGGACAAAGTGATAGCGGGTTTAAATCGGAGCAAGGCGGTTTTAATCATTTCCGAGAACATTGAAGATATTTCCGAAGCGATAATGTATGAGCTGAAGCGCGGGGTAACATATTTGCACGGGCAGGGCGGATTCAGTCGAAATGAGCGCGATGTGGCAATGGTAGTTGTCAGTTTAACGCAAATGGCGAAACTTAAGCTGATAGTGTACACGCTGGACAAGAACGCCTTTATGATAATAATGTCGGCAAATGAAGTTATGGGTCGAGGATTTACCCTACCGCGCAAGACGAAAGAATTTATTTCAATGCACTGAAACGGGGGAATTTTCGGCAATGGAAATATTTTATTTGCTGAACAGTGGATTTATGATTCGGGACGGAAAAACTTTGCTGGTGTTCGACGACTACGAAGATACTAAAAAAGTAGTCGACCGCGCGATTAAAGCGGGTAATTTTGATTATTTATATATTTTTGTAAGTCACGCGCATTTTGACCATTTCGACACGCACATTCGGGCTTATGCCAAGGAAGTTACGCGTTATATTTTCAGCAATGATGTTAAGCGTACCAAGCGGGTAAAAAATTTTCCTGCGGAGGATATAACATATATGCGTAAATACAGCGAATGGAGCGGCTCTGGCGTCAAAGTGTGGACTTATGATTCGACAGACGTTGGAGTATCATTTTTGGTAGAAACAGATTCAGGGGCGCGAATATTTCATGCGGGCGATTTTAATTGGTGGCATTGGGCAGAGGATACGCCGGAGAAGCAAATTTTAGCGCGTAAAGATTTTGAGCGTCAAATGAAACGTCTTAAAGGGTTAGAAGTGGATGTAGCCTTTTTTCCGGTAGACGGGCGGCTGGGCGCTTTTCAAGAGTTAGGCGTCACGGAATTTGTGAAAAAAACAGACATTAAAAGTTTAGTGGCGATGCACCGTGTAGGCTATCCGGCGTGGATACCGTCGCATAAATTTTTAAGTGAAACGAAGGCGCTGCCGATATGGTCGCCGGTGGAAGCAGGAGAAAAACGTATGCTGGTTGACGGCAAATTTGTAGAAAAATAAATTGGAGGCTAATTGATATGGCGGAAAAGAAAGTAATGTTGACGCAGGAAGGGTACAACAAGCTGGTAGACAAGCTGAATTATTTAAAAAGCGTGCGTCGAATAGAAGTAGCGGACCGTTTAAAGGCGGCAATAGCATTGGGCGACCTTAGCGAAAACTCCGAGTACGTCGACGCGAAAAACGAACAGGCATTTCTCGAAGGCGAGATAATGGATTTGGAGGCGCAAATTCACAACAGCGGCATCATTCAAGAAGAGGGCGGCGATTTGGTTGCTCTCGGCAGCACAGTTCGGATTTTGTTCCCCGACGGTCACGAAGACACCTATATGATTGTCGGCTCGACCGAGGCTGACCCCGACGAAATGCGGATCTCCGACGAATCGCCGATTGGCGCGGCCATGATTGGGCAAACTGCCGGTAGTACGGTTATGGTTCATGCCCCCGCCGGTGTCCTCCAATATAAAATTCTTGAGATCGTGCATAATTAATGTTAATCAACTTTCTTTTATCGTAAAAGAAAGTTGCAAAGAAAAGCGCGGCGCGGATTGTCACATCACGTGACAAGCGCGCCGCATTGGGCGCTCATCCTTGAGCGCCTCTTAGTTCGATTTTTTAATTCAGCAAGGAGTCTTTTTATGACCAATGAAATTCAAGTTGACGAAAATATTTTGATACAGGCACGCCACGAAAAATTGCAGGCGTTCCTCGACAAGGGCGTTGCGCCTTTCGGGCATCGTTATGAAGTTACTCACCACGCCGCCGACATTCGCGCAGAATTTGGCGATATCGAAAATGAACAAGACGCGGGCGAGGTCAAAATCGCGGGGCGCATTATGGCAATTCGCGGACACGGCAAAGCCAGTTTCGCAACAATCGCCGACCGCTCCGGCAACATTCAAATTTATTTTAAGCTGGATATTCTCGGCGAAAATAAGTACAGCGAATTCAAACTTTTGGATATCGGCGATATAATTGGGCTGCGCGGGCAAGTTTTCAAGACAAAGCGCGGCGAATTAACCGTTCGCGTTGAAGATTTTGATTTGCTGTCTAAATCTTTGCGTCCTTTGCCGGAAAAATTTCACGGTTTGAAAGACGTTGAGATTCGCTATCGTCAGCGCTATTTAGATTTGATTGTCAATCCCGAAGTTCGCGACACTTTTTTAAAGCGCACGAAAATTATTCAAGCGATACGGCAATATTTAGACGAACGCAATTTTGTTGAAGTCGAAACGCCGATTTTGTCGACGATAGCGGGCGGCGCGGCGGCGCGTCCGTTTATCACTCACCACAATACGCTTGACACCGATTTATATTTGCGCATTGCTACCGAATTAAATTTGAAGCGGCTGATAGTTGGCGGTTTCGAACGAGTTTATGAAATTGGGCGCATTTTCCGCAACGAGGGCATGGACAATCGCCACAACCCCGAATTTACCAGCGTTGAAATTTATCAAGCCTACGCCGATTATAACGACCTTATTGACGTTACCGAGGGCATTTGTTGTTTGGCGGCTGAAAAAATTTTTGGAACGACGAAAATTACGTATCAAGGCGTGGAGATGGATTTGAAAAATCCGCCGCGAATCAGCATGAATGACGCCGTGAAAAATAAAACCGGCAAAGATTTTCTGTCCTGCGCGAATGTCGAAGAGGCGCGGGCGATGGCTGAGGAAATTGGCGTTGCGTATGAAAAGCGTTTCGGTATCGGCGGGATTTTGAATGCGGCGTTCGAACAAAAAGTTGAGGAAGATTTGATTCAGCCGATTTTTATAACCGGACACCCGACGGAAATTTCGCCGCTTGCCAAAAAAAATCCGATTGACCCGCGCATTACTGACCGCTTTGAATTTTATGTTTACGGGCGCGAATTGGCTAACGGTTTCACCGAACTTAACGATCCGATTGACCAAAAGGCTCGTTTCGAAGAGCAACTCAAGGCGCGCGAAGCCGGCGACGACGAGGCTCACGTTATGGATACAGATTATGTTCGTGCGCTTGAATATGGCTTGCCGCCGACCGGTGGGCTGGGTATCGGCGTTGACAGGCTCGTTATGTTTTTGACTGATTCGGCGTCTATTCGTGACGTTTTGCTTTTCCCGACAATGAAAGTTATTGCGGATTGAGGGGCGATTTTTATTCTGAAGGCAAGCGAAATTTTGGCGGATATGCACACGCACACAATTTTTTCGTTGCACGCCTATTCGACGGTTTTTGAAAATATGCAGGCGGCGCGGCTGTGCGGCTTAAATTTTTTGGCGATAACCGACCATTTTTATCAAGATGGCACGCCGTTGAATCGCAAAAATGAAGTCAATCGCATTCGCTATCTTGAAGGCGCGATTAATGGCTTCGACGAAGATTTTTATATTATTTCGAGCGCCGAATTTAATATCGGGCAAAAAATAAATTGCTGGAACAGGCTTAAAAATTTGAAATGGCGTCCGATTGGTTTGCACGCGTGGTTTGTCGAACGCGAAACTATGACGCTGAAAAATCTGTTCGACCTGTTCGAAGAATCCGCGGAACGCCACAACGCTTTTGTTCACATTGAGCGGGAAATTCACGAACTGGACAATAAACGGCACGGCGCTAATCTTGACGACGAAGTTAAAGATTTTTTCAAATTGATGGTGGCGCTCGCCAAAGAGCGGGATATTTGGCTTGAAGTCAATGAATCTTCGCTGGTTCGGCATTGCGGCGGCGATGTTGAGCGTTTAAAATATTGGATTAAGCTTGCTAAGGAAAATCGGAACAAAATTTATTTGGGTACGGACGCGCATTTTGCGGGGCGGGTTGGCAATTTCAATTTGTCGTTGCAACTTTTGAATGAAATTGAATATCCGCGCGATTTGATTTTAAATTGTGATTATGAGCAACTCGCCGCGTTGCGCAATATTTGATGGGGGAATGAAAATGTATAATATTTTGGCAGTTGACGGGATTGCCGCTGAAGGTATCGAGATTCTCAAGAAAGACTTTAGCGTTGAAGTTCGCGATAAAATTTCCGCCGAGGAATTGATTAACATTATCCCAAAATTTGACGCGCTGATTGTGCGTTCGGCATCGAAGGTTACGGCTGAAGTTTTGGACGCGGCTAAGAATTTGAAAATAATTGGACGCGCGGGCGTGGGCGTTGACAATATCGACGTGAAGGCGGCGACTGAGCGCGGTATCATTGTTATAAATTCGCCGGACGGAAATACAATCGCGGCGACCGAACACACTTTCGCAATGATGTTGGCCGTGAGCCGCAATATTCCGCAGGCAAATAAAACTATTCACGAGGGCGGCTGGGACAGGAAAAAATTTGTCGGCGTTGAGTTGCGCAATAAAATTTTGGGCGTCATTGGATTGGGCAGGATTGGCGCGGGCGTTGCCAAGCGGGCGCAGGCTTTTGAAATGAGCGTTATTGCCTATGACCCGTTCGTTAGTGAAGAGCGCGCTGAAAGTTTGGGCGTCAAATTGGTTGAGCTCGAAGAACTTTTCAAAACCGCTGATTTTATAACTGTGCACATGCCGCTCACCAAAAAAACTGAAAATATGATTGCGCTTGACCAAATGAAATTGATGAAACCGACGGTTCGGTTGATAAATTGCGCGCGCGGCGGAATTATCAATGAGGCAGATTTGGCGACGGCTCTGCAAGAAAAAATAATTGCGGGCGCGGCTATCGACGTTTTCACGACTGAGCCGATTGACAAAAATTCTCCGCTGATTAATTTGCCGAATATTATTTTGACGCCGCATTTGGGCGCTTCGACGATTGAGGCGCAGATTGGCGTATCGGTTGACGTTGCCAATGGAATTGTCGACGCGTTGAGTAACAAGCCGGTTTCTACCGCGGTTAATATGCCGCATATTCCTGCGCATATTCTTAGAAAATTGACGCCGTATCTTGATTTAGCTGAAAGGCTCGGGCGGACGATTACCGCGCTTAGTAAATCGCCGATCGCGAATCTTCAAGTCAAAGTCAATGGCGCAATTGCTGACGGTAATTCTTCGTTGATTTCCACGGCGGTACTTACGGGCGTTTTGTCGGCGGCTCTCGATGCTCATGTTAATCTTGTCAATGCAAATATTTTGGCGCAAGACCGCGGGATTAATCTTTCCGAAATTACCTCGAAAGTTGCGGGCGATTTTTCAAATACGGTTACGGTTTCGGCGAATGGAAATTCTGTTACCGGTACGCTTTTTGGCAACGAAGGGCGAATTGTGCTGATTAATAATTTCCGCGTCGATGTTGACCCGCACTCAAGAATTTTGATTTGCCCGCACATTAACCGCCCTGGCGTTATCGGTGAAGTCGGTACAATCCTTGCTGATTATGGAATTAATATTTCGAGTATGCAGGTTGGCAAGACTGATGTTGGCGGCAAAAATTTAATGGTGCTTACCGTCGA
The DNA here is from genome assembly GCA_905235685.1 of uncultured Selenomonadaceae bacterium. Taxonomy (GTDB): domain Bacteria; phylum Bacillota; class Negativicutes; order Selenomonadales; family Selenomonadaceae; genus Quinella. The sequence continues at coordinate 24,724 of CAJOMO010000005.1, forward strand.
TAATCCGATTTCTCGCGCAGTCATTGATAAAGTTAGGAGTTCCGAGGCTATCTTTGACGCTACACTTGTTGCTTTTGAAGATTGATATTTATTACAGCATTTCTTTCTTTTTGGAAAGAAAGAAACGCTTGCGCGGTTTGCGTAGCAAAGCGTGCTCTTTAGTGCAAAGAAAGAAAACTTACCCGCTGTAGTCACATCACGTGACTAGCGCGGTGGGGCGCGCGTCCGTGCGCGCCTCTCTATTGCTTGAATTTTTGTTACGGGTTAAAATATGAAAAATAAAATTGTCGTAATAATTGCGTTGATTGTTATTCTGGTTGCGGCGTCGCTCTTCATATTCACCGGCAACGAAGAAGTTGCAGTCAATGTTCCGGAAGTTCCGCCGCCTAAAAAAATTAGCGTCTACGTTTCCGGTCAAGTAAAAACTACAGCGGTTGTTAATTTGGAAGACAACGGAAATTTGCGCGCTGTCGACGCCGTTAACGCCGTCGGCGGGCTTACCGAATTTGCCGATGTCGAACTCATAAATCTCGCCGAGCCCATTTCTGACGGGCAGCACATTCACATTCCCACCAAAGAAATTTTTTTGCTGGAAAATCCCGCTTCAAATAAAATCGGCGGTGCTACAAATTACGCGCGAATTAATATCAACACGGCGGACGAACAGGAACTTCAAAATATCCGCGGCGTCGGTCCGGCTATCGCCAAAAGAATCGTCGATTACCGCGAGCAAAACGGCGCGTTCACTGCCATTGAGGAGCTCAAAAAAGTTCGCGGCATCGGCAATAAAACTTTCGAGAAAATGAAGGACACCATTACCGTGCAATGAAAATCAAAATCTCAAACACAATGCTGAATTGCCTGTTAGCCGCGCTGGCTGCGGGCATTCTTTTTATGGAATATGTTTCGCCACTGCTGAAAATTTTCGTCGAAGTCTGCGCGATTTTGATAATTGCCGCGATAATTGCTACCTGGAAAAAAAATTCCGCCGCCGCCAAAATTATTTCGTTGATAATTTTTTTCGCATTGGGCGCGCTCAGATTTTACGCCGTCGACACTTTGCCCGCCAATGACATTTCCAAATTCGAAGGGCAAACTTTGCGCGTAACCGGATTTATTCGTGACGAGCCGCAGATTAAAAACTTGCCCAATGGTTTGACGCAGCAGCGCTTTATCGTCGAAGTTTCCGGCGTCAAAGTCAAAACTGAAAATGTTCCGGCGCGCGGCGCGCTGATTTTGACTTCATACAGCGGCGTTGTTCCTGCGCGAATTGGCGATAAAATTACCGCCGAGGGCAATATAAAATTTATCACAAATTATAAAAATCCGGGGCAAATTGACAGCGTGACGCGGCTCAAATCGGACGGGATAACTGCGCGAATGTCGGCGGGCAAAAACGGCGTTGAGATTGAAAAGGTTGACGGAAATTTTTGGACGAAATTTTTAAGATTCGTGGCGGCGATACGCGAACATTACCGGCAATCGATGTCGAAAGTTATGTACAACGAAGACGCGGCGGCGATCTTCGCAATGCTGTTCGGCGGCTACGCGGGCTTGAATCCGGAACTCGTCGAGGATTTTCAAACGACGGGAATTGTGCATATCTTATCCGTCAGCGGCTCGCATATGAGCATGTTGGCGGCGGCGACGGCGGCGGTGTGTTTGCTGTTAAAATTTCCGCGCTGGGCGACGGTTGCGCTGGGAATTTTCGTCATTTGCACGTACACGCTTTTATCGGGAATGCTGCCGCAAGTCATACGTTCGGCGATTATGGGCGTTTTGGTTTTCACGGGCATGGCGTTTCAGTTCGACAATTTGAGCGAAAGATTTTTAGCGTTCGCGGCAATGGGTATGCTGATTTGGCAGCCGCTGTTAATTTTCGACGTGAGCTTCCAACTGAGTTTTTCGTCCACGGCGGGGCTGATTTATTTATCGGAAAATCTGCGCGAAAAAATGTTCAGACTGCCGCGGTGGTTTGCGTATCCGGCGGCAATGACTTTGGCAGCGCAAATCGCCAGTTTGCCAATCATCATTTGGTATTTCAATCAAGTATCGCTGTCGTCGGTTTTCGCCAACGCGTTTGTCATGCCGCTGTTGGAAATTGTAATCGTCGGCGGCTTATTGGGCGGAATTGTGGCGCTAATCCTGCCGTTTTTGGGAAAAATAATTTTCGTGGCAGAGGCGCTAATTTTCGGCGCGGGCGCAGAATTAAATCACATATTCGCGCAGCTGCCGTTCAGCACGGTACAAGTCCCGACGCTGGGCTTTGCGTCAATGGCGATTTATTATTTGGCGCTGATATTTCGTCGCGCAGAAATTTTATTTTTGTTGCTGATAATTTTTGCGGTAAATTTTTTCAAAGGCGGCGTTGTCGAAGTAAATTTTGTTGACGTTGGACAAGGAGATTGCGCGGTGGTTTTGACGCCGAATCGCCACTGCATAATTTTGGATACGGGCGGCGTTCGTGAAAAAGTTTTTGACGTAGGCGGGCGGGTTGTCCTGCCTTACTTGAAACACGAGGGCGTTCGGGAAATTGACGCGATTTTTTTGACGCACGCGCATGAAGATCATTCGGCGGGCGCCGGCACTTTGATAAAAAAATTGCCCGTCCGTGAAATTATCACGGCGAGCGAGCCCAAATCTGAATATGCGGCGGTTTTCGGTATCAGCGCCGATAAATTGAAAAATCTTCGCGCAGGTCGTCAAGGCGAAAAATTTAAAATTGACGGCGTCGAAGTTGAAATTGTTTACGCGCCAAAAATCGGTACGGGCAACGAAATTTCTAATATTTACCGCGTCAGCTACGGCGGCGTGAGTTTTTTGATAACCGGCGATTTGGTGACGGACGTTGAAAATCAAATGCTCCGCGAAAATATCAACGTTCAAAGTACCGTGCTGAAAGTTGCTCACCACGGCAGCAAAACCAGTTCGAGCCTGGAATTTTTGCGCGCCGTCAATCCTGTTTGCGCCGTGATTTGCGTTGGTTACGGAAATAATTTCGGTCACCCTCGCGCAGAAGTTTTGAAAAATCTTGAACAGATTCACGCGAAAATTTATCGCACAGATATTCACGGCTTGATTAAATTTACGACGGACGGAAAAAAATTAACCGTCAGCACTTTCACAGCACGCCTTTAGTTGACGGAATTCCGCTGATTTTTTCGTCGTAAGCAACGGCAATTCGCAGAGCGTGACCGAGCGCCTTAAAAATCGCCTCGACTTTGTGATGTGAATTTTTACCGTACAAAATCTTGACGTGCAAAGTCAATCCGGCGTTGAAGGCAAGCGCCCGCAAAAATTCTTCAGTCAGCTCCGTGTCGAAGCCGCCAATCATCGGCGCTAATTCGCCCGCGTCATAAACCAAAAACGGACGCCCGCTAATATCCAGGCTTACCAACGCCAAAGTTTCGTCCATTGGCAGAAAAAACGTTCCATATCGATTAATCCCGCGCTTTTCACCGAGCGCATTTTTTATTGCCTGTCCGAGCGCAATTCCGATATCTTCAACGCTGTGGTGACCGTCAACTTCCAAATCGCCGGCGCAGTCCACAGTCAAATCAAATTGCCCGTGCGCCGCAAACAAATTCAGCATGTGGTTGAAAAAGCCAATCCCGCTGTCGATTGAATTTTTGCCGCTGCCGTCCAAATTTATCTCGACGCTGATTTTAGTTTCGTTCGTTTCGCGAAAAATTTTCCCAACGCGCATCATTTGCCCTCCACGAAATTTTTTATTGCCGCGAAAACTTCATCGTTTTCAATTCGCGTGCCGATTGATATTCTCAAACAATTTTTCAAGCCCGCCGCATTCGCCGAAAAATGACGCACGCCGATATTCAAACTTTCGAGATATTCATTGAGCGCCGCCGCCTTTTCCAATCGGATTAGCAAAAAATTTGTTTGCGACGGAAAAACTTCGACGCCACGCAATTTTTTTAACTGCTCGAAAATTCTTTGCCGCTCCGCCACCGTCATTTGGATTCGCGGCACAAATTCATCGCGCATTTGGTAAACTATATCCGCCGCCGCCAAACTTAAAACGTTCATGTGGTATGGCATAAAAGTTTTGTTAACCATTCGCGTAACGGCGTCCTGCGCGAGCATATATCCGACGCGCGCGCCCGCCAATCCGTAAGCTTTGGAAAATGTCCGCGCCACAATCAAATTCGGATAATTTTTTATCAATCCGAACGCCGAATGTCCATAAAATTCTACGTAAGCCTCGTCAAGCAACAGCGCGCAGTCAACCGATTTTGCAATTTCCTCAATCTGCGCGACGGTTAAAACATTTCCGGTCGGATTATTCGGGTTGCAAATCACCGCCAAATCCGCCTTGACTTCACGAATTTTTTTGATAAACGCGCCGACGTCCAAATCAAATTTTTTATCCAAATCGAAAGGCACGCCTTCAGACTCCGCCGCCTTCGCGTAAATTTTGTACATTGAAAAACTCGGCTGAGGATAAACAACTTTCTTGCCCGCGCCGCCGAACGCGTGAAAAACTTTTTCGATAATTTCACTTGAGCCGCTGCCCAACAAAACTTGAGATTTAGCCACGCCGAAATTTTTTGCAATCTGTTCGACGAGCAAGTCATATTCTTCATTTGGATAACGATTGAGCGCCAAATAGCCCAGCCGATTTGAAACGCGCTCTTCGACAAGCGGCGGCAAATTCATCGTGCTCTCGTTGGCGTTAACTTTGATTCTAAAATCGCGCTCGACGCCATCGTACGACGGCATTTCGCCCAAACCATTTCTGTAATTCAGCATAAAAATTCCCCCTCAAACGCCGAAATTATATCAGATTTGCAAAATTTATGGTATACTTTAGCCGAATTGGAGGGCATTATGCGAAAGATTTTTTTAGCAATCGGAATTATTTTGATGTTGGTTGGAATTTTCGGCATTTCGTTTACGTACAGCCACGACCACCGCCGCGTCAACACTTTGGAAGAATACGCCACGCTGAATTTTCAATCTTCGCGCGACGAAACCGGCGCATTGGAAGGCGCAGTTTTAAGTTTGTGGGATTATCGATACGACAACGCGCGCCTGTTGAAAAAAGCCGTGCTGTTCACAAACGGCGTGCCGTGGGAAATGGTTGCCGCCACAAAACAAACGCCGGTTGATTGGCAATACGAAAATAAGTTGTTCGTGAATTTCCCGAAGTCGAGCCTGAAAGATATGCTGACGGCGCGGGAGATTCGATTTAAATTTTTTTACGACAATGGACAATCAATCGATTTGCCGCTCGGGCAGAAAGAAATGGTCGCGTGGCAGCGGAAGTTGCGGTGGTAAATTTGAAACAGTTGATTATAAACGCGGACGATTTTGGGCGGCACGAATTGATAAATTTGGCGGTGGACAAAGCCGTTAAATTTGGCTGCGTGCGTTCGGCGTCGATTATGGCGGGCGGAAAATTTTTTGCTCACGCCGTGAAAATTGCTGAGCAGAATCCGAATTTGGGCGTGGGCGTGCATTTTACTTTGGCGAATGGAAATCCGATTTTGCCGCCGGAGGAAATTCCTTCGCTGGTTCGGGCGGACGGAACTTTTCACGAAAATTATATCGATTTTTTGAAATTGTACGTGCAGGGCAAAATTTCAAATGAAGAAATTAAATCCGAATTGGCGGCGCAGTTGGAAAAAATTTCTCGCGCAGGACTGAGATTGACGCACTTTGACAGCCACCAGCATTTGCATCATTTCCCTGGGATAATCGGCATAGTTTTGGAAATGGCGGCGGCAGCGAAAATTCCCGCAATGCGCGTAGCCGGAACGAAAATTTTTGACGGCGAATTTGGCGTTGGAAAATTAATCGGGCGGCTGGGCTTAGGCTCATTGGCGAAATATGCGGCACATTTGGCACACAAAAAAAATATCGCCACGCCGGAGCATTTTTCCGGAATAGTGGCGGGTGAATCTGTCAGCGAAAATTTTTTAGCGAAACTGATTGAAAATCTGCGCGAAGGCACGACTGAAATTATGTTGCACCCTGGCACGGACAATCAGATTTTGCAAAATTTTTGTGATTGGCAGCACGACTTTGAAAAAGAACTTGCGGCGGTGACTTCGGCTAAGATTTTAAATTTATTGGCGGAGAAAAATATCGCGGCGGTGAATTTTGGGGCGTTGGTGAAAAAATGAGCGAGCGATTTTTGGAAATAGTAAGATTCTGCGTAGTTGGCGGGCTGTCGTTGTTGGTGGACTGCGCGATACTTTTTGGGCTGACGGAATTTTTTGGCGTGCATTATCTGTATTCGGCGGCGGTATCGTTTACGGCGTCGGTGATATTCAATTATTGGCTGTGCGTGGCGTATGTTTTTAAAAATGCGCGAAAGCAGACGGCGCGGCAGGCGACGATATTTATTGGCTCAAGCATCATTGGATTGGGGCTAAATCAGCTGTGTATGTGGTTTTTCGTGGAAATAATTTTGTTGCATTACATGTTGGCGAAAATATTTGCGACGGCGATTGTCACGATCTGGAATTACATAATGAAACGCAAAGCAATATCCACAAACTAAAAAAGGCGCTCAAGGATGAGCGCCCCCGCGGCGCGCTTGTCACGTGATGTGACAATCCGCGCCGCCCTTTTCTTTGCTAGGCGTTTCTTTTCGTGAAAAGAAATCAGATATTATCAATGACTTCAGACAAAGGCAATTCCGGCGAATAAAAATTACCTTGAAAATTATCGATTGGGAAATTTTTTAATTCGTCGCGAATGTGTTGGTTATCGATGCCTTCAATCAAAACTTTAGTACCGAGAGCCGCTGCCAATTCGGACAGGCAACGCACAATCAGCCGATTTTCCAGCTTATAAAAATTGTACGGATATTTTTTGTTGAACTTGATATATTCGGGCGAAAGTTCGCGCAGAAAATCAATGGACGCAAGCCCGCTGCCAAAATCATTTAGAATAATTTTAACGCGCCGCGCCCGCAATTCTTCAACGATATTTTTTAAAAAGTTCATATTTAGAAGGCGGCAACTGCTGCTGAGTTCAAGGCAAAGATTATTCAGCGGAAAACCCGTCTGATTTGCAATTTTCTGCAGTTCGTCAACAAAATATTCGTCCTCAAGCTGAACCTGCATAATGCTGACGCTGATTATGAGTTCCGGCTTTTTCTCAAGAAGTTTTTTCCCGTCCGTCATAGCCTGCTGCAAAATCCAATATCCAAGTTCCTCGAAAACAAAATCGCGCTCCAAAATCGGCAAATATTTTTCAGAGGGAACTTTGCCGTAACGCTCACTGCGCCACGTCACAGCCGCTTTGACGCCGGTAATTTTTTCAGTGTGCGCATTCACCACAACTTGATAATTCAGCGAAAAGCCCGCGCAATTCAAAAGTACGCTGTTTCGAATAGCATCAATAACTTCAAGCGACTCGTGATCTCTGTGCTCCAAATTGCCGTCGAAATTCACCAGCCGCCCGTTTTTGTGAATCCTGGATTCGCGGCAAATATAATTCAGCGAAGAATAAATCGTACGTTCGTCAACGGCATTGCCACGAACAGAAATCATTCCGCCGCTCGCAATCAAATTCTGCTTGACATTTCCAACCTGCAAACCATTCAGCAAAGATTGACGCACCTGCTCATATTTTTTAGCAACTTCTTCGGGCTGAAGGCTATCAGTAAGAAATGCAAATTTCGCGCCGTCAATTCGGTAAATCGTGCCGTACGGACCGAGATTTTCTTGAAGAAACCAGCCAATTTGCTGCAAAATTTTATTGCCGTAGCCGTAGCCGTGCATTTCGTTCAATTCGCTCATCTTCGACAGAGCAATCATCAAAATCGTACATTTGGACTGCATTTCAATCACGGCGGTTAAATCCTGGAAAAATCCGTACTGATTGCGCAAAACAGTAACAGGGTCGGTATTTTCCATTAAACCCTCGTTAAGCGTGATACCGCCGATAATTTCCGGCTTACCATTTTGGTCGCGCAGAACCGAGCCCATAAATCTCATCAGCGTATAACTGCCGTCTTTAAGTTTGACGCGGTAATGCAAATCATAATAACGCACAGCGCCGCTAATAAGTTTCGACATAACGGATTCGTAATGAGCGCGATCTTCGGGGTGAACCAATTCGCTCCAAATGTCAGAGCCGTTTGGAACATATTCACCAGGCAAATCAAATAAATCGACGTACGACGGGCTGTAACGCGTCATTTGCCCGACGGTATCGTATAGCGAAACGTACGCGCCCCTGCTCAAAATCGTGTAAGCGTCGAACAAATCATCAAGAATTTGCCGCCTGTGTGGCTGTATATTTTCTGACATAATTTCAACCTCATTTGTTGGCAAGATTTTTCCCAATCAGTTCCTGCAAAGTTTGAAACATATTTTCCGGCTCAACCGGCTTTGACAAATGCGCATTCATACCGGCTTGAAGTGAGCGCTGAACATCTTCATCAAAGGCGTTTGCAGTCATAACGATAATTGGAATGGTTTTGGCGTCGGGGCGGTCGAGCGCGCGAATTGCCGCCTGTGTGGCTGTGTATTTTCTGACATAATTTCAACCTCATTTGTTGGCAAGATTTTTCCCAATCAATTCCTGCAAAGTCTGAAACATATTTTCCGGCTCAACCGGCTTTGACAAATGCGCATTCATACCGGCTTGGAGCGAGCGCTGAACATCTTCGTCAAAGGCGTTTGCTGTCATTGCGATAATCGGAATTGTTTTAGCGTCGGGACGATTGAGCGCGCGAATTGCCGCCGTCGCCTGTAAGCCGTCCATTTCCGGCATTCGTATATCCATTAAAATCGCGTCATAATAATTCGGCTCGGATTTAGCGAACATTTCAACCGCAACTTTGCCGTTTTCCGCGTGCTCGGACTCAACTTCGCGCATTTCCAAAAGCATCATTACAATTTCCGCGTTAACCGGCATATCTTCAGCGATTAAAACTTTGCGCCCTTCCAATTCGGCAAGCGGCGTTTCTTTTTCGACTGATTTTTTGCGGTGGAAAATCTGCTGAATCTCGTAAAACATATTGTACGAAGACAGCGGCTTGGAAATGAAACCGTCAACGCCCGCTTCAATCGCCTCGTCGCGCAGTGCAAATAAATCGCTGGCGGTTATCATTATGATTGTAATGTCATTGCCCAAAATTTTTCTAATTTCGCGCGTGACTTCGATACCATTAAGGCTCGGCATATGATAATCGACAAGAATCAAATTGTATTCGGTGCGGCGGGCGTTGTGAAGAGTAACCAGTTTCAAAGCGTCCGCGCCGGTTTCAACGGTTTCAAGTTCAACGCCGGATTCTTGCAAAATCGCCTTAGCATGGTCGCGGCTGACTTCGTCGTCGTCGATAACCAAAACATTCAAATCTTGCGGGCGAATAGTCATTTCGTTATTGTCCATGCTTTGACTGGAATTTTTCAGCGGCAAATTGACAACGAAAGTTGAGCCAACGCCTTTTTCGGATTCGACGCTGATTGAGCCGTTCATCATTTCGACGATATTTTTAGTTATCGCCAAACCTAAACCAGAGCCGCCGTAGCTTGAAGTGGTTGTAGCGTCTTCCTGGCTGAAAGCGTCAAAAATTTTCGGCAGGTAAGATTTTTCCATACCAATGCCGGTATCTTTCATTGTGAAGCGGAAATTGGACTGCCCTTCGTAATTGGCGGTACATTCGACTTCGAGCGTAATATCGCCGCCCGCGTTCGTGAATTTAACCGCGTTGCCGAGAATATTTATCAGAATCTGCTTGAGTTTGGTATCGTCGCCGATGTAGTACTGATTGATTTTGCCGATAATGTTGCAGTAAAAATGCAAGCCCTTATCGCGGCACTGCCCGCCGACCATAATTTTAATCTGCTCAAGAAAATCTTCAAAGGAAAATTCTTCGCTCTTGACGGTGACGCGCCCGCTCTCAATGCGGCTCATATCAAGAATATCATTAATCAAGCTGAGAAGATACCGCGCGCTGTGTCCGATTTGTTCAAGGTGTTTGCGAATTGTCGGCGAAAGATCCGGCTCGTGCAGGGCGATATTGTCTAAGCCGATAATTGCGTTCATAGGAGTTCGGATTTCGTGGCTCATTCGCGAAAGGAAGGCAGATTTGGCAACGTTAGCCTGCCGCGCCTCTTTCAAAGCCTCGCGCAGTCGTTCATTCTGCTCGATTTGTTTGCGCTGAATTTCCGTCGTATCGCTTTTCAGCAAAATAAAAAATTTCGCCTTAGGGTCGAGGCTGTAAAAATCCAGCCGCTTATAATAATTTTCGCCGTCAATCGCGCAGGAAATATTTACAATGTACGGCTTATCGGGCGCGATATTTTTTTCGATTGATTCAAGCTTGAGCGCGTCTTTCATAGTGGAAATTTGCTCGTCCGTGCCGCTCAAAACTGGGTAAACTTGATTTGCAAGATATTCGGAATAAACGCCGTTTCTTGACAGCGGAAAAATACTGCCCTTGCCAATGAGCGCAGAATCGCCCAAAACCACGCCGTATTTGCCGTTGACAATGTAAGCAACCATATCGAATTGCCGCGCCAAAATTTTATCCAGCAACGCCGATTGAACTTTCTCGTGGCTTGCCTCCTGTTCGGAAATAAACGCGATAATCTCATTTGAAATCGGGTGGCGCGTCATCATTGCGATAAAATTAACGTAACAAAAGCGCCCGTCTTTCCTGCGCGAGAAAAAATATTCGGAAACGCGATTTTTGCCTTCCATATAGCCGGACATTAATTTTTCCCTGCCGAAAATTTCAAGGAAACGCGCGCGCTCTTCGAGAATAGGATAATTGGCGGCGCGCAATTTCATAACTTCGGAGTACGGGCGGACGGTTGAGTCCGTGCCGAATAAATCTTTGCCGCGCATATCTTCAATAACATTTCTGGTAAGATTTACGCGGAACATTCCCAGCGTCAAATTATTTTCGCGGTAAAAAGTATCGCCAATTGCAACGTAAGACGCGCGCAGCCGGTCAGCGTAAACGCGCGTGGTCGTCACGTCAAAATATGTGCAGTAAATATAATTTTCGTGGTAGTCGTCGATAAAAGCGTAATGAATATTACACCAAATCGTATTGCCTTGCTGCGTGATTTTGCGAATTGTTAAATCTTTGGTATGATTTTCAGAAACGCGGCGGCGCAACATTCGCCGGACGGAAAGCCTGTCGTCGGGGTGCGTGGTTTCAAGGTAGCCAATGCCGTTCATAATTCTTGCGGTTTCAAATTCCGCGCACTCCATCATTTTGGCAAATTCTTTCGTGGCAAAAACGGTTTCCAATTCGCCGTTGCCCTTGTCGCTGAAAAGTACCGCCGCATTTTGGATTTGCTTAATCGACTGAAGAAAATGTATCTTCGCAGATTTGGATTCGTATTCGGATACATTCGTCAAGAAAAATCCAATGTACGGCGCGGGAAGATTTTTAATCGGCTGAAAATGCACGTGAATATCTTTGTCTTCGATATAATACGAAAAAGCAGTACCCCAGCGCGAATGTTCGTCCATCATTTTCCGCACGACTTCATTTGGTCGGTAAAAACTCCAATCAGCGGCGAAAGTGTCATTAATGTAGACAATTCGATATTCCGCGGACAAAGTATTGAAGTTCATGTAAGGCTCATAAATCACAGTGCCTATCGGCAAATCATCATACTTGGAAGTGTTAAATGGTAGCATATTATCCCTCATAACAAATATCACGCATTTAAAACTTAATCCGAAAATCACCTGCACATTTTACATTAGCCGCCACGAAATTACAAGAAATTTTATCTTGACAATGAGCGCCAAATAATTTATCATACAGTCCAACGGGGGCGTAGCTCAGCTGGGAGAGCGCTTGAATGGCATTCAAGAGGTCAGGGGTTCGATCCCCCTCGTCTCCACTAACAAGAAATTCTCGGAATAGCCGAGTTTTTTTTTGCCTGTTGTTGGAGGAATGCCACTTTGGAAGAAAAACTTAAGCTCTACGGTTTTAACAATCTGACAAAATCGTTGAGCTTTAATATTTACGATATCTGCTACGCGAAAAGCCGCCGCGAACAGCAAGATTACGTTGACTACATCGACGAGCAATATAATTCCGAGCGGCTGACAAATATTTTAACGACGGTAACTGAAATGATTGGCGCGAGGATTCTAAATATTTCTACGCAGGATTACGACCCGCAGGGCGCGAGCGTTACAATTTTAATTGCCGAAGAGGCTGCCATTGCCGCCGGTCAAAAATTGCCGCGCGAAAAGCCCGAAATTATTTTGGCGCATTTGGATAAAAGCCACGTAACCGTTCACACTTACCCAGAATTTCATCCGGAAACGAGCATTGCAACTTTCCGCGTGGATATTGACGTTTCGACGTGCGGGGAAATTACGCCGCTGCAAACTTTGGATTTTCTAATCAGCAGTTTTGACTCTGATATTATCACAATGGATTACCGCGTGCGCGGCTTTACGCGCGATTTGTCCGGCAAAAAAATTTTTATGGACAGCGAAATGACTTCCATTCAAGAATTTATCAGCCCCGAAACCCTAAGCGATTATGACGCCGTTGACATTAATATGTACCAGGCGAATCTTTTTCATACGCGAATGCTGATTAAGGAGCGCGACCTGCAGAATTATCTTTTCAACACAGACAGTTACGAAATTCCGCCGAAAACCAGGCTTGAAATTTCTTCGAATTTGCGCGATCGAAATTTTCAGCGGTAAAAATATTTATTGAACAAAAAAAATCGCGCAGATTTTCACCCGCGCTGATATTTTCAACAAAATTTTTAATCGGTCAGCCCATTATCCGGTACATTGCAATTTCCTCGGTGTTGTCGCGAATATTCCACACGCCGCAAGGACAAACGCCCGCGCAAATCCCGCAGCCAATACACTTCGCGGCGTCCGAAACATATTCCCAAGTGCCGTCTTCGTGCTCAATGCGGCTAATCGCTTTTTCGGGGCAAGAATTTATGCACATTTTACAATCGCGGCAAGTACCGCAACTTACACAGCGCAAATGCTCATGCATTGGGTCGGGCAAATCGCAGTGATGACATTTTTCAAAAAGTTTCTTCGACAAATTTTCGGGCGGAATAATTTTTTTCTGCGGAATCGGCGTAATTTTTTCCCCGCGCAAAAATTGATTAATCATAAGCGCAGTCAACCTTGCGTCGCCAATCGCGTCAGTCAATCTTCCAGGTTTGATAACATCGCCCGCCGCAAAAACTTTCGGCAAAATTTGTTTTTCCGGCGAAGGTATCAGCCACGTGTCACGAAATTTTTTGATACCGGCGTTTTCCGGCAGATAATCAAGCACCGGCGCTTCGCCAATCGAAACGATAACTTGATCCGCAGGGATAAATTTTCCGTTATCGGCGAAAATTCCTTCGTCGGTAATTTTTTTTGTCATGAAAGGCCAAACGATTTTGCCGCCAAATTCTTCAAGCCGCCGAATTTCCTTGTCGAACGCCGCGGGCTTAACCACGTCAACCACAACGACACTTTCAGCGCCCTGCTCGTACGCCGAAGTTGCAACGTCCATTCCGGAATTGCCACCGCCAATCACCACGACGTTTTTGCCAACAACGGGCTTTTCGCCGCGGTTTATCGTTTTCAAAAATTCAATCCCGAAAGTCAACTTTTCCGCGCCTTCCCAATTGAAATAGCGCGCCTTGTGTCCGCCGGTTGCCACAAGCACCGCGTCATTTTCTGCGCAAATTTCGTTGAATTTGCCGCTGTCGACTTTGCAATTAGTAACAAATTTCACGCCGATTTTTTCAATGCGCTTAAGTTCGGCTTGTAAAATTTCTTGAGGCATGCGCGAATGTGGAATAACCTGCGCGAGTTTGCCGCCAATTTGCGCCGCGTCGTCGTAAACCGTGACGCTGTGCCCGAGAAGAGCCAATTGCCACGCCGCACTCAAGCCCGCAACACCGCCGCCAATTATACCAACTTTTTTGCCGGTAAGATTTTCCGGCGGTTCAATTTCCGTGTAAGCCGATTCCAAACCGAGCGCGCCGATTTTAATGCTCTCGTCAATCGTGCCGCGCGTGCAGCCGTCCATACAAGGATTCGGGCAAAGCGTTCCGCAAACCGAGCCAGGAAACGGCGTATATTTCAAAACCAATTTCAGCGCGTCAGCAATTTTCCCTTGACGCAAAAGATTGAGCCGTTGCTGAGTTGGAATACCGGTCGGGCAGAAAAATTGACACGGCGCAGAAAATTTCGCATTGTCCCAACTGGGAACGCGCAGACGATACAGCCCGCGGTTAACCGTATTCAAGACAACAAAATCGTCAACCGCCACATCAGAAAAAATGCCGCCTTTAACCCAATCGTTTTTTCGAAAAGCCGCCAAATCCGGCAAAACTTTGGGCTTTTTTTCGTCGAAAGTCAGCGGGCGAAGTTTTTTCCATTCGCGCCAATTCGAAAGTTCGGCGATAAGTTCAGATTTTTCAATGGCGTTCAAAAAATTATTCATGCCGCCTTTTAGAAAAGCAATATCGTCGTCGTTCAGTTCAAGGCAAAGAATATCTTCCGGATAATCGGAAATTTCGCCGCGAAAATAAACAATTCCGCCGACCATTCCGACGCAGGCGCGTTCGCCCAAAACCGAAGAAAATTCTGCGCTGTCAACGCCGCAAACAACCGCGCGCCCGCCGCCCATAAATTCAAATGAGAAACTGCCAACATTTTTCAAAACCCAAAGTTCCGGCTCTTCATAAAGCGGGTCGTGTTTCATCAATGAGCCTGTGCGTGTTCCCGCGCGCCCGCCGATATAAATTTTTCCGCCGCTGGAACAATGCCCCGCGGTATCGCCGGCGTCGCCTTTAACCGTGATAATTCCGCCCGCGTTCAGCCAGCCAACGTCAGCCGAAGTCGAGCCTTCAACAACAATTTCGGTATTCGGCAGGCACATTGAGCCGACGCGTTGCCCCGCATTCGTCACGTGGAATTTTAAAGTTTTGCCTTCGGGATGCCACAAAGATCCGCCAATATCGTGTTGCCCGCTCGCCGCAATTTCAAAATCAGTTTCGCCGGATTTTACCGCGTCTTCAATTTGCAACAACAAATCTTGCGTCGACATTCGCTCGTTGTTTCGTATCGTATCAATTTTCAACATAATGGTTTACTCCTTTTAGCAAACGTACTGAATACCGAGTTTATCGGCAATGGCTTTGTCCGTCGAAACAAGCGCGTCGCTCCTGCCAACCGGAAGTGAACTGTTGCCAATGGGCGCCATCAATTTTCTGAGTTCAGCGTCGAACGCCAAAACGTAGTCAACAATTTTCTGCGCGCCTCTGTCAACATCGAGCCGCTTAACAAGGCGCGGATTCTGCGTACAAATTCCGGTTGGACATTTGCCGGTGTTGCAGGCGTTACAGCGCCCCTGCTCATTTCCGATACAGCCCAAAAGTTGAATTAAAATTTTCCCGCAAAAAACGCCGTTAGCGCCGAGGCAAATCATTTTGAAAGCGTCAGCCGCGGCGTTGCCCGTCATTCCGATACCGCCGCCGCCGTAAAGCGGAATTTGCCCTTGCGCGCCCTGTTCGACTGCCGCGTTGTAACAATCGCGAATTTTCGAAACCACGGGGTGACCGGTATGGTCAAGCGAAATTTCATTCGCCGCGCCCGTGCCGCCTTGTATACCGTCAATAAAAAATCCGCCGCAAATTTTGTAAGGATCGCGCAGAAGATTATTGTAAACCGAAACCGAGGTTGAAGACGCCGCGCATTTTATTGCCACGGGAACTCTGAAACCGAACGCCGCATTCAACGACAAATGCATTTTCTGAACGGATTCTTCGATTGAGTACAAACCTTGATGATTGGGCGGCGAAGCTAAAGTTGCTTTCGGGACGCCGCGAATTGCCTGAACGTGCGGCGCAACTTTTTCTGCTTGAAGTAAGCCGCCGTCGCCTGGTTTCGCGCCCTGTCCAATTTTTATCAGCACGCCCGCGGGGTCGGTTTTCATTTTCGGCATTGCCTTGATTATTCTGTTCCAACCGAAATGTCCCGACGCGATTTGGATTATAAAATATTTCAGATAATCGGACTCCATCAATTTGACGGGCATACCGCCTTCGCCGGAGCTCATTCGTACCGGCAAGCCGCAACGCTCATTCAAATAAGCCGCTGCCATTGCAACCGCTTCCCACGCCCGCGTTGACAGCGCGCCGATTGACATATCCGAAAAAATCAGCGGATAAATCCAACGAACCGGCGGCGTTTTTTTCATTGAGATAAGTTCACCGTCAACCATTTTGAACGGTAATTCTTTCGGCGAAAGGACGCGCCCCAACGGCGAACGAATGTCAAAGGTGTGTCGCACGGAATCCAGCGACGGGTCAGTCATTTGTGAAATTCTGCCGACGATAATTTTGTCCAAAGTTCGCTGCGAATTTAAATTCGTACGCCCGCCGCGCTTAATCGGACCATTGTCACGGGCAAGCAAAGTTTTTCGGCTGTCGGGATTTCGCACTGCGCGAATAGCATTGTTCGGGCAAACTTTTTCGCACATTCCACAGCCGCGGCAAAAATTTTCGATACTCGCAACCTGCTTGATAACCGGAATGGCGCATTGGTGGTGAACCGGCGCGGGCTGATTTTCCTCCGAAAAAGTTACGGATTTGCGCTGCACGTCAACTTTAATTGCTTTGAAAGTGCAAGACGCAACGCAACTTCCGCACATTGTACAGCGCTCGGAATTATATTCAATTTTCCACGGCAAATCATTAACCGCGATATCCTGAACCTTCACTGCTTCCATCTAATCACCTTCAAATCATTATCGATAACAACAACTTCGCGCTCATTCGGGTAAATATCGCGCTCCATATTTCGGTCGGGCAAAATTTCATTGATACCGCAAACTTCCGAAGAAATTGCCACGGTGGTATCGTCGCCGCCAACAACTACCGGACGCAACTTTTTGGAATCGCAGCAAGTCATCATTCGCCCGTCCGGCAAACCCGCAATAATCGTATTCGGTCCGTTAATTTCCAAATGAGCCAGCGATTGACGAATTGACAGCAAAATATCTTTGTCGGCGCGCTGTGCAATTTCGGCGAAAGGCAGCGGCGTTATCACGTGCTTGTAGTACGGAATTGACCATTTCAGTTCGTGCAAAACGTAATGCAGGGTGTACAAAAAATTTTGCGAATCGGATTCAAAGCCGATATATCCGCGGTGAAGATTTTTTTGAAATTCCTTGTTTTTGGTGTAAAATGTATTTTCGCCATTCGCGCAGAGCGTGTAACCCTGCAGGAAAAAAGGATGCGCCGCGTATCGAACGATTTTGTAATTGGTATTTTGGCGGCACTGAACTATGATATTTTTCGACATAAGCACGCCGTTATCGTCCCAAAGTCTGAAGTACGTGGCAATATCGCGCGGGTCGCCAATTTCCTTCAGCGTCAAAACGTCCGGCCAAAACGAATAGACGTAGCCCTGTTTGGACTCCGTCAAAATTTTTCTAAGCTCAAGCCGCGTATCCAAAAGTAACGCCTCGCGCTTTTCAATATCTTCAATGTGCTCCGGATAATCATAATTTCTGAAAATGTAATAGGGCATTGCCTGGATATCCAAATTCGGCTTTTTATTTGGCACGGGTAGCCACTCAGCCATTTTTATAAAATTCTGCGCCGCCATATAATCTTCGACGAGCCGCGCGCCCTGTTTCGTGCAAGCCATCGATAATAGCGGCTTGTCCTTGTATAAAGCGAATACCCCGAATAGATCTTGCATAACCATTGCAAATCCGGAATTGTCGTGACCTTCTTGTTGCGGCAACATTAACCTTAGCGCCGTCGAAGGATATACCGGCTTTTTGCTTTTTATTGCGCCGATTCTGCACATCAAAATCCCTCCTAAAAAATAAAACGGGGGTAGAGAGCAATTTTACATACTCGCTACCCCCCTCGAAGTTTAAGTTTAAAACATATTTTTGGCGTATTCGTCGTAAAGTTTTTTGAGTTCTTCAATTTTGTCGTACATTTCAACTTGCAATTTTGACGCGGTTGCAAAATCGCCACTCGTCAGGGCAGCCGTCAAGCGCGTAAACAGCGATTTTTTGTCAATTGAATCTTTCGCAAGAAATTCGCGCGCCGCTTTGATTTTGTTCCAATTGTAAGAATCTTGATCGGTGCGAAAATCGGTTTCAATTCTGTGAGATTTGCGGACGATATTTCGCATTTCCGGCAAAATTCGCGAAATCAATTCGGTTTTCCAACGCAACAACGCGCCTTCGCGGAAAGATTTTATAATTTGCGGACGAAGAGCCCCGCCCGCCGTGATAACTTTGACTTTCGCAGGATATTTCTCAAAAGCCTCCATATTTTCCCAAACGGTAGACGGAGGCGCGCCAAACATGCTGTCGCGTTCCTCGGCGGTGTAATCTTCGAAAACATCTTCTTCGCTGCGATAAGCCCGATTTTTTTCAAGATAAACGCTGTCTTGACCGGCTTTTTTGCTAAGTTCGGTGAGCAAATCAATCGTCGGACGCTCAATCGCCGCTTTAATTCCGTCCAGAATCGCCGAATATACCGCGGCAAGCACCAAATAAGTATTCGTGTAGGGGTTACACGCGCGCAATTCAAAACGCGTCGCCATGGGATTTTTCAAATCGCGAATCAAGCCCGCCAAAATCGTACGGTTGCGGCTCGGAATTTTCGGCGTATGACCCAGCGAAGTAACAATGCAAACCGGCGCCTCAAATCCAGGCTTTAACCGATTGAGCGAATCATTCGTCGCGCTGACAAACGGATTTATGACTTCATAATTTTTGAGCAAGCCCATAATCGAGCCGTAGCCAATGGCGTTCATAAAATCTTCGTAAGGATTTTTGGCGGCGAAAAGATTATGCAATTTGCCGTCCGAAGTAACCGCGGCAAGCCCAATGTGCGTGTGTTCACCGTTTCCGGCAAGCCCAATCATCGGCTTTGCTTTGAAACTGACTTCAAGCCCCTCGGAGCGGAAAATTTCCTTGACAATGGTACGAACGAACATTTCATTATCAGCCGCCTGTACCGCGTCGGCAAAGCGCCAATCAATTTCAAGCTGTTCACAAACGTGCGTCAAATGTCCGGATTCGTCAATCTGCGCCTTCAAGCCGCCAACTTCTTTGTGCCCCATCTCAACGTTCAAATCGTAGTTGTCAAGTTCAACAACGCACTTTTCCAACGCGCAACGTACCGCGCCGTGCGTGCGTTCCCAATATTGCTCCTGCATAACTTGAGAGGCGCTCATTTCCTCGATAGCTGCCTCTTCAAGCGGCGTCTTTACCCAAAATTCAAGTTCCGTCGCCGAAGTAAAGCAAATGTCGGTGATATCGCTGCCGCTGACTTCAAGCCCCTCAATCGCCGGATGAGCATGAAACAAATCAAGAAGTTCACGCTTAACAAAAGACAAAGTATCGGTTAAAACTGCGCGCGAATCCACGCGTTTGCCTTCGTGAATAAGAAAACTGGGAATGCGCAAAGTTCCAACCGGTTTGTTGGTGTCGTCGTCGAAGTATTCAAAATTGTAGTCAATGAACCAATTCACGTTAGAATCCACCGGCATATCAACCTTCGCGTTATTGAGCGTGGCGATACCAGGCAAAACGACGCTTGAGCCGTCCGTCTGCACAGCCGTTCCTGCGTAAAATTCGTCAATGTCCTTCAAAAAAACCTTCATAGGAATTTTCTCGTCGGTGTCGTTGCCCGCCAAATCAATTCCAACCAACGACACAAATTTTATTTCGGGGTGTTCCTTCAAAATTTTTACGATTTCATCTTTGGGCGTGTTCGCTTTTATCGTGTAAATCAAATTCTTCATGACGTTGCCCCCTAAAACTATATTGCATTTATTTATCAGCTGATATATCAATCATATCATATCAAAAAAAATAAGTAAATCGCCCGAAGTATTGTATTCTAGTATACATAAGTTTCGGCGGCTGAAAAAGTTTCGCTGATTAAAGGAAATTTCGAAGCCGCGGGGAATATTTGAATTGTCGAGGTGATAAATTTTGGCGATAGAATATTTGACGCAAGACAGAGCGCCGATACTTGAGGCACTTGAAAAAATGAAGGCGGCGCGGCTTGTACCTTTTGACGTACCAGGACACAAACGCGGGCGCGGCAATCGTGAGCTGGCTGAATTTCTTGGGCAAGACTGCCTTGACGTGGACGTTAATTCAATGAAAATGCTGGATAATCTTTGCCATCCAATTTCAGTGATTCGCGACGCTGAAAAATTGGCGGCTGAGGCGTTCGGCGCGGCGAATAGTTTTCTTATGGTCGGCGGCACGACTTCCTCTGTGCAGGCAATGATTTTGTCGACGGTTAAGCCTGGCGAAAAAATTATTTTGCCGCGAAATGTTCACCGCAGCGCAATTAACGCGCTGATTCTATGCGGGGCAACGCCGGTTTATGTCAATCCGCAGGTGGATAATCGGCTCGGAATTTCGCTCGGTATGAAAACCGCTGAAGTTATCGCCGCCATGGAAAAAAATCCCGAAGCTAAGGCGGTGCTTGTCAACAATCCGACTTACTACGGGATTTGCTCTGACATTGAATCTTTGACGAAGGCGGCGCACGCGCACGGTATGAAACTTTTGGCGGACGAGGCGCACGGCACGCAACTTTATTTCAGCTCGAAATTGCCCAAATCTGCAATGAGCGTCGGCGCGGATATGGCGGCGGTTTCTGTGCATAAATCCGGCGGCTCACTTACGCAGAGTTCGATTTTGTTAACCGGCGAAAATATCAACACCGGCTACGTTCACCAAATTATAAACCTTACGCAGTCGACAAGCGCCTCATATCTTTTAATGAGCAGCCTGGATATTTCGCGCAGAAATTTAGCCTTGCACGGCGAAGAAATTTTTGACGGCGTGATTGATTTGGTTGAATACGCGCGCGACGAAATTAACTCATTGGGCGGCTATTACGCTTACGGCAAAGAGCTGATTGACGGCGACGCGGTTTTTGATTTTGACATTACGAAACTTTCAATTTACACGCGGACAATCGGGCTGGCGGGCATTGAAGTTTATGATATTCTGCGCGACGATTACGATATTCAAATGGAATTGGGCGACATTGCAAATATTTTAGCGTATATCTCGATTGGCGACCGCAAGAAAGACATTGAGCGGCTCGTATCGGCGCTGGCTGACATTAAGCGAAATTACCGCAAAGATCCTTCCAAACTTTTGAAAATGGAATACATTGACCCGATTGTCGACGCGACGCCCAAAGAGGCTTTTTACGCGAAGAAAAAATCTTTGCCGCTGGACGAGGCGGTTGGTGAAACGGCGGCGGAATTTTTGATGTGTTATCCGCCTGGTATTCCGGTGCTTGCGCCTGGCGAGCGCGTTACCCGTGAAATTCTCGATTATATTCACTACGCGAAACGCAAGGGTTGCCAAATCACCGGTCCGGAAGATATGACGATACGCCGCTTACAAGTGATTAGGAGTTAGGAGTTAGGGGTTAGTGAATAGGGAGAAATCCCTAAATCCTGTCTCCTGAATCCTAAATCCTAAAAAACTGACTGAAAGGAAGTTTTTCCCCATGGAGCTGTGGTTTACGGAACAGCACACGCCGAACGTTAGATTTTCAATAAAAGTTGATAAGCAGCTTTTCAGCGAAACCAGCGAATTTCAGCGCATAGATATTTTTGAATCGGCTGAGTTCGGCAGAATTTTGGTATTGGACGGGCGCGTGCAAATCACCGAGAAAGACGAATTTGTTTACCACGAAATGATAACTCACGTGGCAATGTGCGTGAATCCTGCGATTAAAAAAATCTTGCTTGTTGGCGGCGGCGACGGTGGCACTGCGCGAGAACTTTTAAAATATGATACCGTTGAAAAAATTGATTTGGTCGAAATTGACGCAATGGTAGTTGAGGCTTGCCAAAAATTTATTCCGCAAACCGCCGGCTGTCTGGATAATCCGCGCGTGCATATTTTTTTCGAAGACGGCTTGAAATTTATTCGCCGCGTAGAAAATGAGTACGATTTGATTATCGTTGACTCGACAGATCCTTTTGGTCCAGGCGAAGGCTTGTTCACCAAAGAATTTTACGGCAACTGCTACAATGCGCTGACGGCGGACGGAATTATGGTAAATCAGCACGAAAACCCGTACTACAGCCGCGACGCCGTGGCAATGCAGCGCGCTCATAAAAGAATTGTCAACTCGTTTTTAATAAGCCGCGTTTATCAGTGCCACATTCCGACGTATCCATCGGGGCATTGGCTTTTCGGTTTTGCGTCGAAAAAATTTCACCCAATTTCCGACGTGGATTTTAAACGCTGGAAGTCATTAAATCTGCAAACAAAATATTACAACACAAAATTACATCGCGGCGCATTTTCATTGCCGACGTACGTTGAAAAACTTCTGCGCGAGGTTGAGGAATCATGAACGTTATGAGAAAATTTATCGCGGCAATTTTTTTAGTGATATTTTCGGTAACAACAGCGTTTGCCGCCGCGCCGCTTTCGCCCGAACAAATGCAGGCGATTTTGGCAACGCCCAAAGGTCAGCGTCCCGCGCCCGAAACTTACCTTAGCCAAAGTTACATTCGCCATCACTTGAGAAAATTCCGCAAGGGCGTTTCAATCGTCACCAGCGTTAACAGTTTTGAAAAATTTATGCTCCACGCAGATAAAATCGGGCACGAAGATAACACTTGCTTTGTCATGCCAAAAACCGTGTGCGACGCTATCGAACGCGAGGCGGGCGGCGATATTTCCGTTTGGGAACGCAAACTTTCTTTCGACGAAGGCTATTTCAAAAATCAAGGCGGTTTGGTGCGAATTGACATTCTAAATTTCGGCGATTTGCATTTGCGAATACCTAGCGGCAACGAAGCCGGCGCAAATGATTATTGGATACCTGGCGGTTGGACTGTCGGCGATACGCCCGAAGCCGTCACCGACCAAATACCGAAAACCAGAATCATTGTGAGATTTTTGTAAATCGATTCTTATTAAAAAAAATTTTTTAGATTGAATTTATAAATTCCGGCGATACGCCCGAAGCCGTCATCGATCGAATTCCGAAAACCAGAATCACTGTAAGATTTTTGTAAATCGGCGCTTGCAAAAAAATTTTTCTGCTGATAAAATCAACCAAAGGAGTTGATAAAATGCTGAACGAAATTAATTGGCCGCATGAATATTTGCCTGGCACAACTGACAATTTCGCCTCGAACGAGATTATTGTTAAGGGTATCACGGCGCAGGACGTTTTCGAAAATCTGATTGACACGGCGATTTGGACAACTTATTACAAAAACGCCTCCGATATCGAATTTTACAACACGAAAGGCACGAAATTGGCGGCTGACACGCGCTTTAAGTTCAAGACTTTTGGATTTCCGATTGAAGCTGAAATTGTCGAATTTGAAGCGCCGACGGACGGCAAACCCGGGCGTCTTGCATGGCACGGCTGGGCTGAAGGTGATGCGGAACATCGCCTTGACGTAATTCATGCGTGGCTGCTTGAAGATTTGCCCGAGGGGCGCGTTAGAATTTTGACGCAGGAATCGCAGAAAGGCAAACCCGCCAAAGATTTATTCAACACCGAGCCCGACATTATGAATCAAGGGCATCAAGATTGGATTAAGGGCTTGGCGCGCACGGTTTTAGCCGACAAAGCTTAATTGAATATTTTTAGCAATATCAGCCCCGCGGGGCGATTTTTTTTTGGAGGAAATTTTATGCACAGGAACGTTGAAACTTTTTTGGGCTGCGACGCCGGATACGCCGAGGCGCAGATTGTGATTTTTGGCGCGCCGTTTGATTCGACGACTTCATATCGTCCAGGCGCGCGTTTTGCGTCAAAGGTTATGCGCGCGGAGTCTTACGGATTGGAAACTTACAGCCCCTATCAAGATTTGGATTTGACGGATTTTAAAATTTTCGACGGCGGCGATTTGGAACTTTGTTTTGGCGATACGAATTTGGCGCTGAATGACATTGAGAATTTCGCGCAGAAAATTTTTGCCGATAAAAAAATGCCGCTGATGATCGGCGGCGAGCATTTGGTTACTTTGGGAATGTTCAGGGCGGCTGTTAAAAAATTTCCCGATATCCGCGTGATACATTTCGACGCCCATACCGACCTGCGCGACGATTATTTGGGCGCGAAACTTTCACACGCAACGGTGATTCGCAGGATTTATGACATTATCGGCGACGGCAAGATTTTTCAATTTGGAATACGCAGCGGCGACCGTCCCGAATTTGAATTTGCCGCGAAACACACCCGCCTAAAAAAATTCAACTTCAACGGGCTCGATAAAGCCATTGCCGAAGTTGCCGATAAGCCGGTTTATTTGACGATTGACCTTGACGTGCTCGACCCCGCGGTTTTTCCTGGCACCGGCACGCCCGAAGCCGGCGGCGTAACTTTTCCGGAACTTATGAACGCCGCGCTCAGCGTCATTAAAAATTGTAATGTTATGGCGGCTGATTTGCTTGAACTTTCGCCGCCGTACGATCCGAGCGGAATTTCGACTGCCACAGCTTTAAAAATCCTGCGCGAAATTTTAATCGCCGCCGCCCAATTTAAAATCGCTTGACAATTTCAGCGAATTATCCTGCCCAAAAACCGGCGCGCTGCTGACATTTTCAGCGGGGCTGTTTAATTTTTTCTGAATCTGCGCCAATTCCAAATCATTAATTTTCGACTGCAACGCCTTTTGCTCTTCGGTCATTTGCCAAAGTTTGAACCGGTAAAATGTTAAATTCGCGAAAAAATATGACGTAACCGCCGGAGACAGATTTTGCAGTTTCGAAAAAAATTCGCGCCGGAATGAATTTTCGACTTCCTGAGCTGACATATTCCATTCGCGATAAAGCGCAATGCAAATGTAATTCAGCCGGTTTTGAAAATGCCAGTCGAGCAGTTCATACCGCACTTGTGGATTTTTCGCAAAGTATTCGTGGCGGCTCATAAATTCGTCCAGCACAGAAATAACGCCAATCAGATTGTTCAGCATACTAAACTGATCTGAAGGTCTGTGCGACAGCGAATCTTTGCGGACGCGGTAATAGTAAAAAATATTCGGCACGCGCACATACTTTTTCGCGCAGACAACCAGAAAAATCGTGAAGCACATATCTTCCCAAACATTCATCGACGGAAAATTAATTGCGTTCTTGACAAGGAGCTCGCGGCGAATTAATTTATTAGTACTCCACCACAAAAAATTGCGCTCGGTGAATTTTCTTATGCGCACGCCAATATTTTCAGTTTCAAAAGTCGGCTGATTGACAAACGCGCCCTGCTGAAATGTTTTGATTGAAATTTTGTCGTTCGCGCCGTCCATAAAACTAAAACATTTTTCAGAGTGAATAACGTCCGCGTCGGTGGCTTCGGCAATCTGGTACATTTCCTGCAGAGCGGTCGGCTGAAAATAATCGTCGCTGTCCAGGAAAGTTATATATTTGCCCTGCGCGGCTTTCAACGCGGTATTTCGAGGAATGCCCGGGCAACCGCTATTTTTTTTGTGGTGAATGAGTTTCAGCCTGCCGCCCAATTTTGGGGCAAATTGGTTGACGATATCAACGGATTTATCGGTGCTACAGTCGTCAACAACGATCACTTCAAAATCGGTGAAAGTCTGAAGCCTCAAACTGTCCAGGCACTGCGCGATATATTTTTCAGCGTTGTATAGGGCGATAATCACCGAAATTTTTTTGTCTGCCATAAACATTCTCCTAAAAATTTACCTGCACAAAGAAACGGTTTTTTCGTCGAGCTGACCGGAATAATATTTGTCGATAACTTTTTTGAAAGTTTCGCAGGTCGGCTCTGCCAAATGAAACAGCGTCATTGAGGAAAGTAATTTTCGGGCGTCAATCGCGCTGCCCATAATCCACTTGATATTATCGCCTTCGAGATTCAACAGCGCCCCGCTGATTTCCAAAAGGCGCTCGCGCAGAATTTCATTGGAAAGATATTCTTTCGCCTCGGACAAATTTTCGATACCGTAATATTTCGCGTTTGGACTTGAACCCAAATCTTTCAGCTGCGGAAAAATATACCAAATCCAATGCGTGGTTTTGCGCCCACGTCTAATTTCGGCAAGCGCGGTTTCGTAATCCGATTCCTGCGCCTCCAAAAATCTTGATAAATCGTACATAAAAAAATTCGCCTCCAAATTTACCTGTCATAGTTATCATAGTAATAATTTTCGCGGCGGTCGCTGTAATTTGACGGGTTATCGTAGTAATAATTTTCGCGGCGGTCGTCATAATTCGAGTCGTAATTTCTGCGCGGCGTCGGCGAAATTTCTTCCGGCTCGTCATAATAGTTTTCGTCGCGGCGGCTGTCTTCGTAATAATTTTCGTCACGGCGATTGTCTTGTTCGTCGTAATAATTATCTTCGCGGTGGTTTTCTTCGTCGTAATTATCTTCGCGGTGGTTTTCTTCGTCGTAATTATCTTCGCGGCGGCTGTCGTCTTCGTAGTCAAAATTTGGCGGATAATCCCTTGTTGGCTCGCCGATATTTTCAGCGTCGTCTGGAATTTTTTTCGCGTTGGTAGGAATTGACTCGTTGTATTCGCTGGCAACTCTTTCGACGCGGCTTTTTATGCGATTGTCAACCGAAACGTCCAAGAGTTGAGCCATGGCGTATTGCAATTCGTCAACGTACGGTATCCAATAGCTTATCTCGTCAATGTAAAGCGGATAGCCAGGAACCATATCAGTTTCAAGCCCGTTTTGCTGAGCCGCCTTCATAGCTCCGGCTAATTCCAAAAGTTGGCGGAAAGTCATATCGGTATCGATAGCGTCAACCACTTCGCGCAGGACTGACGGAATACGCGGAATAAACGACGGCGAAGTAACTTTTTCCAAACACGCCTCAATAAATTTTTGCTGGCGTTTAATTCGTCCGATATCGCCTTCAGAATCGCGGTATCGAACGTAAGTCACAGCTTTTTTGCCGTCCATGTGCTGAAGTCCGGGATAAATATTAATGTACAGCCCGCCGTTATCGTCCCAGGGGTCTTCGTACTTCATGCGCTTTTCCACGTCAATGTCAATGCCGCCGATAGCGTCAATAATTTTAACAAAGCTGTTGGTGTTGATAATCACGTAATGATCGATATCGATTCCGAGAAAATTTTCAACGGTTTTTTCGGCAAGAGGCTCGCCGCCGTAAGCATAAGCCGCATTGATTTTATCGTAGCCGTAGCCATAAATCCGGACGCGCGTATCTCGCGGTATCGACATAAGCGCCGCCTGATCGTATTTCGGATCAACCATCGCAATCATCATTGTATCGGAGCGCCCAACGTCATCTTCGCGCATATCCACGCCCATTATCAGAATCGTGGATTTATCCTTAGCCTTGATTAATTCGGTATCGAAATTCATTCGGTCGATTTGCTGAATCGGTTCTTTTTTTAAATCGAAAAGGCTTGACGACGCCAAAAGTGAGCCTGCCGCCGCCGAAGCAAAGAAACACAGCACTAATAAAATTATGGGCCAAATGCGCCGCTTAGTCTTTCGACGGGACGGCAGATTTTCATTTTCCAAGGAATCCCCACCTTGCTTTAACAATAAAAAATTCTATCTTCGAGCGCCGAAATAATTTCCACGTCAGTATCGTACAAATGGCTCAAACATTCCAGCGTCACCATTTCGCGGGTAGTGATAAAATGCGTCGCCTGTCTAAGATTTTGCGGAGTAAAATCCAGTTTCAAAATATTTTCGCCGAGAAATTCATTGAGCGCCTTCAAATCTTTAGCGCGGAATTTTTTATCCGGAAAAATAATCAGCAGCGCATTTTTTAAATCTGCGCGATTAAATTCAGCGATAATTTTTTTCCACAGCGGAATTTTCGCGCCAAAATCCGCCACCAATGCATAAATTTTCCAACCGGCTTTACGCTTGGCAATTATTTCAGAATCGGCGGCAGTTTCAATTTCCGGCGCGTAATGTTTAGCTAAAAATTTTTCGGTGTCGTAAATCAGCGGCAGATTTTTATAAATTTTTTTAATGCTCCAATTCCACCACTTAACCGCCATAAATTTTTTAATCGTCGCGGCGTCGAATCGATATTTGACAATTCGCGCAGGATTCCCGACAACCACCGCGTAAGGCGGAACATTTTTAGTAACCATGGCGTTCGTGCCGATAATCGCGCCGTCGCCAATCCGCACGCCGCCAATAATCGTCGCGCCCTGCCCAATCCAAACGTCATTGCCCACGATAATTTGATAATGATTGTCGCAACGCCGCTCTTCCGGCTCATAATTCGGCGCGGTGATTTTCGCGCCTGCACAAATTTTTTCCATAACAAAATCCACGTCGAACGGATAAGTCGTAACCACATTTTTATAATTGTGATTGAGCCCGAGCAGAAATGAAGTATCGCGCGCAATCGAACAGAAACGCCCGATTAAAACGTGCGCGGTTTTATTCCACTCAACGACGCTGTCAATGGCGTAGGAACAAGCGCCGAGCGTCAGAAACGGGAAAATTTTTTTATTCAGCAAATGGGTATAGGGGCGGTCGATTGGCACAAAGCTATCGTCAGAAAACGGGACGCGCATTTTGTCACCTCGCAATTATTTTTCAACGCAAGCTTCGAGTTTCGCCTTATTGGCGGCGATTGTTTTATTCGTGGTATTAATTTCGGCGGCAGTTTGAATTTCCTGCAAAGCCTCAAGATATTTTTGCTGTTTAAAATAGGCAATGGCAATTTCGTTGTGCGCGTCAACAAATCTGTCTTCAATTTCGAGCGTGCGGCGAAAATCCGCAATAGCCTCGTCGAATTTGCCTTGACTGAGTTTCAAATGCCCGCGGTTGTAATGAGCAACTTCAGATTTCGGCTCAAGTTTCAAATATTCGTCGTAAGCAGAAATAGCCGCGTCCGTCTGATTTAATTTTTCGTAAGTCAGCGCCAAATTGAGCCACGCCTCGGGAAGTGCAGAATCAATTTCCAGTGCCGTTTGAAAATCTTCCGCCGCGTCTGTAAATTTTTTCTGCGCGAAATAAACTAAGCCGCGATAAACATAAGCCGCCGCCTTATCG
Source organism: uncultured Selenomonadaceae bacterium (assembly GCA_905235685.1). GTDB lineage: Bacteria > Bacillota > Negativicutes > Selenomonadales > Selenomonadaceae > Quinella. Next base: position 53,721 of record CAJOMO010000005.1, read on the forward strand.
TCGAGTGTTTCAAGCTGTTGATTTGCTTTGTCAAGAGATTCAGCCGAGCCGTCGGGAATTTGCGCCTGTTTCCAAAGGTTTAAAATATCCTGCCCGTACTGGTTGCCAGGAACAGCCCAAACGCCATTTAAGCCCGTCCAGGTTTTGATTTTGCCGAAAATCTGCGGACGCCACTTTTCAATCAATTCATAACGCGGGTCAACGATTTTAACTTTGGGATGTTCAGTACTCGCATAAGCCAGCAAATGTTGAATATGAGCGCGCGCTCCGGTTTTGGGCGTTACGAAAGTTGCGCCCGGCTCTTTATTGCCGGTAGCGCCTAAGCCGCAAAAATTATTCTGTTTGGGCGAAACGTCGCCGCCGTAATTCCACGTGCCGGTTTCCTTAATCGCTTGACAAATCGCCACGTCCGGACGAATGCCTTCACGATTTGCCTCGGCGTAATAAAATCTTACAAGGTGTTCGACGCTGCAATTCAATTTTGGATTTGGATTGCGCCGCTTGATGAAATTTACCATTTGTTTCTGCGGAACGACCGCCTCGCCCATTATCGTTATATCTTCAAGTCGCTCGCGCAGGACGATAATTGGCGTACCCTTCGCGCCCGCGTCAATCAATTCAGTTCCGCGCAATTTTTTTTCGTCAAATTTAATTTCGTCAGATTTTTTTTCCGCGGCAAGACAGCCCACGTTCAGCAAAATCAATAGCGCCGTCATTAACAAACCAAATAATTTTTTCATAGCAGCCTCCAAATTTTTCAACAGGAAATTTTTTTTTGGTATCGAATTTATAAGCAAAAGTTTTGCAATGTGTGAACCTTGAGGGGGAATTTGAATGAAAATTGCAATGGCAAACGACCACGCGGGTACTCGGCTCAAAAATGAGATTAAAGCTTACCTTGAGAGCCAGGGCTACGAAGTTAAAGATTTCGGCACGTACGACGAAAACGCCTGCGATTTGTCGGACTTTGTTTATCCGGCGTCTTTGGCGGTGGCTAAGGGCGAATGCGACCGCGGAATTTTCGTTGATGGCGTCGGCTACGGCAGCGCTTTAATCGCCAACAAAATTTACGGGATTTACGCGGCGGTTTGTCAAGATCCTTTCTGCGCGCAACTTTCCCGCGAACACACCGATTCGAACGTGCTTTGCATTGGCGGAAAAATTATCGGCAGTGCAATCGCCATGGAGATTGTCAAAGTTTGGCTCAAGACTGAACCTTTGACGGCTGAAAAATATCGCCGCCGCGTCCAAAAAGTTGCCGATATCAACAACAAACATTGCGTGCCTGTGAAGTAATTTCTAGACAGATTGTAGCAGAATATTTCTTTGTGTCAAATAAAAAAGCGCCGCCTTCCAATCAGCGGCGTTAATTTTTTTGCGGAAAATTTTTCAAAGTTTGTTGACAGTGCCGGTGAACAAATTAATTTCATTCGGAACATCGCGAATCACGAAAACGAAAGGCATATCTGCGCGAAATTCAATAATCTGCTTATATTCCGGCGAAAGTGCGGTTGTCTCAACCATATCAATCTCGGTGACGGCGGCGGCTTCAGTGCCCTGCTCGTCGACTTTGACTTTCGCCTGGTGAACGGCGGCGTCAATCTTCAAAGAAACGCCGTTGATAATGTTGTAAAATTCGGCGTAATCGGTTAGGGCGAGCTGAATCCCAACCTGCCACAATTTTTCCATCAAATCAGTTTTAATGTCAAATTCGAATTTCGGCAAATCCAAATGAATCTCCCTGCCGTTAACCGGCGCGTTTTTAATCTGGTTCAAAAAATTTTCGCGGTAGGAAATTTTTTCGGCGTCCCAATCGTCGGCGATATTCAAATTATTTTCGTCAACCGGCAGAATCACGTACATTGCCACGACGGTATCATTCGCAGATTTTTTGTACGGCAATTCAATCCCGCGATATTTTTCGTCCGCGTAGTAGGAAATTTCTTCGTCGAAAATTTTGTGCATCATTTCAATCTTTGAAGTCGAAAAATCCTTGTTGTGGAAAATTCTTTCGCGCGTGTCGTTGGTTTTGAAAGCGCTGTTCCATTCGCCTTTGAAATAAATCACGTTCAGCAAATCGACGGCGGTATCTTCCGTGGCGATAGATTGATAATTCGGGATTAAATGATTCGTAACTTTGTCAACCCAGCCGGTGATTTGTTTTTTTGTGGCGGTGATATCATTTCGAAAATCGACAAGCGCGACTTCAGAGCCGTAATTTTTCTCGGCATTTTTTTTGAAGCGCAAATTTATTCCGTTGCCGGCGTAATCTTCGTCAATGAGCAACAAATTGGATTCGCGCAGAAGCCGCCCGTCAGAATAATTATCAGCCATAGCGCCGTGAAATTTGGCAAAGCCGTCGTTCAATTCTTTCATGGAATTGGCGTACAGCACGGCGAGAATTTCCTGCTTAGTTTTTCCAATCGCGCCATTCGCCAAAAGGCTAAGCGCGGCGGCTAAACTGTACGGCGAATAAAAAATATTTTCGTCCTTATCGAGCGTCTTATAGTAATTCCAACCAAAATTATTCACGCCGTTGGAAAGTTCGGAGGCAAAAACCGTTGAAACATTCAGCGCGAAAATCAGCGCAATTATCAGCGTAAAAATTTTCACGGCAAATCAAACCTTTCTGCGCGGCGGGCGGTTGCCGTTGCGGTCGTTGTTTTTGTCAAAAGGTTTCCTGTCAAAAGGTTTCTTGTCAAAGGGTTTCTTATCGCTGCGGCTGTCGAAATTTCTGCGGGCGTTGCGGCTCAAATCGGACGGCGGCAAAGTTGCTTTGTGGCTTACATTAACGCGCCCCTTTTCGTCAATCTCGACAACTTTAACCGTCAACGTATCGCCAATTTTAACAACGTCCTCGACTTTTTCAACGCGCTCATTTGCAAGCTGCGAAATATGACAAAGCCCTTCGCGCCCGGGCAACAAGTCAACAAATGCGCCGAAACTTTCAATGCGCGTAACCGGCGCGTTTTCGTAAATTTCGCCAATTTCAAAATCGTGAATGACATCTTCGATCATCTTGAGCGCGCGCTTAATTCCGTCAACGTCGGTGGAAGTGACGAAAATATTGCCGTCGTCTTTAATGTCAATCGTAACGCCGGTTTCGTCAATGATTTTGTTAACCATTTTGCCGCCCGTGCCGATAACTTCGCGGATTTTTTCAACGGGAATTTTCATAGTCATAACGCGCGGCGCATAGGGCGAAAGTTCCGCCGCCGGTTCGCTGATACATTCGAGCATTTTTCCGAGAATAAAACTCCTGCCGCGTTTCGCCTGCGCGAGGGCGTCGGATAAAATTTCGCGGGTTATACCGGCAATTTTAATATCCATTTGAATAGCAGTGACGCCTTCGGTCGTACCGGCGACTTTGAAGTCCATATCGCCCAGCGCGTCCTCTAAGCCCTGTATGTCAGTCAATATGGTATATTTATCGTCAGACTTAACTAAACCCATTGCTACGCCGCTCACAGGGCGCTTAATGGGCACGCCAGCCTGCATCAAACTCAAAGTACTGCCGCAAACGCTGCCCATTGAACTTGAGCCGTTCGATTCAAGCACTTCAGAGACGAGGCGGATTGTGTACGGAAAATCTTCAATCGAAGGAACAACCGGTTCAAGGGCGCGTTCAGCCAAAGCGCCGTGTCCAATTTCACGCCGCCCGGGACTGCGCGAAGGTCTTGCCTCACCAACCGAAAAGCCGGGGAAATTATAATGGTGCATATAATGTTTGGTATACTCGGGGTCGAGCCCGTCAACAATTTGTTCGTCGCCGATTGAGCCAAGCGTTGTGATTGTCAAAACTTGCGTCTGCCCGCGCGTAAAAAGTCCCGAGCCGTGCGTTCTTGCGAAAAGTCCAACTTCACAGCTGATTGGGCGCACTTCCTCAAGTTCCCTGCCGTCGGGACGAATTTTTTCGTGGGTAATCATACGGCGCACAACGTCTTTCTTGACTTTGTAAAAAACTTCGCCAATTTCCTGTTCGGCGGTAGGGTATTCTTCCGCGGGAAATTTTTCAAGGAGCGCGGCGGTAATTTCTTCCTGTACGGCGTCAATGGCGGCGTCGCGTGCAAGTTTATCGGGATTGCGAATGGCGGCGTCAACTTTTTCCGGCGCAATTTCACGCACTGCCGCGTCAATTTCTTCATTCGGGTGGAAAAGCGGATAATCTTTCTTAGGCTTGCCAACCTGCGCGACAATTTCATTTTGGAAGGCAACGAGTTTCTTAATTTCCTCGTGCCCAAATAAAATCGCCTCAAGTACAACTTCCTCGGGCAATTCTTTCGCGCCTGCTTCAACCATCATAACCGCGTCAGCCGAACCGGCAACCATCAAATCCAAATCGGAAGTTTCGGCTTGTTCCTGCGTGGGGTTGATAATAAATTCGCCGTTAATCCTGCCTACGCGCACGCCCGCAATCGGTCCGTTGAATGGAATATCTGAAATGCAAATCGCGCAGGACGCGCCGAGCATTGCGGGAATTTCGGGCGCATTATCGGGGTCGTAGCAAATGACGGTTGCGGTAACTTGCACGTCATTTCTAAAACCTTCGGGGAAAAGCGGGCGAATCGGTCTGTCGATTAAACGGCTGCGCAAAATTCCGCTGGTTTGCGGACGCCCTTCACGTTTCAAAAAACTGCCTGGAATTTTTCCGGACGAATACATTTTTTCTTCGTAGTCCACGGTTAGCGGGAAAAAATCTGCGCCTTCACGCGGTTTCGCCGAAGAAGTCACGGCAACCAATACCGCTGTATCGCCGTATCTTACGAGCACCGCGCCGTTCGCCTGCTTAGCCATTTTGCCCTGTTCGACGATCAATTTTCTGCCGCCAAGATCTGTTTCAAAACAATTCATTAAAATAAAAGCCTCCTACAATATTTTGACAATGTAAATTTCGACGCGAAAAAAATTCTTCCTGTAAAAGCCGTAATAAATTTGACAATTTCGCGCAGGTTTGACATAATCGTAAAAAATTTGGAGTGATAAATTTGACGCAGGAGCAGGTTATAAAATTTTGCCACGACAATACAATTTGCGATTATCTCGGCGTTGAAATTTTGCCGAACGAAGACGGCGGCGTCAAATTGGCGCTGACTGTCGCGGAGAAACACTCAAATTGTTATGACATTTTGCACGGCGGCGTTTTAACCACGATGGCTGATACGGCTATGGGCGCGGCTTGTTTTGCGCGAAATAAAAAAGTCGTCACCGTTTCAATGACGATTGAATTTATGCGTCCTGTTTTAATCGGCACGAAAATTATTACCAACGCTCAAGTTTTGCACAACGGCAACCAGATTATGATTTGCGAATGCGGCTTGCTTGACGACGCCGGAATTTTATTTGCGAAAGTCAACGCAACTTTTTTTGTGATTGAGCGGCTCACTTAATGCTCAAAATTTTATTGATAACCGCGTCAACCGTTACCGCCGATAAGCAATTTTCGCCTTTGGGACAAATGCGCTTGCGGCAATATTTACAATCTCTGTCGACTTCCAGCGCATTTTGAATTTGCCCGTAAGGACCGGTGCGCGCGGCTTGAGTTGGACCCATAATCATCAGCGTGCGAACACCGAGCGCCGTCGATAAATGCGTCGTTCCGGTATCGCCGCCAATCACAATCCGCGAATTTTTCAACACGTGCGAAAGTTCCATCAGATTTGTTTTGCCAACAAGATTAATCGGCGGGATTTTTGACTTAGCCGAAATTTCAGCCGCGATTTGCTCTTCGGCAGCGCCGTTTCCAATCAGCACCGGCGTAACTTCGACGCTGTAAAACCAATCGCTGAGCGCCGCGAAATTTTCAGCAGACCAGCGTTTGGTTTCCCAGCTCGCGCCAACCGCCAGCGCCACGTACGGATTTTCAACAACAAGACCGGCTTGCTCAGAAATGGCGTCGGCTTTTTTTATTGCGTCGGCGGGAATTTCCAGCGGAAAAACAACTTTATCGACGCGGCAGCCAATCGCCCGCGCCGTGTCCAAATATCTGTCGACAATGTGACCGCGCGCATTTTCGCCAATCACCGGCTTTGAAATTTGCCCGCTCAATTCGCGCATATCGCACACGCCCAATTTGATATTCGATTTTGCAAAAAAAGCTATCGCCGCCGATTTGAACAGCCCCTGCAAATCCAAAACCGCGTCATAATCTTCAGCTTGAATTTCGCTCTTGAACGGGAAAAAATTTCGCGCAAAACCTTTCAGCGTCCGAAATTCTTTTTTGCGAAAAATAATAATTTTATCCACGCACGGATTCATTTTCACAATATCGTAAGCGGGCGGCTCGACAACCCAGGTTAAATGCGCGTCGGGGAAAGTTTCCTTAATCGCGTAGCTTACCGGCAAAGCGTGAATGACATCGCCCAGCGCGCTCAATTTCACAACTAAAATTTTTTTGAGCATAACCAGTTCCTTTACATTTTCAAAATTAACCGTTAAAATAACAAGGTTATAAACATTTTAAACGCACTTGCCGAGATTGGCAAGATTTTTTGGAGGGAGATTTTTATCAATGGTAATTCTCGAAGGGGTTTTAATCGCGGCGGTGGTATTTTGCCTGGCGATTTTTATTTATCTGAAGAATCGCGGGCAGGAAAAAGTTGTGCCGAAACTTGAAAGTCGGACGCCTTTTAAAATCGAATCGCGCGACGATAAATCCGTTACACTTTCCACAACGATAGAATTTCGCAACGAAGGGCAGCAAAGCGCAATGATTGTTGACGCGATTTGTAAGCCGCAGCTGCCGTTTGAGCAGTACGACGGAATTGCAGTTCGCGGCAAAGCTGAGCGTGAGGGCAAACCGCGCGAAGATGATTATTTCGAGGCGCTTGTTTTGGAACACCAGCAAAGCGTCAATCTGGTTGCGAAAGTTACGTTGACTGCGCGAAAAAATATGTCGCTCAATGAGGCGATTAGTCATATGGTGGATTTTCCGATAGAATTTATTTACCGCGAAGTAGGGCGGACGCCGATGCATTTTTCGATAGCGCGAATGTTCTTGACGGCAGACGAACTTTCAAAGCTGACCGGCGTAAAATTGGTAAAGGAGTAAAAATTTATGGCAGTAGAAACAATTCCGGTATCGACGCGCATTTTGACGCCGAAAGATGATATCGTTGACGTTATCGAGAAATACACGAAAAACCGCATTGGACCGGACGACGTCGTGACGGTGGCTGAAAGCGTCGTTGCGATTACGCAGGGCAATATTATTCGCCCCGACGAAATGCAGATTAGTTTGTTGGCGCGGTTTTGCTGCCGGTTCATTCCGGATTACGGCTCTTTGGCGACGCCGCACGGTATGCAGGCTCTTATGCGCAAGGAAGGCGAATGGCGCGTAGCATTTGCGCTGTTTGCCGGATTTTTGGGAAAAGTTATCGGGCAACGCGGCTTGTTTTATAAATGGGGCGGGCGTCAAGCGGCGCTGATTGACGATGTTACCGGTACAATGCCGCCTTTCGACAAATGCGTTGTTTACGGACCGGAAAATCCCGAACAGGTTTGCAACGCGCTGAAAGAACGCCTCGGCTGTTTTGGCGCTATGATTGCCGATGTCAACGATTTGAAACGCTCAAGAATTGTTGGAGCGACGGCGGGTATGAATGCGCAATTGGCAAGCGATTTGTTGATTGATAATCCATTTGGCAACGCGTCAGAGAAACGCCCGATTTGCATTTTGAAAAATTTCCGCCAATACCAGGAAAGCCAGCGATGAAAAAATTTTTATTGACAATGTTAATGGCGCTTTTAATTTCGGGAACGAGTTTTGCGACGCCAATACCAATGCGCGGCGTTATTGAAGGTTTTTATGGCGAGCCGTGGACTTTCGAACAGCGGCTTGACTTGATGAAATTTTGTCGGCTGAATAATTTGAACGCCTACATTTACGCGCCGAAAGACGATCCGTATCACCGCGAAAAGTGGCGCGTTGCTTATCCGCCCGAAAAACTTGCTGAGCTTTCTAAATTGGTTGACGCGGCGAATCTAAACGGCGTGCGGTTTATTTTCGCAATTTCGCCCGGGCAAACTTTGAATTACTCCGGCGAGAAGGGCGATGCTGACTTCAAAAAAATTCTGCGCAAAATCGAATCGGTTTACAAAATCGGCGTGCGCAATTTCGCGATTTTCTTTGACGATTTGAAAGACGAAAACGGCATTCACCACGAGGACGGCAAACTTCAAGCCGAATTTCTGAACAATTTGCAGGCGGCTCTGCGCGAAAAGCATTATGACATTGAGCCGCTAATCACCGTGCCGACGGAATATTACCGCGCGGATATGCTCCAAAACGCGAATAATTACACGGCGGATTTTGCGGGCGCGCTGAATAGGCGAATTGTGGTGCTGTACACGGGCGACGGCGTTGTTTGCGACGGTATCACGGACGCGGATTTTCAAGCGGCGTGCAAAATTTACGGGCGCGATTTGGGGATTTGGTGGAATTATCCGGTGAACGATTACGCGGTGACGGACGGCGGCGATAAAAATGCTAAGCTGGCGCTCGGCGCGATTGAAAAATTGCCGACTAAAAATGTTCAAGCGATTTTTTTTAATCCAATGGGGCAATATGAGTTGTCGAAAATCGCATTGGCTACGGGCGCGGTTTATTCCAATTCGCCGGAAACTTACGACGCGGAAAAATCCTGGGACGCGGCTTTGAAGGCTCAATTCGGCAGATTGACGCCCGCAATGAAAATTTTTGCAAGCCATTCGCGGCACATGGAAAATTCCTGGGCGAAAGTTGGCGCAGCTGATTCGCCGGAATTTAAAGCGGCGGCGGACGCGGTTATCCAAAATTTTCTCGAAGGACAAAGATTAGATTCTTATCAACTGTCAAAAATGATAACCGAAATGGAAAAATCCGCCGCGATTTTGCTGAAAAATTTACTGCCGGAAATTTTATCGGAATGTCAGCCGCAGCTTGAACAATTTCAAAGAATAGCCGCTGCCGACAGATTGGCGCTGGATTCGCTGATAAACAAAGCGCTTGACCCGCAATTAAAAATCCTGCGCGAAGAAATTCGACAGCACGAGCCGCGCGCCGTACTTTCGGAAAAATCCGCGCTGAAATTTATTGACGATGTAATTTTCTTGTTTGACTGACTGGGGGAATTGTTAATGAAAAAATTGCTGTCGACAGCCGCGGCAGCTTTTTTTATTGCGTCGAATGTTTATGCCGCGCCGATGGAGTTGAACGTGCACAATTCGGATTTGCGCTCGGCGATAATGTTGGTGGCGCGCACCGGCGGCTTGAATGTTTCTGTCGACGATTCGGTGAAGGGCACGACTTCAATAACTTTAAACGGCGTTGAGCCCGAAAAGGCGCTTGAGATTATCGCCAAAACCAACGGCTTGAATTTGATTCGCGACGGAAATATCTATATTGTGACGGCGAATATTTATGGCGGCGCGCCTATGAAAAGTTATGTTTTACCGATAAAATTTGGCGACGCTGAAATTTTGCGAAAAGCTGTTGTTGGAACACTTGACCCAGACACTGAAAAAATTCCCGACCAAATGACGCGCACGCGAAACAATGACGGCAGTTATACTTATCGTTACAGTTTCAAAGACGGCGACGAAACAACCACGCGCGAAAATATCAAACGCGAAGATAGAATTATGATTAACGCGGAAACAAACAGCTTAATTTTGTTTGGCACAGAAGCTGAATATGAGCGCGCGCGAAATTTATTGGCGCAGTTGGACGTGGAACTCAAGCAGGTTTCGGTTGAGGCGCAGATTTTGGCGATTGACAAAAACGCCAGCAAAAATTTAGGAATAAATTGGTTTTGGTCGACAGCGCCGCAATATCCGGAACGTGAAATTGAAATAAATGAAACCAACTCCGGCAGAATTATTGAAAAAGAAACCTACACGCGCAAATCTAACGATAGCACCGGCTACGGCATTATTCAATTTGGGCGCGGACCTTTGGGCATACCGTTTGAATTTTATTACGGCGCGCAGATTAACGCACTCGTTACGAACGGCAAAGCTAAAATTCTTTCCCGCCCGAACGTTACGACCATTCAAGGCAAAGAGGCTGTGATAAACATTGGCAGCTCCGTACCCGTGCCGCGAGAGTCAATTACAAATTCGACAACAACGACTTCGTTTGAATATCGCGACGCCGGAATTATTTTGAAGTACACGCCGCGCGTCAACGCCGATGGAACAATTACCGCCACAATTCACACCGAAGTTAGCACGCCGCAATATGTTTCCGATTTGAAGGCGTATCAATTCAATACGCGCTCGGCAGATACGACGGTGACTGTGCGGGACGGCGAGCCTATGGTAATTGGCGGCTTGATTGGCGCTGAAGAAGGCAAGAGCGTCAGCAAAATTCCGTTCCTGGGCGATTTGCCGATATTGGGCGCGCTTTTCCGTTCGCACAAAAAAAATAAATCTGAATCCGAATTGCTGATTTTTATAACGGCGCACGTGATTAATGGCGCGGGCGTTGGCGTGCCGCAAAATGTTAACTACAATACGCACGCGGGGGATTGAGCTATGAATTTTTATCCGGTTAATATCAATTTGCAAAACAAAAAATGCGTGGTTGTGGGCGGTGGGAAAATTGCTCACGACAAAATTATCGGGCTTTTGGAGGCAGGCGCGCAGGTTGACGTTATCGCGCCGGAAATTTGCCCCGAAATTGAGCGGCTTGACGTCAATTTGATTCGCGAAAATTATTCTGCCGAGAAAATTTCAAGCGGCGTGATTTTGATTGCGGCGACGAATGACCACGATTTAAATCAGCGTATCGCGCAGGACGGGCGCGCCAAACATTTTCTGGTGAATATTGTTGACGATATTTCGAGCGATTTTATTGTGCCGTCGAGGATTCGGCGCGGCGATTTTCTTTTGGCGATATCGACGGGCGGCAGTTCACCGGCTTTTTCGCGTTTTGTTCGGACTATGCTTGAGGGCGAATTTGACAGCAATTTTGGCGCGGCGGTGGAAATTATTTCAAAGTATCGCGCAGAAATTCAGCCGCAACTTCCCACTCACCAGGCGCGGATAAAATTTTGGCGCGAAGTTTTGACGCCGGAAATTTGGCAAAAACGCGGCGACCTTAAAAATTTGGAGGCAAAAATTAAAAATGCAGTTACAAGTGCTGGGCTTAAATTATAAAACCGCGCCGATAGAGATTCGCGAAAAATTTTCCTTCAGCAAAGAGACGATACGGCAGGCGCTTGAAAATCTCGACGAATACGACGGCTTGAATGAAGCGGTGATTTTGTCGACGTGCAACCGGACTGAAATTTACGCGGTGACGGCGGACTCCTGCGCGAACAGCTTAAAAAATTTTATGAATGATTTAATCGGCGGCGGCGCTGTGGAAAATTATCTGTACGAATACAGCGGCGAAAATTGCATTCGTCATTTGTTCGAAGTGGCGGCGAGTTTGGATTCGCTGATTTTGGGCGAAGGGCAAATTCTTTCGCAAGTTAAAGACGCTTACATGTTGGCGAAAAATCTCGGCGCAACGCACACGATTTTGAATATGCTTTTTCACAAGGCGATATCGTCCGGCAAAAATATTCGCACGGAAACGAAAATTGCATACAATTCGGTATCGGTAAGTTCGGCAGCGGTGGAATTGGCGGCTGAAAAATTGTGCGGGCTTGAAAATAAATCTGCGCTTATATTTGGCGCGGGAAAAATGGCGCAATTAACGGCTCAACATTTGAAGGCTCACGGCGTCAATAAAATTTTCGTAGCGAATCACCATTTGGAGCGCGCGGTTGAAATGGCTGACAAAATCGGCGGCGAAGCGGTTTCCTGGGAAAATGCGATGATTAGCGCGGCTGACGTTGACATAATCGTAACTTCGACGGGCGCGCCGCATTACGTAGTCAAGCCGTGGCAAACTCAACAATTAATGACACGTCGCGCAGGACGCGGGATTTTTTTCATAGATATAGCCGTGCCGCGGGACGTCGACCCCGAAGTCGGCAAAATCAAAGGCGTCATGCTTTACAACATTGACGATTTAGAATCCGTCGTAGAATCGCATATCAAGGCGCGGCAGGAAGAAGCGAAATCTGCGCGAAAAATAATTGAGGCGGACGTTACGGCAATGTTGGAGCGCTTTAAATATTTGAAATTCCAACCGCTGATGGCAGATTTATCAGCGCGGGCTGAAAAAATTCGTGAGCGCGAATTAAAGCGGGTGTCAAACAAATTGCCGAATTTAACCGAAGACGAACGGCGCGCAGTCGAACAAATGACGCGAATGATTGTGCGAAAACTTTTGCGGCTGCCGATGATGAAATTAAATGCGTCCGCCGGTACGACCGAAGAAAATTTTTACGCGGCGGCAATGAGGGCGCTGTTCAATGATTAAGGTTGAAAATCTGCGACACGTTTACGCGAATGGTAAAGTTGCGCTTGACGATATTGATTTGGAAATTGGCGAAGGCGAATTTGTTGCGGTTATCGGCACAAATGGCAGCGGCAAGTCGACTTTGGCGAAACATTTTAACGCGCTCTTGAAACCGACGGCGGGCAAAGTTTTTGTCAACGGAATTGACACCGCCGACGAAGAAAATCTTTGGCGCGTGCGCGAAAATGTTGGAATGGTTTTTCAAAATCCGGACAACGAAATTGTTGCGGCGATTGTCGAAGACGATATTGCATTTGGACCGGAAAATTTGGGAATTGAGCCGGCTGAAATTCGGCGACGCGTAGATTTGGCGCTGGATACGGTGAATATGGCTGACTACAAAAAATTTTCGCCGAGCAAATTATCCGGCGGACAAAAACAGCGAATAGCAATAGCGGGCGCGGTTGCAATGCTCACAAAAATAATTGTTTTCGACGAACCGACGGCGATGCTCGACCCGCAAGGACGCCGCGAAGTTTTGTCGACGATACGAAAATTGCACGCGCAGGGCTTGACGATAATTTTGATAACTCATTTTATGGAAGAGGCGGCGCAGGCTGGCAGGGTCGTTGTAATGGAAGGCGGCAAGATTTTAAAAATCGGGACACCGCGCGAAATATTTTCCGACGTGCGGGAAATGAAACGGCTGGGGCTTGACGTACCGGTTGCGGCGGAATTGGCGGCGCGCTTGAAATTGCCCGCGGGAATTTTGACGGCGGCAGAATTAGCCGAGGCGATTAAGCGATGAAAATTTTAATCATAGCGCCCGCGAATGAGCAATTGCGCCCGATTTCCAACAGCATTTTCGCCGAAATGAAAAATCGCGGCTGTCAAGTTGAAATTTTCGAGATGGCGATTTTTTATTTAAACTGTACGTATTTTCAGCAACGGCTTTACAAATTGGGCTATCGGGCTGCGGAAAAAATTTACGACAAAAATTTGGTGGCGGCGCTGAAAACGAAATGCGCAGAATTTCAGCCGGATTGCGTTTTGATTTTGAATGGCGCGCAAATTCCGGCGGCTGTTCAAAAATTTCTCGCGCAGTACAAAGTTATTGCGTGGTTGTGGGATTCGATTCACGGCGGGCAAAATTTGAGCAACGTAATCGATTTGGCTGACGAAATTTTTTGCTTTGAGTACGAGGATTTAAAATCTTTGGCGGCGAAAAACAAATTTGCGCGATATTTGCCGCTGGGCGCGAATGACAAAATTTATTTTCCGCGGGAATGTGAGCGCGACGTCGATATTTCATTTGTAGGTTTGGCGTCGAAGGAGCGGCTTTTTCTGCTGAACAAAATTTGCGCGCGTGCCTGTGAAAAAAATTGGTCGGTGAAAATCGGCGGCATTTTTTATGACGATAAACATTTTTGGAAGAAATATTTGTTTCGGCGGCGTCAACCGGCGCTTGCAAAGTTTTTGGAGAATCGGATTTTCGCGCCCGCGGAAGTTGCGGAACTTTACCGGCGCAGTAAAATTTGCGTGAATATAAACACGGCGGCGCATAAAAGTTTGAGCCCGCGGACTTTTGAAATCTGCGCGACGAAAAGTTTTCAGTTGATGAATAGCGGGCAAAATTCGCACGGGCTGATGGATTTTGAAACCGACCTTGCAACTTTCAGCGGCGCTGGAGATTTGCTTGACAAAATCGAATTTTATTTGGCGAATGAGCCTTTGCGTAAAAAAATTGCGGTGGCGGGTTATAATTCCGTTATCAAAAATTGCACGATGAAAAAATCTGTCGAAAAATTATTTGCCGAATCAAAAATTTTGCGGGGCGTGACAAATGATTGACGTTAAAAATATCAGCTACACGTACATGGAAGGGACTCCGTTTGAGAAAACTGCTCTGCGCGAAATTTCTTTTCAAGTGAACGAGGGCGATTTTCTTGCCATTGCCGGACACACGGGCAGCGGCAAATCGACGCTGATTCAGATTATCGCGGGGCTGATTGATTTGAAAATTGGCGCGGTGGAAATTGACGGCGAAAATATTTCCGCCAAAACTGCGCGGCGCAAAATCGGGATTGTCTTTCAATATCCGGAATACCAACTTTTTGAAGAAACCGTTGCGAAAGATATTGCATTCGGACCGAAAAATTTGGGCTTGAGTGAAGCGGAAATTTTGGCGCACGTGGACGAGGCAATGAAACTTGTTGGGCTTGACGCCGATTTAAAAAATTCTTCGCCGTTTGAATTATCGGGCGGGCAAAAACGCCGCGTAGCCATTGCGGGAATTTTGGCGCTCAAACCGAAATATTTAATTTTGGACGAACCAACCGCCGGATTAGACCCGCGGGCGAAAAAAAATCTTTTAACCGAAATAAAAAAACTCCATCGCGCAGGCGTCACAATACTTTTCGTGTCGCACGCAATGGAAGACATCGCCGCTTTGGCAAACCGCGTAATAGTTTTGGCGCAGGGCAAAATTTTATTCGCGGGCGCGCCGCGAAAACTTTTCAGCCAAACAGAAATTTTAAATAGCGCAGGATTAATGCCGCCGTCGGTTACTCAGCTAATGCTTGAACTTCGTCGCGCAGGGCTGAATGTTTCGACGGAAATTTTAACTTTAGACGAAGCCGAACGGGAAATTTCGCGGTTAAAATGAAACAATTTGCGCGGCAGGAATATTCGCGTTCGCATTGAATATAACCGGCAAGGAGTGATTATTATGGCTGAAAAATTGAATTATATCGATGTTATTAAAAATGCGTTCGAGGAAAATGATTGGAAGTTTACAAGCCGAGAGCTTGACGACGAAACGCTGTTTAATCTTCCAATGGGCTCGAAATATTTGCCGACGCTCGACGTGAAATTTATTCTTGACGCCTCGGGCGATTGCAAAATTCGCTGCTACATTGCGCGGGCTATTCCATTTGCCAAACGCGCGGCGATGTTGGAAGTGATTAACACGCTCAATAGCAAATATCGCTACATAACGGTTTCGCTGGATTCGGATAATGACGTTCTCGTGGCGTATGACTTCACGATTTTTGGCGACGCCGTGATAGCCGATAAACAGGTTGGCACTATGATTTATTTTGTCAGCAATGTTATCGATAAGTGCGTGCCTGCGGTTATGAAACTTCTTTGGCAGGACGACGGGGAAGAAATTACTGTTCCGAAAAGATATAATTAAACTCCGGAAAATTTTTTATCGCCTCGATTTTGGGGCAATTTTTTTTTGCGCGGATTGATAATTTTGCTTGATTTTTTTTCTGTATGGCTTTAAAATAATTGCAACAACTAAAATTTAAATGTTTGGAGGTCTCGATATGGCTCTTCCACCCCCTGAAGTGGCTCAAGCTTCAAAATGGTATCCTTTCTATCATGTTGCTCCGCCGGTTGCGTGGCTCAACGATCCTAACGGTTTCTGCTGGTACAAAGGCGAATATCACATTTTCTATCAGCATCATCCGTTCTCCGTCGATTGGGGACCCATGCATTGGGGTCATTCCACGAGTAAAGATTTCTGCCATTGGACACATCAGCCCATTGCAATTGCGCCTGGCGCGTTTTCCGAAGGTCATGAGTGGTACGACTGGGACGGCTGCTTCAGCGGCTGCGGCTTCGAATTTGAAGGTAAACTTTGGCTTATGTACACCAGTCAGCGCTTCAACGGTCCTGGCGGCGTTAATGCTTCCGCGAATCCTTCCGGCTACAATCCGTCCGGCAGCGCAGGCGGCGGCAACGTAACCGAACGTCAATGCTACGCTTATTCCGAAGACGGCATTCACTTCACCAAATACGAAAAGAATCCTGTTATTGACATCCCGAACGGTCACCCGATTATCGCCAATATCGACTTCAGAGATCCAAAAATTTGGGAACACAACGGCAAATATTACTGCGTAATCGGTAACAGAATCCACGACCGTTCGCGCACGCAAATTGTTTTGTTCGAATCCGATAATTTCTTCGATTGGACGTACAAATCCATCGTTGCCATTTCTAAACCGGATTATTCCGAAGGTACAATGTGGGAATGCCCGGGCTTTGCGCATTTCGGCGATAAATATGTCATGATTATTTCGCCGCAACACGTCCCACCGCAGGGTCGCCTCTTCCATAACATTCACCAGGCAGGTTACATGGTCGGCACGCTCGATTACGATCAAGGCGTCTTCACGCACGGCGATTTTTACACGTTCGATTACGGCTTCGACTTCTACGCAACCACACTGATGAAACACCCCGATACCGGACGTTACTTCATTATCGCGTGGATGGCGGCGTGGCAAAGTCCGTTCCCCGAACAGGCTGACGGCTGGGCAACTATGCTCACAATTCCGCGCGAACTCAAAATGCGCGAAGACGGTAAAGTCCTCACCGTTCCGCCGGAAGAACTTAAAGGTTTGCGCAAAGAACACGTCGGCTATCAAAACGTTAAAATCGACAAGCCCACGAAACTTGACGGCGTCAAAGGCAGCGTCGGCGAACTCATTGTTGAAATTGACCCGAAACAGGCGTTCAAAATCGAATTGCGCGTTGGCGAAGGCAGCGAAACTGAACAGCCCGAAAAGACTGTCTTCAGCTATGAGCCGAATGAAAGAGTTATCGCACTCAATCGCGACTTTGCAGGCGCTGGCGGCAAGGGCGTTCGTGAGTTCCAAATCGATCCGTGCGAAACTATGGAATGGCGCTTCTACCTCGACCGCTCTTCGATTGAACTTTTCGTTAACGGCGGCGAATACGCTTCCACAACCCGCGTTTATCCGCGTACGACTTCTGACGATATCGTTTTCGCGCCGATTGACGCTCCGATTGAAATTAAATCCGTGGATTATTACAAATTCGCTTAAGCCTCCACGTTCGTTTAAATATATCTTTAGTTGCTCGCTATGGCGGGCATTTTTTTTGTGTTGAAAATTCTATTGAGCCTTCGACTTCGTCAAAATATATCTTTAGTTGTTAGTTTTTACGAACAATCTTTTGATTCATTAAATTTTGATTAAATTTACCGTTTGACGCTTGCCAAAAATTTTTACTGTGATAAAATTTAACCAATCGAGAGTTATTTTTTATCAAGGAGCGTGGTCGGCATGAATAGATTTTTGGCAGCGTTGTTCTTCGCATTTTTTACTGTCGCGCAATTGTCCGTTGCGAGCGCGGCTCAATCGCCGTTGCGTTATCAAGTTTATATCGAAAAAAGCGGTTGGTTGTCTGAAGTCGGCGATAATGTTGCCACCGGAACTACCGGACAGGGCAGACGGCTTGAGGCTATCAGAATTTCGATGGGCGGCGGCGGTATCCAATATTGCGCGCACGTCGAAAAGGAAGGCTGGCAAAGTTGGCGAAGTTCCGGTAACGTTGCCGGCACTATGGGGCAAAGTCTTCGCATGGAGGCAATTAAAATCAAATTGACCGGCAATTACGCCAATATGTACGATATTTATTACAGGGTACACGTCGAGAAAAAAGGCTGGCTCGGCTGGGCGAAAAACGGCGAAACTGCGGGCTCTACCGGTCAAAACTTGAGGATTGAGGCTATTCAAATTAAACTTGTGGCTAAAAGTAACGGCAATTACAACAACAGAAATGACAACCGCAACAACAACCGTTACGATAACCGCAGAAACAGGTACGACGATTGGAGCGGGCGTGAACGTCGTCAAAGATATTGAACATATTTTAGCGGCTCGTCGGCGCGGCGGGCAATTTTTTTTTGCAGATATCCTTGTCAAAATTTTTTGCTGTGATATAATTCAAATATCGGGGTTTAGCGCAGTTTGGTTAGCGCGTCTGCCTTGGGAGCAGAAGGTCGTGAGTTCAAATCTCACAACTCCGATTATTTTTTTTTTAAGGGTGTGGTTGGCTTGAAAAAAGTTTTTGCCGCAGTGTTTTTTGCATTTTTGGCGGTCGCGCAGTTGGCGGTTGCCAATGCCGCGCAACATTCTCGGCTTTTTTACGAGGCTTACGTTGCAGACGAAGGTTGGTTAGACACCGTTGACGAAGGCGAAATTGCCGGAACTGTTGGAGAGAGCAGACGCCTTGAGGCTATCAGAATTTCGCTTGACGATGGCAGCGGTATCGAATACAGCGCTCACGTTCAAGATGAAGGCTGGCAAAATTGGAAACATGACGGTCAAATCGCCGGTACAATCGACCAGGGCTTGAGAATGGAAGCTATCAAAATTAAATTAACCGGCAGCTATGCAAATCTCTATGATGTTCAATACAGAGTTCACGTTGAAAAGGAAGGCTGGCAGGGCTGGGTTAAAAACGGCGCTGTTGCAGGAACTACCGGCAAAGGCTTGAGACTTGAAGCTATTCAAATCAAACTCGTATCAAAAAGTAGCAACCACAGAAGACACAGCTATTACGATGATGACTACGACTATGATGACGACGATTATGACGACGACGATTGGAACAACCACCGCAGAAATGGCAGACACCATTACTGATATTTTCAAATTTCAATAAAAATAAACGGGCAAGGTTTAGCGCCTCGCCCGAATTTTTATTTTTAGCGGAAAAATTTTTTAGCTGAGACTAGCCGCAGTCTTTTCGCCGAAAAATTGTCGAATCGTATTTTTAGCCTGTTGTTTGATATCGTCGGTAATGTACATCTGCGCCAGAGCCATAGCGCCCGCAATCGCCGTGGCATCGTCCGAGTAACCGACAAACGGCGTAATGTCCGGAATTAAATCAATCGGCGAAATGAAATAACCGAGCGGCGCAATGACGGCTGCGCGAATGTGCATGGGCACGTTGGGGTTTTTGGCAACATAGAAAAGTTGAAGCGATTTATAAACCAAACCGAGCCCCGCCGATTTGACGGCGTTTTTGACTTTGGAAAATAAACCCGAATCCGAATAATTGCCCGCGTATTTGTCGACGTCCGGATTTGCCATAATCATCAGCTCCTTAAAAATTTAAGTACTTTTACACTTATATATCGATTAAAAATTCTTGGTGTATAATAGCTTTAAAATCTCCTCTAAAATATTGTCGAAAGGGGGAGATTTTTATGTTTGCTGTGAAAAAAATCGAAATGGTCAACAAAACTTTTCGCATGCCGACTGACTTGGTGAAACGCCTTGCCGAAGTCGCCCAACAACAAGGCGTTTCCGTGAATAATCTGGTAAGTCAGTGCTGCGAATACGCGCTCAATCACATGGAAAAACCTAAACAAGACGAAACTAAAGATTAAGGCGCGATTCTTATTGTAGCATAACACAAAGATTTTCGGCTGCGTTGTTATGGCGGGACAATTCAAAAATCTGAGCTTAGTCAATCGGCTGGGCTCATTTTTATTTTTGCGCTTGCTTACAATCGGTAAATAGTCTAAAATACCGGCGGCAAGGAGTTGAAAATTTTGTTTGCAAGAATTAGGGCGGTGTCTTCGTATCTGCCGGAAATTGTTGAGAAAAATGCTGAGCTGATTGAGCGGCGCGTCATAAAAAAAATCGGCGTCGAAGAGCGGCACGTTGTTTCAAAGGACGAGGCGGCAAGCGATTTGGCAGTCAAGGCGGCGGAAAAACTTTTTGACGAATACAAAATCAACCGCGACGATATAGAATTTATTTTGCTGTGCGTGCAACATCCGGATTATCTCGGTCCGCATACGGCGGCGCAAATTCAAGCTCGGCTCAAACTTTCAAAAAACGTCGGCAGTATGGATATTTCGCTGGGCTGTTCGGGCTACATTTACGCTTTGGCAACGGCTAAGGGCTTGATTGAAACCGGCTTAGTCAAAAATGTTTTGCTGATAACTTCGAGCGTTTACACGAAATACATTAACGCGCGGGATTTAGCGATACGCCCGCTGTTCGGCGATGGCGCAACTGCCACGTGGCTTGAGGCTGTCGAAGAATCCGCGGAGAATATTCGTGCGTTTGTTTTCGGAACTGACGGCGCACGTTTCGACAAACTGTACATTCCGGTTGGCGGCAGTAAATTTTTGCCGCGGGACAATCCGGAAATTTTTGAAACGGACGCTGGCGGCAATGTCCATTCCAATTACGACATTCATATGGACGGCGCGGCGCTTGCCTATTTCACTTTGCACGAAATACCCAAACTGATTGACGATGTGCTTGCCAAAGCTAAACTTACTCGCGCAGATTTGGACTATTGCATTTTTCACCAGGCGAATAAATTAATTTTGGAATATCTGCGGGCGAAAGCCGCGCTTGAAAATGTGCCGTACTTCAATGATATCTCTAAATCCGGCAATTTAATTTCGGGCAGTGTTCCCTACGCGATTGAGCAGGTTATCAAGTCCGTTGCTCCTGCGCGATTGCGAAAAGTTTTGCTTACAGGTTTTGGCGTGGGTTTAAGTTGGGCGGGCTGTGTTGTAGATTTGTCGAAAATTTTTCAAAGGTAAGGTGATTTTTATGAAAAAATTTATTTTGGCGCTGGCTATTTTTTTAATGAGCCTGGCAAATGTCGAGGCGGCGGAAATTGACAGCGTGCTTTATTTGGGAAATCCCGACGTAAATTATCCGTTGGTTATCCTTGACGATAAAGACGCCGCGGCGAAAATTAACGCGGAAATTCGCGCAGAAGTTCAGCGGCTGATTAACACCGTGAACGAAACCATGGCGAACGGCGAATTTACTTCCGTGGTAATGGAAATTGATTATCGCATTCCCTGCAATCATAAAAACGGGCTCTTGAGCATCATTCTTGACCAATACGTGAATTTCGAAAACTCGGCGCATCCTTCGCGCTATTATCGCACGCTGAATTTCAATTCCAGTACCGGAAAAAGAATTTGGTCGAGCAGTTTGACTGAAATTGGACCGCCGATTGACGGCGAAGATTATTATTCGCCAAAAAATATCACGCGCCGCCTTCGGGCTTACGTTGAAAAAAATAATATCGTACTGTTCAACGATTTTCAACAATTAACCGCAATTCCGGAAGAATTTTATTTTGACGACGCCACGCGCGTACATTTCATTTTCCAACAGGGCGAAATTGCGCCCTATGCAGTTGGGATTATCGATTTGGACGACGGCGTGACAACCGATTAAAAAGTTTTCGCGCAGGCTCTCGAATTTTCGGGGGCTTATTTTTTTGCGCAAAATTAAATTGCAATGATTCAAGCTAAATGTTAGAATACCAGCGACGATAAGAGTTCGGATTGTGTTTTTTCTATTGTTTGTAGGAGGTTTTTTTATTGAAAATTTTAAGCGAGGTTGTTAACAGTGAGAAATGAGGCGAGACTTGAACAAAAATTGCAGATAATCCCATTGGGCGGCTTGGGCGAAATCGGCAAAAATATGACGGTGATTCGTTGCGGCGACGAAATGATTTTAATTGATTCGGGGCTGATGTTTCCGGAAACTGATATGCTCGGCGTAGATTTAGTCATACCGGATATTTCGTACGTGTTGGAAAATCAGCAATGCTTGAAGGCAATAGTGCTGACGCACGGACACGAAGATCATATTGGCGCGCTGCCGTACATTTTAAAGCAGCTGTCCGTTCCGGTTTACGGCACGCGCTTGACGCTCGGAATATTGGAGGGGCGGCTCAAAGAAAACGGCGTTGATTCGGGAAATTTGCGCGCCGTTACGCCTGGCGAAATTGTCATGCTGGGCTGTTTCAGCGTCGGGTTTATTCGCGTCAA
Organism: uncultured Selenomonadaceae bacterium; assembly: GCA_905235685.1. Lineage (GTDB taxonomy): Bacteria > Bacillota > Negativicutes > Selenomonadales > Selenomonadaceae > Quinella. The sequence goes on from CAJOMO010000005.1 coordinate 75,692, forward strand.
TCATTCGATACCGGATTCAGTCGGTTTATCGATAAAGACGCCGGTTGGTATGATTGTTCACACGGGCGATTTTAAATTCGACTATACGCCGGTTGACGGCAAGATGACGGATTTTCGGCGATTTGCGGATTTGGGCAACAAGGGCGTTTTGGTTTTAATGGCTGATTCGACAAATTCCGAGAAGGAAGGGCACACGCTCAGCGAAAAAACTGTAGGCGTGGCGTTCAACCGCGAATTTCAAAATGCGCAGGGGCGAATTATCGTAGCAACTTTTTCGTCTAATGTTCACCGGATTCAGCAGGTGATTGATACTGCCGTGAAATATCGGCGGCGCGTGGCGATTTTGGGGCGGAGCATGGTTAACGTTGTGAATATTTCGCTGGAATTGGGCTACATTCACGCGCCCGAAGGCGTCATTATCGATATCGAAGAAATTGTTAACTATCCTGCAAACCGCGTTGTCATAATCACGACGGGAAGTCAAGGCGAACCGATGAGCGCGCTTACTCGAATGGCAATGAGCGACCACCGGCAAGTTGACATTGTGCAGGGCGACACGGTTATAATTTCCGCCACGCCGATTCCTGGCAATGAAAAAGTTGTTGCCAAGACGGTTGATAATTTGCTGCGGCTCGGCGCGAATGTCATTTACAGTCGGAGCGACGGCATACACGTTTCTGGGCACGCGTCGCAGGAAGAATTGAAACTTATGCACAATCTTATCAAGCCGAAATTTTTTATACCGGTACACGGCGAATTGCACCATTTGCACGCGCACGCGAAATTGGCTGAAGAACTCGGTATGCCGCGCGACCATATTTTTATCGGCGAAAATGGCTACGTTTTTGAATTTACGCGGGAGCGCGGAAAAATCGTCGGCAGAATCAATTGGGGCGTTGTTATGGTTGACGGATTAGGCGTGGGCGATGTTGGAAATATTGTCCTGCGCGACCGTCGGCAACTTTCGCAGGACGGGATTTTAATTGTCGTGGTTACCATGAACAAGGAAACCGGAAAGATTGTAGCCGGACCGGATATAGTTTCGCGCGGCTTTGTCTACGTTCGCGAATCCGAGGAACTCATGGAAGACGCCAAACAGCGCGTTTGCCAGGCTTTGAAACGTTGCGTTGAAGAAAAAATTTCCGATTGGTCGACTATGAAAATCAATGTCAAGGATTCTCTCGCGCAGTTTTTATTCGACCAAACCCGCCGCCGCCCGATGATTTTGCCGATTATCATGGAGATTTAAACTTTAGGAGATGTTTCAGTGAAAGTGGCAATTTGCGGATATCCGCCGCTGGCTCTTCAGCTTATCAACAATTTAAAAAATATCGGCGTCGAATGCACGCACTTTATTAGCGATTTTGTAACTAATCACGGTGAAAAAAGTTTCAACGCCATCACCCCCCCCCGATTTTATAAATTTCTTTAAATTGAGAAAATTTATTTCGACGGGAAAAATTGACGGCGTGATTATCGCGGAAAATGAAAAAACTTTATTTGCTTACGAAGCGATAAAAACTTTTAAACTTTATGAAATTCCAAATGTCGGGATAATAAATCTCGAAGATCCGTTTCACAGTTTGCGCTGGCTTGACAGTGAAAAAATTTATATGCGGCAGCTTGAGGCGAATGTAACCGACAGCTGCAATCTGAATTGTAAGGCCTGCACGCATTATTCAAATATTTTTGGCGACGGGGATTTTTATTCGATTGACGATTACGCGCGGGATATTCGGCAAATTGCTAACTGCGTTGATGTGGCGGATTTTTATATTCTTGGCGGCGAGCCGTTCAAATTGAAAAATCTGGACGAATATTTAAAGCTCACGCGAAAATTTTTGCCGAACACTAATTTAAGAATTGTGACGAATGGCTTGCTCATTCCGAATACGCCGCAATATATTTTGGACGCTCTTCGCGAAAATCAATTTGTCGTGGATATTTCTATGTACCCGCCGACAGTCCGAATGATTGACCAAATTGCCGACGTTTTTAAGAAAAATAATATTCCGCACAATACCAGAGGGCACGTTCGATTTTTCAATGCGTTTTTGTCTTTGCGCGGCGGGCATAATCCTCAAAAATCCCGCGCCGTTTGCTGCAACGACGTCTGCCGATTTTTGCGAAATGGAAAAATTTATAAATGTCCCGTCGACGCATTGAGTTTTAAATTTGCTGAGCATTTTGGTTTGAGGGATTTTCCGGCGGCTACCGGTGTTGACATTTTCGCGAAAAATTTCTCTTCGCAGGTTGAAAGGCTTGACGGCAACGTTGAGCTTTGCACCTGGTGTAATGAAACCGCCCGCCAAATTGCCTGGACGCCTGAAAATAATCCTAAGCTTACAGATTGGCTTGCTGCCCCCTCGGAGATTGAAAATTTTTTACCAAAATAAATTATTCGGAGCTTTTAAATGGCTGAAACAAATTTCGTACACCTGCACAATCACACAGAATACAGTTTGCTGGACGGCGCGGCGCGCATTACCGATTTGCTTGAACAGGCAAAAAATTTCGGAATGGGCGCGCTGGCGATAACCGACCACGGCAATATGTACGGCGTGATTAATTTTTACAAAGCGGCGATTAAACGCGGGATTAAGCCGATAATCGGGTGCGAAGTTTATGTTGCGCCGACTTCGCGGAAAATTCGCGCTGAAGTTGACGGCGAAAAATATTTTCATTTGGTGCTGTTAGCCGAAAACAACGAAGGCTACAGAAATTTGGTTAAGCTGGTATCTTTGGCGGCGACCGAAGGATTTTATTACAAGCCGCGCGTGGACAAAGAAATTTTACGAAAATATCACCGCGGCTTAATTGCCTTGAGTGCGTGCGTGGCGGGCGAAATTCCAAAGGCGATTTTGAAGCAAAATATTTCGCGCGCCACCGAAATTGTCAATGAGTACGTTGAAATTTTCGGGCGGAATAATTTTTTTCTGGAATTGCAGAATCACGGTTTGGACGAAGAAAAAATTGTTCGCGAGAATCTCATGAACATTTCGCGGGTGCTGAATATTCCGGTTGTGGCGACAAATGACGCGCATTATGTTCGCCGCGCCGACAGCGAATTTCAAGATATTTTGCTGTGCATTCAAATGAATAAAACGGTTGACGATAAACACAGGCTGCGCTTTCCCTCTGACGATTATTATTTGAAGTCGGCGGGGGAAATGCGCAGTCTTTTTGCTGAAATTTCGGAGGCGTGCGATAACACTTTGAAAATTGCGGCGCGTTGCAATGTGACTTTCGAATTTGGAAAATTGCACTTGCCGATTTATCCTTTGCCGAAAAATTTTAAGAGCGATATTGAATATTTGCGGAAGCTTTGCCACGAAAAACTTTGCACGCGGTACTTGCTTTTCACCGACGAAATTTTGACGCGGCTGGATTATGAGCTTGACATTATCAATCGGATGGGTTACGCGGGCTATTTTTTAATTGTGTGGGACTTCATAGATTTTGCGAAAAAAAATAATATTGCTGTCGGTCCAGGGCGCGGCAGTGCGGCGGGCAGTATCGTCGCGTACATTTTGGGAATTACCGAGATTGACCCGCTCGAATTTAATTTGCTGTTCGAGAGGTTTTTGAATCCGGAGCGCGTGACAATGCCGGATATCGACGTAGATTTTTGTTACATACGCCGCGAGGAAGTTATCGAGTATGTCAAAAATTTTTATGGCGAAGAGCGGGTCGCGCAGATTGTAACCTTTGGAACTTTGGCGGCAAAGGCGGTTGTGCGTGACGTTGTGCGGGCGCTGAATATTCCCTACGCGGAAGGCTCGCGGATTGTGGCAATGATACCCAATGAATTAAAAATCACGCTTGACAAGGCGCTGCAGACTTCGCGGGATTTGGCGCGGGAATACGAAAACAACGCTCAAGTTCGGCGCGTGATAGATTTTTCGAAAATGCTTGAAGGTTTGCCGCGGCATTCTTCGACGCACGCCGCGGGAATTGTCATTTCGAAATTGCCGCTGACAAATTACGTACCGGTGCAAATTTCCAATGATACGCTCGTCACGCAATACGACAAAGACATAATCGAAGAACTCGGCTTGCTTAAAATGGACTTTCTCGGCTTGCGAACTTTGACGATAATTGACGAAACAATTTCAAACTTAAAAAAAACGCGCGGGCTGAAAATCGACATAACGAAAATACCGCTGCGCGACAAATTGACGGCGGAAATGTTATCGGCGGGCGAAACGGGCGCGGTATTTCAAATGGAATCGGCGGGAATGACAAAACTTGTGCGGGATTTGAAACCGGAAGGATTTGCCGATTTGATACCAACTGTGGCGCTGTATCGCCCGGGGCCATTGGGCAGCGGCATGGTTGAAGATTTTATAAACGGCAAGCACGGCGTCAAGAAACCGGAATATCTTCACCCGAAATTAGAGCCGATACTGCGCGAAACGTTCGGCGTGATTTTGTACCAGGAACAAGTAATGCAAATCGTACAGGCGCTGGCGGGTTTCACTTTGGGGCAGGCAGATTTATTGCGGCGGGCAATGGGCAAGAAAAAGGCTGAGATACTTTTAGCGCAGAAGGCGAATTTTTTATCGGGCTGCGCGGCAAACGGCGTTGACAAAGATTTGGCGGCGAAAATATTTGAATTGCTGTTGCATTTTGCGGATTATGGATTCAACAAATCGCACTCGGCGGCGTATGCGTTAATCGCGTGGCAGACGGCTTACTTGAAGGCGCATTTTCCGGTAGAATTTATGGCGGCGATGTTGTCAAGCGTGATGGATTCGGATAAGATGAACAATTATATCGACGTTGCGAAAAATATGGGGCTGAAGATTTTGCCGCCGGATATAAATTTGAGCGGCGTGCATTTTCAAGTTGAAGACGGCTCTATAAGATTTGCTTTGTCGGCGATAAAAAATATTGGCGAGGCGACGATCAGCGGCTTAGTTAAAGTTCGTGAGAGCGGCGGCGAATTTAAATCGCTGTTAGATTTTTGTAAACGAATTGATTTGCGGGATTTTAATCGGCGCGCGTTGGAAAATCTGATAAAGTGCGGCGCATTTGATAGCATCGATTCGCGCAGAACGGCGTTATTGGCGTCGTTGGAGTCTGCATTTTGGGAAGGGACTATCGCGCAGGAAAATCGAGCGCGCGGGCAAGTCAATATTTTTGACGGTAAAGATTTTTGCGTGTCGAGTTACAGCGTGCCGGATATTCCTGAAAAGCCGCGGCTTGAAATTCTCAGCGACGAGAAAGACGCGCTCGGTTTTTATATGTCGGGCAATCCGCTTGACGAATTTGCCGATAAAGTTTCTGGACTTTTCAAAATCGGCGAAATTAAACGCGATAAAAATTTTTCTGGCAAGAATATTAAAATTGGCGGCTTGATAATTGATTTGCGGCAAATTACCACGAAAAAGGGCGAAATGATGGCGTACGTTACGCTTGAGGATTTGAGCGGCAAATTGAGTGTGAAGATTTTTCCAAATGTTTTTGACAGCTGCATGAATTTCATCATGATTGATGAGATTGTCATCGTTGAGGGGCGGCTTGAAGGAGCTCATTTTGTGGCGAAAAATATAATTGCGGCGAAAGATTATGTTCCGGAAATTTATTTGACTTTGTCGAATGTCAATCTTGAAAATCCTCTGCGCGATATTCTTAAAAAATTCTCCGGTGCAAGTTCAGTGTACTTCAAAAAATCCGGCAGGTGGCAACGTCAACCCGATTTGAAAGTTACAATTAACCCCGCCCTTCGCGCAGAACTCCAAAGTCTTCTCGGCGAAAATAATATTCGCATTTATTAAATCGGCATTTCTTTTCTCGAAAAACAATAACTACTTTCTTTCTCATTGCAGAAAGAAAGTAGCAAAGAAAGGCTAGCCCGCGCTTATGTAATTCGCTTCCAGCTCATACTAAAGAGCATGCCTTGCTGCGCAAGCCACGCAGGGGCGCGGGCAGGGGTTCGGGGCGCGCGTCCGTGCGCGCCCTATTTTTTTGTTGTGTTTAAAATTTTTGTTGCGGATTATAAATTTTTTTTGTGGACGATAGAACTAATTGCAAAAGCCATCCCCGCAAGCGGTATTTGCCTGTCAACGGCGCCGCATTCAAACGCCGATTTCGGCATACCGTAAACTATACAGCTTTGTTCGTCCTGACCCAATGTCAAAGCGCCGTGCTGTTTCATTTCAAGTAAGCCCGCCGCGCCGTCGTGTCCAATTCCCGTCAAAATTACGCCCAACGAAGTCGCTCCGGCTAATTCGGCAACCGATTTAAATAAAATGTCGACAGCCGGACGGCAGGAATGTACCGGCGGCGCCATAAAACAACGAATTTGCAAATTATCATTGTAGCGGCAAAGTTTCATGTGAATACCGCCAGGCGCTATGTAAACGCAGTCGTTTTGTATCAGTTCGCCGTTTTCGCCTTCCTTGACAGTCAAAACGCATTCGCGGTTCATTCGGTCGGCAAACAATTTCGAAAAGCCCGCGGGAATATGTTGCACGATAACTATAGGTGGGAGCGGCGGACGTAATCGCGGCAAGATCGTTGCCAGCGCCTCCACGCCGCCCGTTGATGATCCTATCGCTACTAAATTTATTTTGCCCATCACTCTCACCACCTGCAAAATTTTAACGCGGTTTAGCAAAAATCATACGCCCCGCCGAAGTTTGCAACGCACTCGTCACTTCAACGGATATTGTACGACTTAAATATCTGTGCCCATTTTCGATGACAATCATTGTGCCGTCGTCCAAATACGCCACGCCTTGCCCGGGCTCTTTGCCATCGCGGACAACTTGAACTTTCATAGTTTCGCCCGGAATCACCACGGCTTTAACGGCGTTTGACAAATCATTGATATTCAGCACCTCGACGCCGCGCAGCTGAGCAACTTTATTCAGATTAAAATCGTTGGTTATAATTTTGCCGCCGACTTTCTGCGCGAGCCGAACCAATTTTGAATCGACTTCGTGAATATCTTCAAAATCCACATTCATAACTTCGACGTCCATTGACGGGTTGTCTTGAATTTTTTGTAAAACGTCAAGCCCGCGTCTGCCGCGAACGCGCCGCAAACTATCCGGCGAATCGGCTATGTGCTGAACTTCCTCAAGCACGAATACCGGAATTAACAGCGTGCCTTCCAAAAATCCGGTTTTGCAAATATCGGCAATTCGCCCGTCGATTATAACGTTTGTGTCGAGCAATTTATAATTTTTATTTTTATCGGCTTTGACAAGGTTAACTTTCGGCTGAGAATTTTCTTCAACCGGCGGCGTTTCAACGGGCTTTTCTGTTTCAGTTTGAGTTTCGCTTTGAACTTCCGCCGACTCAAGTTCCTTAGCCTTTGCCTCACGGTTACGTAAAATTTCTTTCAAGACACGCGGCACAAAGGCGAAACTGCCGGTTAATTCGTGGCGCTTTTTAATCGTTATGCGAATGCCCAATGTGCCGAGCACGATACTAAAAACAATCGGAATATAATTCCCAATGACAGGAACACGCGAAAAAGCATTACCCAATAAATCCGCAATAATAAGTCCTATCGCCAAACCCACAGCGCCCGCAATTACGTCGTGAATCGGCATTTTACTAAGCTGTTTTTCGACAAATGCTGTGAAATTTCCCAGGCGGCGAATCAGAAACGGCGAGACAAACCAACCGCAAATTCCGCCCAATATCGCGCCGATTGATATGCAAATCAAACTGGCTAAAGTCAGCTGGAAAATTCCCAGGTCGACTGAAAAAAGTTCCGTGGAAATTAAATCTGCCATAAACGGGCTTGCAAATCGGCAAAGCGCTCCGCCCGCTATGATCAACGTTAATGTTATAAAAAATCTTATCACTTTATCGAGCATAAGCTACACCTCCTCAATTCAAATTTAACATATTAATATGAAAATTTAATGAGCCGCCTCTGAAAATAAATACGCCACCAACTTTTTAAACTGCAAAATTTTTGGTTGATGGCGCACTGGTTTTTTCCTGTTGGATTTAATTATGCGCAGGAGTTGTAATTATTATGGCGATAAAAATTAAATCCTCTTCGCCGATATTTTCAATACCGTGCATTGAGCCGTCGGGGCAAAAAGTCGTTTCGCCGGCGTTGACTTCGTAAAATTTATCGTTATCGTTGTATTTGGCTTTTCCCTGCAAAATATGATAAGTTTCAGAATCGCCGTAGTGGTAATGAGCGCCGATTGACGCGCCGACCGGAATTGTGACTTTGGCGAACATTTTGCACTGTCCGAGCATTTCAGCGGGCGTCAAAAGGTGCGTGATTTGAATTTCGCCCTTACCGCCGGCTTTATTTTTCGCCGAAACAGTTTCGCTTTTAATCAGCGGCATAAAATTTCCCTCCAATTATTTTTTAATGCTGCCGGTTTCAATTAAAAATCTGCGGACGGCGTCCTGCCACTCCGGCAAACGATTAAAACCGGCGTCGTCTAAACTTTTTTTGCTGAGTCTGGAATTAAGCGGACGTTTCGCGGGCGTGGGGTAATCAGCGCTGGGAATTTTCTCAACGTTAATTTTTTTGCCAACCTGCTTGAAAATTTCTTCGGCAAATTCCGCCCAACTGCAAAAGCCTTCGTTCGTGGCGTGGTAAATTCCGAATTTATCGCTGTGAATCATATCCACCAAAAGCGGCGCAAGGTCAGCGGTATAAGTCGGGCTGCCAATCTGATCGTCGACTATTTGGAGTTTGCGGCGGCGCTTGCCGAGTTCCAGCATTGTCTTGACGAAATTTTTACCATTCGCGCCGAAAACCCAACTGATTCTTACGATAAAATAATCGCGCAGAATTGCCGCAACGGAATTTTCGCCTAAAAGTTTGCTCGTGCCGTAAATGTTAATCGGATTTTTTTCGTCGTGAATTTCGTACGGTTCAGAGCCTTCGCCGCCGAAAACGTAATCGGTGCTGACGTAAAGCATTTTGGCGCCAACTTCGCGGCAAGCCTCGGCAATGCGGCGCGTGCCCATTCCGTTAACAGTCAAGGCAAGTTCGGCTTCCTCTTCGGCTTTGTCAACGGCGGTATACGCCGCGCAATGAATGACGGCTTCGGGCTTTTTCTCAAGGATAAAACTTTTCGCGCCTTCCTCGGTTGTCAAATCAATTTCGTTTCGGGTTGTGCCGATAAAATCTTCGCCGCGGCGTTCGAGTTCTTTAACGACGTCGTGACCGAGCTGTCCGGTAATTCCTGTAACCAAAATCATATTAGGTTTATTCACCTCTTAATAAATTTCCGCGTCTTCGGGATGTTTTCTGATGTAGTCCACGTATTTATTGTACTCGTCTTCAAAACCTTTGTCTTCCATTGCGTCAAGCTGAAAGGACATAAGCGCAATAGCGGCGATACGCGAAATTTCGTGCGATGGAAAAGTTTTAATCAAATGAATAATTGCTTTGGCGCTCTCTTCGATAACCTCGCCGTCGTACTTTGCGAAACGATTCATTAACAGCAAATCGAACATTTGTTGTTCCAAAGGCGACCAACCAAGCGCAATTCCGGCATTAGAGCGCGGATATTGCCCGTGAATATCAATTTCTTCGTCAGTGTCGCCAATATCCGGAATATACACTTCGTCGTCGTCAATAATGTTTTTCCGCATTTATAAAATCCCTCCCAATGAATTTTTTGGTATAACCGCGCTTAGTATATACCGATTGGCAATTTAAATCAAGTAAAGTGTTTTATGCGGGCGCGGCAGGATTTTTTTCAGCGGGCGTCAAATAAACTTGCAATGCTAAAAAGCAGATTGTTAATTTTTTGTTAAGGAGGGATTCCCAATGGATAGTCTAAGCTCCGAAATGATTGAACAACTTCGAGGTTTATTTGGGCAAATGGTTGAATCGCGACGGCATTTGCGCCCGATTTTATCAGACATTGCCGCCTCGATTGACAAGGGCTTTTTCATTGACGCTGATTCTGAAGAAGTAAATCAGCTGTTGAAAAAAATTTTGGAAGTGCAGGAGCAACTTTCCGGTGTCGAACAGCTTAAACGCGCCGCCAATTCAAAAAAACTTGAGCAAGTCGATAAAAGCCTGGGTTTATTGGAGCAAAATTGTAAACGCGACGAAATTAATTCAACCCTTGCGCGAATTTCCACTTTGGTTGTGGATTCGGAAGATCAAGCGATTTTGGACGCCGTTATGAAGGTTAAAATGCAGGCTGAACATTTGAGAAACAAATCCGGCAAATTAGAGCCCGCGCAATTCGATAAGCAAGCCGAGAGGTTTGTTTTGCTCGTTGAAATTATCGACAACGCGGAGGCTTTTTCCGCCAATGATTTTTTGAAAATCTCCGCCAGTTTCCAGGACAACCCGCTAATCGGTATGATTTTGACGAGTCATATTTTGCATTTTCCGCAGCCGGTTGAGGAAGAAGATTACGCTGAAGAAACTCCGCCGCCCAATGACGATAAGGAAAGTGCTTCGACTGAGCCGACTAAACACAAATTGAGCGCGGTTCGTCGGCAGGCGGATAAAATTCAGCCCGACCTTTCGCTGGTGCTTGTTGACGAAAAAAATTTTGTTATCGAAAAGGCGACCGTGAAAAAGTTGCTCACGATTAAATCTTTCAACAACAAGGTACATGAACTTTTTGACGCGGTTGATCCGATGCCGATTTTCAAAGTGCTGATTAAAACCAGGATATTTTTCAGCGACGACCCGAAGGATATTTTGGTTTCCGGCAAATTGACGAAAAAAATTGCCGCGCTTGTTCCGCGCATTTTCAACAAACTTTTCAGTTGGGGAATTGTCGACAAAATCACGTGGCGCGGACGCGAATTTTATTTTCTTAATGATTTTGGCTTAGATTTGTGCATTCGTTCGTTTACGCACACTTCGCCGCCTTCGCCCGCTGAAAATTATTTTTCCGAAATGGTAAATTCTCTGCAATTTTCGATTATGCTCATGTCGGAGGCGCGGCTCAAAGGCGACCTCAAAATCAAATTCAATTACAATCCGAAAATACCGGCGGCGCGCGCGCTTATGCTTTCCAAAGAAGGCTCTATCGATGTAATTTTAATGTTCTCGCTGATTTTGCTCGGCGAAAAGTGGGAACTTCAAATTGCGCGTTTCAAGCTTTTAATCGAACACGAAATTGATTCGCCTGCTGAATTGAAGGCGGTATTTTTATTTGCGTTTTCGGATAAAGATTTGCCGTGGCTGAAATTTTTCGACACCACCAAATTCAAGAAGATAAAATTTTTTATGCTGACGTGGGACGGACTTTTGGATCAAGACGGCAAGGAAGTTGATTTGGACAATTGGAAAGACCTTTGCAATATTTCCGCGCCTATGGAAAATCCCAATTTCAGAAATTTTAAGCCGAAGGGCAGACCCAAAAAAAATGTCACTGTCGAAGATATTTTTGGATTTAAAACCGCCAAAAAACCAGCCGCGCCGAAAACTAATCCGCAGCCTAAAGAGCCCGAAATAAACCTTTTCGATTTTGACACCGCCGACGAAGATATTTCCGCGGAAGAAATTTTTGAAACCGAAATTGACGAGCCGATTGTTGACGTGGAAACCGAGCCGGTTATTGAAGTCGATGTTGAAACTGAAACTGAAATTATTTTTGAGCCGGAAGCCGAAACTAAAATTGAGCCGACGCCCGCGCCGGAGCCGGAAATTGAGATTGTCAAAACTTCGGACGAAGATATTGTAACGGCGGATATTTTGAGCAGTGTAACTAATCTTTTCAAAATCGGCGCGAATGGGCGCGGTATGCTGGCGTTGCACGCGCTGAAGGATTATTTTTCGGGCGAAGACGACGGCGAATTGGCGGTTGAATCGCTCACGAAAGAAATTGGCTTTATTCTTGACGACCCGCTGACTTTGCGCAATCTGCATAATTTTGACACGTTTAACTTTTGGACGGGCGGCGCGGAAATTCCTAAGGCGAATCTCGGCAACACGTTTGATTATCTGAATCTAGCCGCGACGATTAAAAATTTCTTTGCGCCCGCGAATCCTACCAGTTATCAACTTCAAAAACTTTGGAAACAAATTAACGAAGATAAGGCTAACAGCGTACTGAAAACTTTGCCCGCCGCGAAAAATCTTATCAGCGTTTTTAACATTTTCACTGAAAAAACTCACCGCGCCTTTGCCGATTGCCTTAGTCAGAGCGGCGATACCGGAGAAAATAAATTCAAAGCCGTGCTCGCGCAGATTGAGAATATGAAAAATGTTATCGAAAATGTTTTGCACTCGGACGTGAATCACCGCCGCGTCAAAGACGTTATCACTCAGCTTTTCCGCAACAACGGCTTAGCGCGGAAATATCTTGACGTGGATAAATTTTCTGTGGACGAGATTTTGGATTTTTGCCGCCGCTTCGAAAAGGTTGACCTGCGCGAGATTGTTGCCGACGCGAACGCGACGATTGACGACGAACTTTTTTCTGAAGATAAAATCGGCGAATTTCTTGACTACGTTTGGGACAATCCGGTTGTGCAGATTGTTCGCCGCGAACACGAGCCATTTCACGGACCGAAACGCAAAAAAGTTACCGTGACGATGACGCAACTTTTGACTACGCTTTTAAGTTATGTTCACGCGAAGAAAAATCTTGAAATTTCGGGCGGAAATGCTAAGCAGAGCGCGCCGGTTGATAAAGCGCTGGATATTTTAACCGATTTGAAAAAGCAAATCAATCGCGTAGATAAACGTTTGAATTTGGGCAATTTGGTTTTCCGCGCGTTTGTCGAAAATCTGATTAAGCGGCTCAAAGGCAAAGATACCGCGCTGAGTTACGACGAATGCCTGCTCGGCGCGAATTACATTGAGCTGGAAAATAATTTGCCGGTTATGGAATCTTTTGGCGTGGAAGAATTTTCGTTGAAAAATCGCACGGCTGAATTTGAGGAAAATCTGCGCGATAAGAATTTTTACGACACTTTGAAAATTGCGTACGAAACGGCGCTGAAAAATTATGACTGCGGGATTTTGCAGGATTTAGCTAAAAATTATTTTGTGGAGCTGGGGACTTCCGAGGAAGATATTAAGCGGAAAATTGCCGGATTGGAGCGGCAGGTTGATAAACAAATCGAACGCATTTACAACGAATTTTTGAACGACCTCGAACTGGCGCGCAATTATTCACGCATTACCGACCAGGAGAAAATTGATTTTTACATTAACGCCGTCGTCAAGGCGAAGGAACATTTCACCGATACGAAAAACGCCGGACTTTTCCAGCGCTTTGTCAACGCCTGCTACGATTCGATTAATCAGGCGTCGTTGCCGCAGAGAAACGCGCTGACGAAACGCCTTGAGAAACTTGAAGAAAATCTTGTAACCACGCTCAGCGGCGAAGAAACGCTTGAAACGCGATACCCGATTCTTGCCAATGTTCGCCGCCAAATCGATTTGATGAATTTGACGGTCGCCGAAGATTATATGAACCGCCTTGAAACCGAAGGTATAAATTTGCTGACGGAGCTTGACGTTACGGGTACGGATTTGCGCACGCTCGAAGATTTTCTTGTCGAATATGAAGGCTTGTTGCGCTCAATCGTAAACGCGAACGGCTCGATTGAAGGCGCATATCGTCAACGCGCTCACGTTGGAAATAACCTTAGCCGTTTGAACCGCGAAACTCAAAATGCGCTGGAATTTGCGCGCGCGTGGCAGGGTATTCATTCTGGGCAAAATAACGCTATCAGAAGTTCGATTATCGATTTGCTGAACCGCCTCGGCTTTACCGGCGGCAATATCGTCGCGCAGAGCATGGACGCCATTAATCAAAAATCGTACACCGTGACTTTCCCTGAACCAATTAAAGCCCGCAATAGTTATCCGCACCCGTTTGCGATTTTCGGCACGGAACGCTTTATTAAGGGGCTTGAAATTATTTATTTGGGCGCGAACAGAGATTCGGCTGACAACATCGCCAAAGTTTTGGGCGATATGACTTCCGAACGCGGCACGATTTGTTTTATGGATCACGCAATGACTTTGCCGGTGCGCCGCAGTCTTGCCAAATCCATTAAAATCGACGCGAATTTGAAAAATATTATCGTAATTGATAAAGTTATGATGCTGTATTTGACGCGCTTTGACGAGGCTAATCGCGGTAAAAAAATGCTGCAGGTTGCGTTGCCATTTGCGCGGATTCAGCCGTACACTTCGAAAGGCAAGGGCGTTGTTGCGCCGGAAATGTTTATCGGGCGCTCTGAAGAACTTGATAAAATTCGTGATATGTCCGGACCGGTTTTTGTTTACGGCGGGCGGCAGTTGGGTAAATCGGCGCTCCTTCGTCAAGTTCGCAGTCTTGAACACAATCCCGCCCAATTGAGCTACGCATTTTTTATCGATTTGAAGGGCTACGACGCCACGCAGACTTTGAAAAAAATAATTTTGGAATTGACGTCGGCAAAACTTATCGGCGAAGTCGAAACGTGGCAGGATTTTTCTTTCGAAATGCACAAATTGCTCAGCGGGCAACTTCGCGGCGTTATCAAGCCGAAAAAACTTTTCCTGCTGTTTGACGAAAGCGACGCCTTTTTGAGCAGTCCGGATTCGGAAAAGGCAATTAATGTTCTGCGCGAGTTGCTTGTGGCGTTCAGCGGGCAATTCAAATTTGTGCTGGCGGGCGTGCATAAAGTCATTCGCTTTGAGCAAAATTCCAGTTTCGGCAACCTCAGCCACATTTCGGTTTTGCCATTTCGCCCGTCCGACGCTATGGAACTTCTCGTTAAGCCGATGAGTTATCTTGGTTTTCGTGTGGCGGACGACAGCCTGATTAGCGCTATTTTCAGTCGCACGAATTATTATCCTGGCTTGATTCAATATTATTGCAATATGCTGGTTGACGCGGTCGGAAATAATTACACAAAGCAGAATTTTAACGTTACTAAAAATCCGCCGTACACTCTCGACGACGATTATTTGAAAAATATGCTCAGCAATAACGACTTCCAAAAAGAAATTAACGCGCGCTTTCAAGAAACTTTGACTTTGGATAATGATAATTTTTATGAGATTTTAGCGCTGGCAATCGCTTGGATTTACTACGAAAATAACCGTCCGGTGAGCGTTGAAGTTTCTGAAATTCGGAATATCTGCGTGATGTGCGGCGTTGAAAAAATTACTAAGTTGACTGACGCGGAACTTTTGAGCCTGCTCGATGAAATGGTCGCGCTGAATCTTCTGCGCCGCGTCGAAGGCAAATTTGAATTTAACCGCTACGCTTTTTGGCACATGATGGGCACTGAAACTGAAGTTAATGAAAAGCTCGATTCGTACGGGCTGAACGCGGAATGAGCGCGAGGTAATTTCAATGGCAAAAAATTTGAGAATATCGTTGACAAATCAATACACAATTTCAGAAAAAAAAATCGACTTCAGCAAAATGCAGGCGCTTGACGAAGACGATTTAGATTCGTGGTGGCGGACAGTGCCAGGAGCGCGTCGATTTATGAAGGCGGCGATTGACGCTGTCGACAAACACTGCGCGATAGCCGCACATTTGCCGCAATTCGACACGGCGGGCTTTGTACAGATTTTGCGGGAAAAAATTCAGAGGCGGCACGTTTTTTTGATGGTTGAAGTTTTTGAATACAAAGGTGCGGGCGACGCTGAAGAATTTGTTGACGAATTGAAGGCTGAATTTGCGCCCAATTTCCGGCGCGATTTTATCGAAGATTCGCCGATGGCAGATTTGGCGCGGCAAAATCCGTTGAGCGGCTACGCGATTATTATTCTACTGAAAAACAAAGCCGATTGGCTGACGAGCGCCGTTACCGACTTTAACAAAAATACTGCGAATATGGGCAGCTCATTAATTTTCGTGACGAATGAAGAAAACCCGCCGCCGAGTTTGACGCGCCTGTCGGATTATTTGACGCCGTACGACATACAATTTTTCGCGCTGAATTTGTTGGAGAACGCGCGGCTGACTGTGCAGGAAAAACTTTATACGTCGACATTGGCGGCGAAACTTTCGGGGCAATCGGCGCAGCTGGCTAAAAATTTCGCGAAAACCGAACTGTACACGCACGGCTTGGATTTTGTGAAAAGCGTCCTGCCGAATTTTGACGAAAAAATTTTTAATCGCGCAGTTTGGGAATGTCAAACGCAATTTTTATTGCCGATATTGGAGCAGCTGCGGGGACGCTTAATCGAAAAAAATTATGACAAATTGCGGAACGTTATGCACGTGACCGACGAATTTGGCAAGACGCTTGAAGATCCTTGGGATATGGAACTGCGGCACTTGCACTATTACGGCGGCAAAAAAATGCTGTTTCAATATGGCGATTGGGAAAAACTTGAGCGAGCTTACAGCGCCCGAAATGACCTTTCGCACTTAAAGACAATCGAATTGGCTCAAATGGAAAAAATTTTTCTGTTTGCCGAATAAGTGTAACGAGAACCGCCCAAGGATGGGCGGCGAACCCCGCCCGCTGCTAATGAGCGTGAAGCGAATTATTCAGCGGGCAGTTTTCTTTCTTTGCTAAGCGTTTCTTTCTTTCCGAAAAGAAAGAAATGCTGTATTGATAATTTGTCCCGCTGTACCAACACGGCGGGATTTTTTATGTTAAACTAATCGACAACGACAATCTGATTTTCGCCTAGATTTTTAAGATATTCATTCATATCAGCAAAAGTCATATTGTGTTCAATCGCTGAAATAATCACCGCGTCCCAGGAATTACGCGGATAAAGAATCGCATATCCGCCGTAGCGAAGCAGGTATTGAGTTTGAGCCAAATTCAAATCCAAAACGCGGGCAATACCTATCAGTCTTTCGCGCGAAGTTTTTTTAGCGCCGGAAAAAATATGGTGAATATAGCTGTCGTCCAAAAACATTTCGAAGGCGACGTCGTGCCGCGTCAAATTTTTTTCGCGCAGAAGTTCACTCAAGTATTCGTGGAGCGGTTTAGAGAGTTCGCCCTTGTTCTTTTTGATAAATTTTCCGACGTCCGGATCAGCCTTCAGTTCGTTAAAAAGTTCGTCAGTGTCCTTTCCCATAACAGCAATGCCCCCAATTTTTTTACAGGAAGTGAAAACTATGAATCCGCTGGATAATATTTACGAGACAATTGACATTTTTAAGCCGAATATCAAATTGGCGTATGACAAAATCGGCAAACAAATCTGCGTGATTAAAGAGCGGAATTTAAAACTCTTGCCATTATACCAAATTCTGCGCGAAATAAACATTCCCTACGTGCCGGAAATTTACCGGCTGGTAAAATTCGACGAAAAATTATTCGTGGTTGAAGAATACATCAGCGGGCAAACGCTGTTGCAGTTGGTGAGGTACGAACAGCACATTGACGAACAATTGGCGGCGGAAATTTTGCGGCAGGTTTGCGAGGCGCTGAAGATTCTTCACGGACACAGAATCATTCACCGAGATTTGAAACCGTCGAATATTATGTTGACGCGGGACGGCGTGATTCGGCTGATCGACTTCAGCATTTCGCGCATTAAAAAAGACGACAGCGATACCGACACAGAATTTTTAGGAACGCGCGGCTACGCTTCGCCGGAGCAATACGGTTTCGGACAAACTGATTCGCGCAGTGATATTTATTCGCTGGGCGTGACGATTTCGCGGCTCTTGGGCTCGAATTACAACGGCTGGCTAAAAAAAATTATCGCGCGCTGTACGAAACTTGACCCAATGCAGCGTTATTATTCCGCAGAAAATTTGTTAGCGGATTTGGACAGGCGCAAGTGGCAGCAGCATTTTAAACAGCTGAAAAAAAATTCCGGCAAGGTTGAGCCTGAGCCGGAGCCGGAATTGGATACTTACGAGAAACTTGACAGTTTTTGCAAGCAGGTTGAGGATATCGATTTGATGATTAACAATTACCTGGAAGCGGACAGCGGAACATTGCAGGCGCGGCTGATTGAGCAAAGCGCGTTGCAAGCCGCAGAGGAGCTTGAAAAGTTCGCGCATTCTTTCACAGACGAAGATTTTGCCGAAATGCACGCCGCCCTTGAGGAATTTCCGCTTGTAGATTCTGATACAGAAATTGATTAAAAAAAATAAGCTGTTTACAAAGCGAAAATTGGGTAGTATAATGCACTGAATTATGAGTACAAATTTGCGAGGTGAATTAATTGCCAATTAGAACTGCAAGTACTCAAACAAAAAACGAGTGGAATATTGAAAAAAAATAAGCCGCCTGAAAAATCTGATGAAAAACAGCCGGCGGAAGAAGTTTTCGTTCCGGAAGAGCCGCGCTACACGCTGGACGATATAATTTTGCCGCCCTCGACGCGCGACCAAATTTTGGACGTGGCAACTTACGCGGAAAATTCGCACTTAGTTTTTGAGCTGTGGGGTTTCAAACGCACGCACGCTTATTCCAAAAGAATCGGCGTCAATTTGTACGGCGCGCCCGGCACGGGCAAAACTATGGCGGCTCACGCTATCGCCAAAAAACTCGGCAAGAAAATTTTAATCGTCAACTACGCCGATATCGAATCAAAGTACGTCGGCGAGACGCCCAAAAATATTCGCAGGGCGTTTGAGGCGGCGAAAAATTCCGGCAGCATTTTGTTTTTCGACGAAGCCGACGCCATTTTGAGCAAGCGCGTTACGAATATGTCAAGCGCGACCGACGTCAGCGTCAATCAAACGCGTTCGGTCATGCTCATGCTCATGAATGAGTACGAGGATTTTATAATTTTTGCCACAAATTTCATTGAGAATTTTGATCCGGCGTTTATGCGGCGAATTTCCGTCCACGTGAAATTTGACCTTCCGGACGAAGACTGCCGCCAAAAACTTTGGGCAAAATATATTCCGCCCGAATTGCCGAATAATCTTGACGCGGCGGAACTTGCCCAAAAATTTGACAACCTTTCGGGCAGCGACATTGCGAATGCCATGCTAAATTCTGCGTTCAAAGCGGCGCGAATGGGTTTGACTTCGCTGGATAAAAATTTGGTGTTCGAGGCTGTCGAAAATATTTTGGCGAGCAAGGCGGCGAATCAGAAAATTACCGTCACCAAGCGTAAAGTTTCTGAGGATTATGTTAAGCAACAAGTTGCCGACGGGAAAGGGGAATTGATTTAAATGGGACCTTTGATTGCATTACTTATTGCTATAGGTGTTGGCTCTGCGGTTGCATTTGTATTTTGGGACGATCTTGTAAGATGGATTCAAAGTTTTATTATGCGCCTCCAAAATAAATTTAATGCATTGAAAAGAAAGTATGCCGAAAAGCTTTTTCATTGGTTGGGCGATAAGTACAATCTTGAGCATAAACTTTATTACAAGGAAAATGGCGAATACGTCGAGGAAGTCACAACCCGCACCGTACCCGAGAGTGAAGTTCCGGATTGGGCGAGAGAGGCGCTTGACGAGGAAGATTGCACCGAAGTTTACGAACAAGAATTGGGATTGAGTTTATGAGGTTTATCGATTTGCCTATTATGCCGCCTCCATCAACTTTACGGAAAATGCTTGGTATAATTTTAAATTTTGATGAGCTGTGCACTTGGCTGAAAGATTTGCTTATTCAAGTTCAAGACAGATTTAATAAATCAAACCAGAAATATGCCGTGCAGATTTTCCATCGGTTGAACGACGACGATAAATACAGTCTCGAGGTTCGAATTTATTACAAGGAAAATGAAGAGTACTTTGAAGAAACCATTATCGCCAAGATTTCCATGAAAGAAATTCCGGATTGGGCGCGAGCTGAACTTGACAAGGAAGATGTTACTGATTTGTATAATGAGAAATTAAAATTGAATATTTGAGGAGTTAGTGAAAATGGGGATTTTGCCAATAGATTTGAAGGGGCTTGGTTTACAGGCTTTGATTGATAC
Organism: uncultured Selenomonadaceae bacterium; assembly: GCA_905235685.1. Lineage (GTDB taxonomy): Bacteria > Bacillota > Negativicutes > Selenomonadales > Selenomonadaceae > Quinella. Next base: position 95,475 of record CAJOMO010000005.1, read on the forward strand.
GGCGCTTAAGTCGCTTGAGCAAATGCTTCGTCCAAATATGAGCCTTGACGAAGTTGCCGAAAAACTTTCACCGCGTGTCGACAACATTATTACAAAGCATATCAATGAGGGTAACAAGTATGCCGCTGGGAAATTTAAAATTTTTGCCGAAGAAAACGAAAAATTTGCTGTGAATTTTGAGCTGTACTTTAAGGATACTGATGGTAAATGGCTTAAAGTTACAAGCAATAGCCAAGCGTTGGACGCCAAAGAATGGTTATCACCAGAGGCGATTAATGAACTGCAAGAGGCGCGGGAAAAAGTTTATGACATTACCGCGCCGGAATAAAGTAAGCGCATATATTTAGAGGCGGATTTAATGGGAAGTCCTGCGAATAAGTTGTTTTTTATGCACCCGCGTTTTGCGGGAATTTTTTTGCACAAAGGCTGAAGAGTTTCAGTCTCAAATGGTCATTGGCGTATTTCAGCAGAAGAACCGAACGCAGATGAAGCAGTTTCAGTGTTAACGACTCTTATAAAGTAGAGAGAATCGGGGAATCATGACTATATTTTAAATTCGTAACTGAATAAAAAATACTTCGCCGAGATTTACAGCGAAGCAGAATATTTAAAAATGAATTACGACGCCTGCACGAAATTAAAAACAGAGTTCAGTGATTCAAATTAATCTCGATAATGCGGCTGGTAACCAAATCGGGAATGTACAAAATGCCGCGCGCTTGAGCAATGTCCGCCGGACCGATACCGTTTTCACGGTACACGACGCGGACTTTTTTTGTTTTAATGTCAATCGATTTGACGCTGGAAGTCAGCCAATCCGAAAAATACAGCGTCCGCGCATTATCCGAAAGAGCCACGCCGTCATAGAGCCCGGGCACATTGTAAAAAATTTCGGCAACAGGATTTTCTAAATCGCTCACGCGGTAAATAACATTTTCGTCGGTAACGTTGCTGTAATCGGCGGGAATTGACGCAATGTACATAACGCCGCCGCCAATCGCCAATCCGTTTGGTCCAGGAATTTCAAGCCAAAGTTGCGGCTGAACTTCATTCATTCGCGAAGGATCGCTTATGTCCAAAGAATAAATTCTGCCGGTGTTGGTTATCGAAACGTAAAGCGTTGTACCATTCGCGGCAAGTGCGTTGACAACTTTATCGTCCTCGGCGAAAGTTATAATTTGCGGCTCAATGTTGTAATTTTTCAAATCGTAGACAATCAGCCGCGTATCGTCGCAGACAAATAAATGACCGAATCGAACGAGCGTGGCGGTTGGTTTGTGCAAACCGTCGACAATCACTTGATTGACGCCATTTTTCCGCAAAAGAATATAGCCTTTGTTTTCTCCAGGCGCGGGATTCATCGTTGCCGAGCCGAAATTTGAAATTAACAGCCCGCCGTCATAGGGCAAGATACTTTCGGAAAATCTGATATCGTCGTCGTAAACAGAAACAATCGGCGTGGTATCGGCTTTGGCGGGTTTAGCTTCAGCCGAAAAACAATTCGCCGCGAATAGCACAGCCGCCGTTAGTGCGGTAATTTTTTTCATAATCAAGCCTCCAATTTAATCTTGAACGAAACTTCGTAGAATGTGCGTGAATTTCGATTTGGCGTCGGAAAAATTTATCATGTTGGACATTTGGCACTGACGAATTTTTTTAGCCGTCACGATATGCACGGGATTAATCGCCTCCGCCATATCGTAAAAGCCGAGATTTTTCAGCCGGTTGATTTGAACTTGAATGGTGCTGTATTTATAATCGGTGTGATTTTTAAACCAATTGAGGCACGCGGCAAGCGATTGGACGGTGATAAAATTTAAAACGATACGCCCGCCGATTTTCAATTTGGCGTCAATGGTTTGTAAAATTTCCGTTAGGAAGCCGCCGCTGCCGCCGATAATCGCCACGTCAATTCGCGGTATCAGATGCAAACCGTCCGGCGCTTCAGCATTTATGATTGAAATATTTTTGACGGAAAATCTCTCTGCGTTTTGGCGGATAAGGTTAATGGCGTCCGAATTTCTTTCCAGCGCGAAAATATGTCCGCTGGTGGCAATGCGCGCCGCCTCAATCGAAATAGAGCCCGTACCCGCGCCCACGTCAACAACATAATCTTCGACGCCGATATTCGCATTCGCCAAAGTCAAAATTCGAATTTCGCGTTTGGTCATTGGAACTTTGCCGCGAACAAAATCTTCGTCGTCAATGCCAATCATAGCAAATCACCAACCTACAATTAAAATACAGTGCCTAACCGGTTCAAATTTAATTGCGTCAGATAAAGTTGTGCGAATAATTTTTTCGTCGGGATAAGACAGCCGCGCGCAAATCGCCACGTTAGAATTTTCGTGCCAGCCGCAGTCGAGCAGAATTTTGGAAATGGTAACCGAATTAAAATCGGCGTCGGTCAGCAAACCTAAAATTTTTCCCTGCGCGAATTTTAAATCAGAATCAGCCGGACGCCGCCCGTGGAAGCTAAGCAAAGTTGCCGAATGCCACGGCAAACTTAATCTTGCGAAGGCTAATTGCATGGCGCTGATTGACGGTATCACTTCGATTGATTTAAAATTTTTCCGGAGCAAATCCAACAGCGAATAATAGCCCGGGTCGCCCGATACCATTACAACGACTTCATCGATTAAAATTTTTTCGCGCAGGAAATTTATTGCCGCGTCCAAATCGCCGGTTATCGCGCAGGTTTCCTGAGTTGTGGCGAATTGAGCCAGCGCGCGCCGTGAGCCTAATAAAAATTTCGCCGCCTGAATTTTCTCCAACGCGGCGGGTGATATGAATTTTTCGCCGCCTGGACCTATGCCCGCGACGATTATTTTATTTTCCAAAAAAATCAGTCCCCAAAATATTTCCGGCGTAGTCGACAAGGATTGTGCCGATTTTAATTTTGCCGAAAACATAACGTTCTGCGCGAAAACTCGCCCGCGCCGCAATTTTCTCGTAGACAACCTCAAGGTGATTCGCCGAAATAATTTGCGTGGCGTCCTCGGTGGTATTCGCGGATAAAATTTTTTGAACTTCGACAGCGGGCAAACCTTCAGCCGCCGCATAAGCCGCCAAAGTTTCAAGGCGCGCGTCGGCAATTCGGTTGTGCGTGTGAAAAATCCCCGCCGCAACTTTTATCAACTTGCCGATATGTCCGCACAAAATTATCTGCGGAATTTGCCGCTCAGCCGCCGCCTCCAACATAAAGCCGATAAAATTACTCGTTTGAATAATCGCCGCCGCCTCGAAGCCGATTTTTTTTGCAATGGTTTCGCCGATTTTTCCAGGAACGAAAATTAATTTTTCAAAGCCCGCCGCCTTCGCCACGTCGATTTGAGGGATAAGCGAATTTTTAAAAGCGTCTTCGCTCATTGGGCGCAAAACGCCGGTAGTGCCGATAATCGACAAGCCGCCTTCCACGCCCAAAATCGGATTCAAAGTTTTTTTCGCAATTTCGACGCCCGCCGGAATTGAAATTTCGACTTCAAGCCCCGCGATATTAAATTCCTGCGCGATATTTTTAATGAGTTGGCGCGGACCAGGATTGATGGCAGGCTCGCCGATTGGCAGCTGCAAACCGCGCTTGGTTATTCGCCCGACGCCCGCTCCTGCGCGAAAAATTATTTCATTGCCGGTGATTTTTGTTGTTGTGAAAATCGAAACGCCGTTAGTAATATCTGGGTCGTCGCCGGAATCTTTGACAACTTCGACTTTGACGGTATCGGAAATTTTTTCAACGCGGTTAATCGGAATTTTTAAAGGCGTGCCGTCCAGCGCGGTAATTTCAACAGCCTTAACAATTTCGTCTGTACCGAAATAAATCAGCGCCGCCTTGACGCCCGCAGCAGCCGCCGCGCCCGTTGTGAATCCGCCGCGCATCATGATTTTATGAGCATTACACGCTCATTTTTAAGAATTTTAATGTTTTCAATGGGCGTTGGTGTTGGTATTTTGTCGCCGTCTTTTTTCATTGCGTAAAGGTGCAGTTGCATCGCCTCTTTTGCGTTTCTCAATGCCTCTTCAACATTATCTGCACACGGCAGGCAGCCTGATAAATCCGGAAATTCAACGGATATGCCGTCTTTAGCTAAATGGAATACAGCAGGGTAAACGTAACGCATAAAAACCCCCTACCGATTGCCATACATTTTCGCGTAATAATTTTGGTATTCGCCGCTGATAATTTTTTCCCACCAAGATTTATTTTGCAAGTACCAATCGACAGTCAGTTTAATTCCGTCGTCAAATTTTGTTTTGGGCGTCCAGCCAAGCTCAGTCTCAATTTTCGTCGGGTCAATCGCGTAACGCTGGTCGTGTCCTTTGCGGTCGGTTACAAATTCAATCAAATCTTCGCTCTTGCCCAAAATTTTTAAAATCGTCTTCACCACGGCAAGATTAGTTTTTTCGTTATGCCCGCCGACGTTGTAAACTTCGCCAACCTTACCTTCGCGCAGAATTAAATCGATCGCCGCGCAATGATCTTCGACGTACAGCCAATCGCGCACATTTTCGCCCGTGCCATAAACCGGCAGCTTTTTACCATTCAGCGCGTTAATAATCATCAGCGGAATTAATTTTTCCGGAAAATGATAAGGACCATAATTATTCGAACAGCGGCTGATAGTGGCGGGAATTTTATAAGTGCGCTGATAAGCTTGAACAAGCAAATCGGCGGAAGCTTTACTTGCAGAATACGGACTTGACGTGTGAAGATTAGTTTTTTCGGTGAAAAATAAATCGGGGCGGTCAAGCGGCAAATCGCCGTAAACTTCATCAGTCGAAACCTGGTGATAGCGCTGAATACCGAATTTTTTGCAGGCGTCAAGCAAAATGCTCGTGCCGATAATATTTGTGCGCAAAAAAAGTTCGGGGTCTTCAATCGAGCGGTCAACGTGACTTTCCGCCGCAAAATTTATCACGGCGTCCGGCTTTTCCGTTTCGAACAGATTATAAACTTCTGCGCGATTGGAAATGTCGCCGCGAATAAATTTGAAATTTTTATTGGGCTCGGCGTCTTTCAAAGTTTCCAGATTGCCGGCGTAAGTCAGCTTATCGTAGCAAATAATTTCGTCGCCGTGATTTTTCAGCTCGTAGTAAACAAAATTAGCGCCGATAAAGCCCGCGCCGCCCGTAACAACAATTTTCATTTTAATCCTCCTCGTCGAAGATAAAATTCAATTCGTCACGTTCGAGGCGCTCATTTAAAAGCGGAGCGTTGGCGTCTTTGTCGGCAAGAATCGTCGGTTTAATCGTCCAGTCAATTCCAATTTGCGGGTCGTCCCAACGAATATTGCCTTCACAATGCGGCGCGTAATAATTATCCGCCTTGTACTGAATTTCAACGTCGTCAGTGAGCGTGATAAAGCCGTGAGCAAAGCCGCGCGGAATCATCAATTGGCGCTTATTTTCGGCGGAAAGAATAACGCTAACCCATTTGCCGAATTGCGGAGAATTTTTGCGAATGTCGACCGCCACGTCCAAAAGCGTGCCGCGCGTGCAGCGTACCAATTTAGCCTGCGCCATCGGATTGAGCTGATAGTGCAAACCGCGCAGCGTGCCTTTCTGCGCCGAATAAGACTGATTGTCTTGAACAAAATCGTAATTCAAGCCCGCCGCGTCGAATTTCAACTTCGACCAGCTTTCCATAAACCAGCCGCGAGCGTCGCCGAAAACTTGCGGCTCAACGATATATACGCCCTTCAAAGCAGTTTCGATAACAGCCATTTTAAAATCCCCCTCAGCCGCGCGCTAAACGCTGCAAATATTTTCCGTACTCATTTTTGGACAAAGGCTCAGCCAATTTCAAAAGCTGTTCGGCGTCAATGTAGCCCATGCGGTAGGCAATTTCTTCAATGCAAGAAATTTTCAAACCCTGCCGCGTCTGAATTGTTTGAACGAAAGTAGCCGCCTGCAACAGCGATTCGTGCGTGCCGGTATCCAGCCAGGCATAACCGCGCCGCATTTTTTCAACGCGCAATTTGCCATTCGCCAAATAAACTTTATTCACGTCGGTAATTTCAAGCTCGCCTCGCGCAGAAGGCTTAATCGACTTCGCCACGTCAACAATATCTTTGTCATAAAAATACAAACCGGTTACCGCGTAATTCGAGCGCGGATTTTTCGGCTTTTCTTCGAGGCTGATAGCTTGTCCGGTTTCCTTGTTAAATTCGACGACGCCGTAACTTTCGGGGTCATTGACGTAATACGCAAAAACCGTCGCGCCGTCATCATTCGCCGCCGCCCGCTGTACAAGCTTTGCAAAATCCGAGCCGTAAAAAATATTATCGCCCAAAACCAGCGCGCAGCTGTCACCGGCAATAAATTCTTCACCAATCAAAAAAGCCTGCGCTAAGCCCTCTGGTTTCGGCTGTACTGCGTATTTTATGTTCAAGCCTAACTGTGTACCGTCCTTCAAAAGCGCCTGAAATAGCGCGCTATCCTGCGGCGTGTTTATAATTAGAACTTCGCGAATTCCGGCTAACATCAGAGCCGAAAGTGGGTAATAAATCATCGGTTTGTCGTAAATCGGCATTAATTGTTTCGATACAACTTCAGTTAGCGGGTAAAGGCGCGTGCCCGAACCGCCCGCCAAAATTATTCCCTTCGTTATCATTGAAAATACCTCCAATCTGCAAATATTATACAACGCCGCCGCCAAATTTCCTGTTTATTCAGCTTGTAAAAATTCTGTTACAATGATATACTTCAAAAATCATGGCAATAAAAAAGCTCCGGCTGGCTAGAGTCGAAGCTTTTGGTTGAAAATTGGTTTTTAGGTTTTACTTGAAGATTACTGAAAAGACGAATCCGACGACTGAAACTGAAATTGCACCAATACCGACGATTGCGGCGATTGTTATGTTGCTGACGCTTTTAGTCATGCTGTCAATCTTGGTATTCATTGTTTCAATACTTGAACGAATTTCACGAATATCTTCAGCACGTTGGTTGTCACGGTCGCGCATTTCGCCAATGAACATCTCAAATTTCGTTTCAAGGCTGCTCACACGCGCTTCAATGCTAATCGGTTGACCTTCGCTGACTTTTGAATTTTCGTCTGCCATGATAAACACCTCCTTCTGCGTAATTATAACACAGAAGGATTTTTTTTGCTATTTGAACGATTCAGGAGCGCTGAAAAAATCGGCTCGCCGCCCAAAAAGTCCGCCGTCATGAACGCCGCGCCCGAAATTATCATCAGCGTCAGCAAGTACGAAAATTGCCCCGTAATTTCCATCATCAGCAAACAGCCCGTAACCGGCGCTTTGACTGCCGCCGCAAACATTGCCGCCATTCCGAAAATTATCAAAAGCGTCGTCCATTCCGCGGAAAAAAATTCGAGCCGCATTCCCATTTCCGCGAAAATATTGCCGCCCAATGCGCCCAATGTCATTATCGGCAAAAATACGCCGCCCGGCGCGCCCGTTCCAAAACAAACAAGCGTGAATAAAAATTTTCCCGCAAAAAGTATCAGCGTCATTTCCCAATCGAATCGTGCGCTCAAAAGTTCGTCGACTAAAACATTTCCGCAGCCCAATATCTGCGGCAGATTCACTCCGATTGGAATTATCAACAGCAGTGGAACGAAAAATCTGCGCGAAGTTGAAAATTTATCGTAAACGTCCAGCGATTTAATCAGCGCTTTGTTGAAAATCGCGCCGAGCACGCCTAAAAAAATTCCCAGCGCCACGAAACACAGAAATATTTTAAGCGGCGCGGCGGACATTTCGGCGAAAATTTCAAGCGTCGGTACTTTCAAAATTTCCGGAACGGCTAACGGTTTTGCCGTGATTGTTTCGAAAATCGGACGCACGCCAAAAACCAATTCGACAACAGCTGAAGCGGATACCGACGCCGTCAACGTGGCAACGAGTATTTCCGGCGTAAATTTTTTGTGCAAATCTTCAAGGCAGAAAATCACGCCCGCAAGCGGCGCATTGAAAACCGCGGCTAAGCCCGCACTTGCCCCCGCCGTCAATAAGATATCGCCTTCGACGTGGCTTTTTTTGCTGAAGAAATTTCCCACGCACGCGCCGAATTGCAAACTTAGTCCTGCGCGACCGAGCGACATTCCCGCGCCTATCGTCAAAATCGTTGCCAAAAATTTTAGCGCCAATAATCGGAGCGGCTTGAACATTCGCGCCTGTCCCATCAACATTGCTTTGATTTGCGGAACGCCGCTGCCTGCGATTTGCCCGTCGAATTTTATTGCCCGCGCTAAAAATATTCCAATCAAAATCAGCGCGCAAAATGTCAGCCAAAATTTTTCCGCGCCGAAATTCGCAAACCACAGTGGGCGGTAAATGTCTGCCTGGTCGATTAAAAATCTCAACGCCGCGATTATTACGCCCGTTAAAATTCCTATCGTCAGCCCTTCCAAACACAGCCGCAACCTGTATCTGCGCCGCAACATTGAGATTCGCCTCCTTGAAATATTCGCCGCAAAATTTTATAATTCCGCCATGAAAAAAATTGTTTTCGAAAATGTCAGCTTGAATTTTGGGCGTCACGAAATTTTTAAAAATTTGAGCTGTGAACTTGACGCCGGTAAAGTTTTCGGGATTATCGGTAAAAATGGCGCGGGGAAGTCAACTTTTTTGAAATTAGCCGCGCAGATTATAAAGCCCGCAGCCGGTGAAGTCAAAATTTTGGGGCTGAAAAATGTTGCCGCCGTCACGCCCGAATTGAAAATTTACGACGATTTGACTGCCGCTGAAAATCTGAATTTTTTTGTCAAACTTCGCGGCAAAGCTGTCAACCTTGCTGAAATGGGCGCACGCGTCGATTTGGATTTTCAAAATAACACTCGCGCAGGAGATTTTTCAACCGGAATGAAACAGCGCTTGAAGTTTGCAATTCTTTTGAGCGTGGACGCCGATATTTGGCTGTTGGACGAACCGACGGCTAATCTTGACGACAGCGGGCGGGAAATTTTTTACAGAGAAATTCGCAGAGGCGCGGTGGAAAAACTAATTTTGTTGGCGACGAACGACGCGGCGGATTTGGAGGTTTGCGATGAAATTATCAAACTTCCGATTTGAGCAAGCGGCGGCGATTTTGTTATTTGCCGAGTCAGCGGCTAGCTGGCAAAAATTTTTTCACAGGGAAATTCGCAGAGGCGCGGCTGAGAAATTAATTTTGTTGGCGACGAATGACGCGGCGGATTCGGAGGTTTGCGATGAAATTATCAAACTTCCGATTTGAGCAAGCGGCGGCGATTTTCCGAAAAGATTTTTTACTCGGATTAAGGCGGCGGGCGGCGTTTGCGGCAATGCTGATGTTTTCGTTGACGGCAACGGCAAATTTAAGTTTATCGATTGGCGGTGCGATTTTCGACGAAAATTTATTGGCGGCGCTGTTGTGGGTCGTGATATTTTTTGCGGCAAGCGCGGGAATTTCCGGAACATTTGAAACGGAAGCGGCGGCAGGAACATTAGCCACGCTGAAACTTTACGCAGAGCCTCAAGCGATTTTATTCGGCAAAATGTTTTTCACGCTGGCGTCATTGGCGGCGCTCACGGTATTTTTACTGCCGATATTTTTAATTTTGTTCGACTGCACGGTCGCGCAGATTTGGCTGTTGCTGGCGGTAATTTTTTTTGGAATAATCGGATTGGCGGCGGCGGGAACATTGATAGCGGCGTTGACAACTTCGGCGTCGGTGAAGGGCGGCTTGTTTCCAATTTTGCTGTTCCCGATAACACTGCCGATATTTTTACCGGCGATACAATTAACGGCGGCGGCGATTTCGGGCGCGGATTTTGAAACGGAATTGCTGATGACGATGGCGATATTCGACGCAATTTTAATCACGGCGGCGTCGATACTATTTGATTATTTGGATTGATGAATTTTGAGATGGGTAATTTTGTTGACGGCGGCGATAATCGCAGCGGTGATATTTTTCGTGCCGCCGGTCAAAGGTTTAGGCGATTTAGCAAAGATAATATTCTTTCACGTACCAACGGCGTGGGTGGCAGTGCTGGCGTTTTTTGTGAGCGCATTTTTCGCGGCTAAATTTTTACGCACAGGCGAATTTTCCTTTGACGAATTGAGCGCTCGTTCTGCGCGATTGGGATTTATATTCGTGCTTATGGCGACGGCAAGCGGCGCGATTTTCAGCAAATTAACCTGGGGCGCGTATTGGAATTGGGATCCGCGGCAGACGACAATTTTTGTGCTGATATTAATTTACGGCGCGTATTTGACACTGCGGGCGGCAGTCACGGACGAAAAAGCGCGCGCAAAAGTTTCAGCGGTGTATTCGCTTTTGAGCGTGCTGACAGTGCCGTTTCTGGTATTCATTTTGCCGCGAATGTTTTTTTCATTGCACCCCGCGCCCGTGATAAATTCGGCAGGAAAATTAGAAATGGACACCGAAATTCTCACAGCATTGATAGCGGCGGCAGTCGACGCAACCATGATTTTTTATCAGCTAATGAAAAAGCGGAGATGATTTTTATGCGAAAGATTTTTTTAGCGGTTTTGCTGATTGGATTTATAGCTTACGCCGGAATAAATTTCAGCGAAAATCTAACGCCGTACGTGAGCATAGCCGAGGCAACTGCCTCAAATAAAAATGTGCAGGTGAAAGGTTTGCTGGATAAAAATTTTGAGCCGCAACAATCCGGCGGTGAATTTTTGTTCAATCTGCGCGACGAATTTACCGGCGAAACTTTGAGCGTTAAATATTCCGGAATAAAGCCCGACCGCTTTGACGCGGCTTATCACGTTATCGCCATTGGCAAATACAATTCCGCCGAAGAAATTTTTCACGCCCAAAAACTTTTAGTAAAATGCCCGTCTAAGTACGAAGGACAGCAAGCGCAATGACTGGGCAGACACCAACGATTTTATTGGGCGGCGCGTTGACAAGCACGGCAACTTTGGCGTGGATGTTTTTCAAAAACGAACAAGCGGAAATGCGACATTTGAAAATTTTGACGCTCGTATCAATGGCAATAATCGCGGCGATAAGCTTGTGGCTGTGGTTTTTGATTTTCACCGACGACTTCACAACTTACTACGTGGCGCAATATTCTTCAAGAGATTTACCGGCGATGTACAAAATTTCGGTGTTTTGGGCGGGGCAAGCGGGCTCACTGTTATTCTGGCTGTTAATCCACGCGATGATTGGCTCGATACTTGCCTACCACAACGCGCCGATGAAGGCAATGGGCGTATATTTTTCCGTGCAATGTCTGTTGAATTTTTTGGTCGTGCTAAATTCGCCGTTTTGGGAAAATCCAATCGCGCAGGACGATGGATTTGGTTTGAATCCGCTGCTACAAGACCCGTGGATGGCGATACACCCGCCGCTGGTTTTCGCGGGCTACGCAATTTTGGCAGTGCCGCTTTCGCTGAGCCTGGGAAACTTGCTCGAATCTTCGTCAAAAAAATGGTTAGAGCCTGCGCGAAAATGGACGTTAATTGCGTCGGTATTATTGGGCGCGGGAATATTTATCGGCGGCTATTGGGCGTACAAAGTTTTGGGCTGGGGCGGCTATTGGGCGTGGGATCCCGTTGAAAATTCTTCGCTCGTACCGTGGCTCGTCAGCGTCGTACTTTTGCACTTAATCATTTTATCCAAAAAAAAATCCGCCGTTTTGCCAATGGCGCATATCGCGGCGGTATTCACATATTCGCTGGTGATTTACGGAACATTTTTAACGCGCTCCGGAGTTTTGGGCGAATTTTCGGTTCACTCTTTTGCAAGCAGCAAAATCAGCTTAGCAATTGCCCTTGTCAACGCAATAATTTTCCTCGGCGGACTGCTCATAATTTTAATCAAAGCGAAAGATTTTCCGCGGGGCAGAATGTACGAAAACTTCAAAGATCCGGCGTACGCAACGCTCCTGGGAATGCTGATGTTGGTTTTCATAGCAATAGTAGTTTGGCTGGGAATGTCCGCGCCGCTGATTTTGCAGTTCTTCGGCAAAGCGGCGGCAGTTAGCCCTACGTTTTATGAAGCCGTGACAAAACCGTTAGCCTTGATAATGGCGGCGATAATGATTTATATCTTCGTAAAAGTTGGCTGGCAGATAAGTTTTGGCGGGAAAATTGCACACCTCGGCGTATTGGCGGGCGTGGCGGCAATGATAATTTCTGCTCAAGGCGAAACTGTCGACAGAATTTTTATGAATAACATTGAAGTTGACGTTTTCGGTCACAAATTTACTTACAACGGGCAAATTTTTGAAACGGATTCGTGCAGGAAATTTTATGTTTTCAATGTGGACGGGCAGGAAGTTCGAGCGCTGACGAAACTTCGCGAAAATGGAGACGACGCCGCGCGCGAGCCCGCAATTTTGAGAAATTTCACCGGCGATATTTACATTGCGCCAAATCCAAATAGTTTCCGTCCGCAAGAATTAATTCTCGACAAAGGCAGATTTCAAATGGACGGCGAAATCGGCTACACTTTTAAAAGTGTCGAAGTAAAGCACGTTGACGATAAATATCTTGAGTCAATCACGGCGGAAATCGAAGTTACGGACGGAGTGACTACGGAAAATGTTCAGTTGCTGATAAATTTTAGGCGCGAAGGCGCTATTTCATATCCGGTAGAATTTTTGAACGGCAAGCGGCGCATTCGGCTAATCGGCGTATCAGACGACAGATTAAAATTGCGGCTGGAAATTTTACCGACGCTTGAAGAAATTTCGCAATTACCAATCATCGCCACAATCAGCACGAAACCGTTTATTTGGGTACTGTGGCTGAGCGCGGCGGCGGTTTGCGCGGGAACTTTGGCGGCGGTTAAAAAATAAATCGAGGAGGTTGTATCTTGTAAAAAATTTAGGAGAGGGGGACAAGCTATGTGTCTCAAAAATTTACTCGAAAAGCACACGCTGAAAATTTTGGCGGGCGGATTCATTTTGGGCGTGGTTGCTTTGGGTGTCACAAATTTATTTTTGCACGTCAGCGGAACTAAATTTTTCTGCGGGCAATGCCACTCAATGAAACACGAGGCTGAAACTTTTGCAATGTCAAGCCACCGCGAACTTGATTGCGTCGAATGCCATTTGCCGCACGATAATTTCCCGCACTATCTCATTGAAAAAGGGCGCACCGGTATGGTTGATATGTATCACGAAATGCTGCGCGATTATCCGGAGCGAATAAAACTTGACGCCGACGCCCGAAAAATGGTCAGCGAAAATTGTCTGCGTTGCCACGAATCAACTATGTCCTACGTCAACACAGCGCCGAGCGGCTCACAAGACGATTGCTTGAAGTGCCACAGCAGAATTGCGCACGGCTCAAATCATTTGGAAGGCGGGATTCAAATTGACTAAGATACAAAAATATTTAGCGGGAATATTGGTCTTGGGCGTGATATTTTTCGCCTTCGTGGTCGTGCGAATAGGAATAGCGAAGCCGGCGACGAAATTTGAATTGGCAATGATTCCCGACGATCAGAAATTAACGCGAATGGGTTATGCGGAAGCGTATCCATTGCAATTCGAAAGTTTTAAAATGAATATGCGCGGCGACCCAAGTCCGACCGGATTTGGCGGCGCTCAAGCGGGAAATTCGCATTTAACCGAACAGCCCGAACAACTCGAACTTTTCAAAGGCTACAAATTTTCAATCCAATATGACGACGACCGCGGGCATTGGTACGCCGGACAAGATATTCTTGAATCCAAACGCCGCCCCGGGCAAAAAGGCTCGTGCATAACCTGTAAAGGCTCTTACATGTACGACGTTTATTTTAAACAAAGCGGTTGGGAATATGCGGCGAGACCGTTTGACGAAATTGCCGCGCCGATTAAAGACGATGAATGGTTCGGCTGTTCCAGCTGCCACGACCCCGACAGTATGCAGCTGCGCATTTACAATCAAGGTTTTATTGAATCGATGGCGCAAAAGGGCGTCGACGTCAGCAAAGCCAGCCATAACGAAATGCGCGCGTATGTTTGCGCTCAATGTCACACGGAATATTATTTCACGGCGGAAGACGGGCGCGTGCATATGCCTTACGCCAACGGTTTTGACGCCGAATCTGAATGGGCTTATTATCAAGACGGGCACGCAATGGGCTTTACCGGTGATTGGACGCACCCCGACAGCGGCGCGCGTATGTTGAAGGCACAGCACCCCGACTTTGAATGCTGGCAGCTTAGCGTACATGCTGACGCCGGAGTTACCTGCGTGGACTGCCATATGCCCTATATGCGCGAAGACGGACAAAAATACACTTCGCACTGGATGACTTCGCCGCTTAAAACTATCAACGAATCCTGCTTGAAATGTCATGACGAATCCGCCGAAGTTTTGACGGCGCGTGTGCAGACAATTCACGACAATACTTTTAAATTGCAACGAATTGCGGGCGAAACGACGGCGCGGGCTCATACGACGATACAAGCCGCCGCTGCCGCCGGTGCAACGGACGAACAACTTGCCAATGCGCGGTTGCTTGTTCGTGAGGCTCAATGGTATTGGGATTGGGTTGCCGCTGAAAATGGCATGGGTTTCCACAATCCAGATAGAGTAATGCGGACGCTGGGCTTAGCCATTGACCGTGCGCATAGGGCTATCGAAGAGGCTAACGCTGTTGTTCGCGGCTCAATTACCACCAATCCTATTTTGCAGTCGCCTGAAATGTGATTTTTTACGCAATATGAGAGGCGCGCACGGACGCGCGCCCCGCCCGCGCTAGTCGCGTGATGCGACTAATGCGGGCAAGTTTTCTTTCTTTGCTTTAGCGTTTCTTTCTTTTTCGAAAGAAATGCGTTAAAAAAAAACCGCCTTTAAATTGGCGGCAATTTTTTTATATGGGGGATATTTCATGTTGTCTTAGTGGTGACGCGCCGAATTTGCCATAGCAATCAAATCGCCAGTTTCGACTCCGGCGGGCGCGTAAAGAACGATTCTATCTGAAATTTTTGTAGCGCTGCCGTTGACTGCATAGCACGCGCCATCAATGAAATCGCAAATGCTACGCTGTTGGTCAATGGGCAGGCGCTCATAATTCACGACCACAGCTTTGTTGGCGAGAATATCATCGGTAATGCGGATAACTTCCTGGTTGTATTCGGCGGGATTATAAAGTCTCATAACAAGTTCGGGCGCTTTGACGACTTTAAGATTAGGACGATCATTAGCCGAAGCATACGCGTCATAACGGACGCCATTTACAGAAATAGTGCCGCTGTGAGAAGTGCTGACATAACCAGGCGGATATTTTTCCGTGGCGAAATGAGCGCCGCCGCCAGCAGCAACCGCCGCACGCTTAACGGTCGCTTCAGTGCGTACCTGCGATTTAACTTCTTCCTGCTTTGCCTCAACTTTCGCTTCGGCTTCCTCTTCCGGCATTGTCTCCAGTGGCATTACCACGTCAACAATTTTCTTAATCCAACTCAACATAAAATCGTCCCCTCGTCGTCATATTCTACAAAGTTAAATTATTTTAACACAACCTTTCGCCGCTTGTAAAGATATCTTTCAAGCTATTTTCATAAAAATTATTCGCGCAGAAAAAATATTAATTCACGCCTGTAAAATTATTTTGGGCAATTCGACGCCGATATTTTGGTTGAAAGGAGTGATTAAAAATGCCCGTGAAAATTGGCAACAGCTACGTTTCAGAGGCGGCGGCGAGTTTCGCACAAAGTCAAGCTGTCGAAGAATCCGAAGGCGGAGTTTTTAAAGATTTGGCGGAAAAATTTTCGAATCTCAAATTCAGCATCGGTACAGCGCCGTTTAGCGGCAACGGTTTACGCAACGTCGCCATTTCGCCAAAAATCCTGCGCGAGATGGAAAATAATCCCGATAAGCGAATGGAATATGAGGCGCTGCTTTATGACGTGGCGAATCTGAATTGGAATATGAACCCGACGGTTAAATCTTCCGGCGTTATTATCGGCGACGACGGCGGCTTGAGTATGTGGAGCATTTCAAAAAGCGACGACGGCAACCGGCGCGTGAAAGTTACGCTTGACAAAAACGATAAAAAATCCTGGTGGCAAAAACTTCTCGACAAACTTAACGAAAAAACCGAAACGCCCGCTGCGAAAGTCGAACTTTCCGAGGAAACCGAAGAATCCAAAGGCAAAGTCGGTTTTAACGGCTCAAAGCGCGCCCGCCAAATTTCCGCCGCTGAAACTAAGGACGAAGTGCGAGCTGTCATTGAACTCTTGAAGCAGGATTTAACCGAATGCAAAGAAGGCGTCAAAAATAAAATGTGCACCGAGGACGAAGTTAAGAAAGTCGAGGCGATGATTGAGCGCGCCAATAAACGGCTGAGTGAAGTTGGCGACGAAGATCCGACGCCGAATTTTTCACCGGTCGACTTGATTATTTGAGGAGGAATTTTTATGGCAACGATTAGGCAAATGTACAGCGGCTTTTACCGGAATTACCGGACGCAATACTCCAACGGTCAGCTTTTCCGCAACACACAGAAAAATCTTCAAACTGCGAAATTTGATTTGAATAAAACCGCGCAGAAAATTACCGGCGATAACAGCGACGTTTTGTCCGCCGTGAAAAATCTGGTTGACAGCTACAGCGGCGGGCGCTATTCGCCGTACGGTTTGCTCGCCAGTCAAATTAATCAATCTTCGACGTACACCGGCGCAGCTTTAAAAATGAATACTCTAACCGGCATCGGAAATTTATTCAGTCACTGGATTTAAAATTTGACCACTGAAAAGAGGCGCGCACGGACGCGCGCCCGAACCCCGCCGCGAATTAGTCGACCGGAAGTCGACTATCTGAGCGGCTGTTTTCTTTGCAACTTTCTTTTGCGCCCAAAAGAAAGTTGATAACTTGAATTAAAAATCCGGTTGCGAAATTCCTTGCCTCAAAAAAATTTCCCACTTGCGAAAAGAAATTACCAGTGCTATAATTCTATTTCGGTTACTTCCCTGCTCGGAGCAATACCGAGCCACAGACCACGGAGGAGGTGTATTTTTTTGAGAAAGTATGAAGTAGTTTTCATTATCAGACCGCTTGAGGAAGAGGCTACTAACGCAGTTATCGAAAAGTTTTCCAAACTTATCGCGGCTAACGGCGGCACTATCGACAAAGAAGATCGTTGGGGCAGACGCCGCCTGGCTTACGACATCAAGAAAGAATCTGAAGGTTTCTACGTCATTTTCTACGTGACTTGCGAACCGGATTGCGTTAACGAATGCGACCGCGTTTTGAAAATCACAGACGAAATTCTTAAGCACATGATTGTTCGCACTGACGAAGACGAGGCTTAATATGAACAAGGTAATTCTTTCCGGAAATTTGACGCGCGACCCCGAAATTCGTTACACGCAAAGCGGCAAGGCAGTTGCACGAACTGCTATTGCTGTAAATCGCCGTTTCAACAGAGATACCGTTGACTTTTTTAATTTGACGGCGTGGGAAAAGGAAGCTGAATTTTGCAGTCGCTATCTTAAAAAAGGCTCTAGCGTTATCGTTGAGGGGCGCGTCGAAAACAACAATTACGAAGGCAAAGACGGCGTGAAACATTACAGCGTTGAAATTCAAGTTGAGCATTTTGAATTTGCAAGCAGTTCGCGCAGGCAAGGCGGCACGACTGAAAACGAATCCGAAGCCGAGCCCGAAGCAGATCCGCCGTTCGACGATAACGTACCATTTTAATCGAAAGGAGCTTGCATATGCGTAGAGAGAGAGGCAGACGCCCGCGCAAGAAAGTTTGTGCGTTTTGCGTGGACAAAGTCGAGCAGATTGATTATAAAGACGCGGCTAAACTTCGCCGTTTCATTACCGAGCGCGGCAAAATTCTTCCGCGCCGCATTAGCGGAAACTGCGCCAAACATCAGCGCCAGGTTACCGTGGCTATCAAGCGCGCGCGTAACATTGCACTTTTGCCGTTCACCGCAGAATAAATTTTGAGGTCGGTTAATCTTTATGGGAGTCTGCGGACTCCTTTTTTTGTTGGTAAATTTTATGGACAGAAAATTTTTGCCGCTCTTAACCCTGTTAATCTGCGCGACGGCGGGATTTATTTATTGGCAAATGATCTACCTGCCGATTCAAAGCGAAATTTTAAAATTCAAAGCAGAAACGCGACAAATCCAATTAATACGCGCGGAAATTTCCAAATTGCAAACGCGGCACGCCAATTTCGCTGATTTTGTCGAACTCAATGACGAACGCCTTGCCTTCGCGCAGGAATACTTGCCCGCCGATATGGACGACGAAAAATTTATTGCCGAACTTTACAATTTAGCGGGCGCGAAAAATATCTTGATTTATTCGGTGCAGACCGGCGAAATTTCCGGCGGCGAAGTTCAAACGCAGTCCGTGAAAATTCGCGCGGAGGCTGAATTTATCTCGTTGCTGAATTTTATTCGTGAAGTGCTTGACGGCGGGCGAATGGTTAATTTTAAAAATTTTTCCATCGAAAGCGACGGCAAGACGAATATTTTGGACTGCGAATTGGAATTTTCAATTTTTGCGGCGAATATCGAAAAAATGAATGTTGCAAAGCGATAGATATAAAAATTCGCGCAGAGGCTGAATTTATCTCGTTGCTGAATTTTATTCGTGAAATGCTTAACGGTGGGCGAATGGTTAATTTCGAAAATTTTTCCATCGAAAGCGACGGCAAGACGAATATTTTGGACTGCGAATTGGAATTTTCAATTTTCGCGGCGAATATCGAAAAAATGAATGTTGCAAAACGCTAGATTTTGTGATAGATTATTAGCGGTTGTTTTTATACTTGAAGGAGGAATTTTTTTATGGCTGTAAGTTTAGCTAAAGGTCAGAAAGTTGATTTGACGAAAACGAATCCTGGCTTGAAGGAAATTTTAATCGGGCTGGGCTGGGATACTAACAAATACGACGGCGGCAAAGATTTCGATTTGGACGCGTCCGTTTTCTTGCTCGGCGCGAATGGCAAAGTTCGCAGCGACGCTGATTTTGTTTTCTACGGCAATTTGAAACACGAATCCGGCGGCGTAGAACACATGGGCGATAACCTCACCGGCAAGGGCGAAGGCGACGACGAAGAAATCAAAGTTTACCTTGATAAAGTTCCTGCTGACGTTGAGAAAATTGACTTCACCGTCACGATTTACGAAGCGGAACAACGCAAACAGAATTTCGGGCAAGTCGAAAATGCGTTTATTCGCGTGGTGAATGCGGCAAACAACGAAGAATTAATCCGCTACGATTTGGGCGAAGATTTTTCGATTGAAACCGCGGTTGTTATCGGCGAACTTTATCGCAACAAGGGCGAATGGAAATTTAATGCGATTGGCTCTGGCTTTGAAGGCGGACTTGCGTCGCTTGGTCGCAATTACGGCGTCAATGTCGGCTAATTGATTAATCGGTAAAAAAATTTTTCTGCAGGGAGCGGGGACTTTGCGGAGTTTAGGGTATAGTGGAAAGGGTACAGGGACTAGTGAAAAATCCCTAGCCCCTAGCCCCTAACCCCTAACCCCTAATGCCCTGCTCCAATTTTTTTGAAAGGAAGATTAACATGTCTGTAAATTTGAAGAAGGGGCAAAAAGTAAATCTGGTAAAATCCGACGGCAAAAAACTTTCGGTATTGGTGGTCGGGCTCGGTTGGGACGCGGCGGAACAGCCCAGCGGCGGCTTTTTCAAGAGACTTTTCAGCGGCAAGAAAGATATTGACTGCGACGCCTCGGTTTTCGTTTGCAAAAACGGCAAACTTACCAGCGTTGACGACGTCGTTTATTTTGGAAATTTAGAACACGCGAGCGGCGCGATTAAGCACATGGGCGATAATTTGACGGGCGAAGGCGAAGGCGACGACGAAGAAATTTTCGTTGACCTTGATAAAATTCCCGCGGCGTATGATAAACTTGTTTTCGTGGTGAATATTTTCAAAGCGGTTGAACGCAAACAGCATTTCGGCATGATTAAAAACGCGTTTATCCGCATTGTGGACGGCGATACCCGCGAGGAACTTTGCCGCTACAATTTGAGCGAAGATTATACCGGTATGTTGGCGATGATTGCCGGCGAAGTTTACCGTCGTAACGGCGAATGGAAATTCAATGCGATTGGCAACGGTACGACAGATCCTGGTTTGCAGGAGCTCATAAAACGTTTCGCGTAAATTGGAGGCTTTTTAGTTGAAGATAACAGGATTAACCGACGCGCAGGTTCAGGAAAATAAATCGAAATACGGCGACAATTCAATCACCGAGCAGGCGCGCGAAGGTTTTTGGGACAAACTTAAGGGCAATTTCGACGACCCGATTATCAAGATTTTAATTTTTGCACTTATTCTAAATGTATTCTTCGCGTTTATGGGCAAAGCGGAATGGTACGAATCCGTCGGTATCGCAATGGCGGTTTTGTTGGCAACTTTCGTATCGACTTTCTCCGAATTTAAAAACGAAAGCGCTTTTCAGAAATTGCAGGGCGAGGCGTCCTTGATTAAGTGCAAAGTCTATCGCAACGGCGCGGTTGTCGAAATTCCGATTAACGATATAACGATGGGCGATTGCGTTTTGTTGCAGAGCGGCGATAAGATACCGGCTGACGGCGTGATTATCGACGGCTCAATCACCGTTGACCAATCCATTTTGAACGGCGAAGCTAAGGAAGAAACTAAGACGCCCGCGCCCGACGCTAAAACTGACGGCGAATCTGCGAAAAGCGACGACCTTTTGAATCCGCACAAAGTATTTCGCGGCGCGGTTGTAGCTGGCGGCAATGCGGTTATGCGCACGGTTACGCTCGGCGATAAAACTTTCTACGGCAAAATCGCTGAGGAACTTCAGATTGACGAAGACCGCGATACTCCGCTGAAATTGAAACTCGGCGACCTTGCCGATCAGATTAGTAAATTCGGTTATATCGGCGGCGTGGCTATTGCGGTTGCGTTTATGTTCCAGCGCATTGTCATTCACAACAATTTTGATATGGCGCTGATTTCGGCGTATTGTTCGGACTGGATGAATTTGCTGAACAGTTTGGTTGAAGCGGTTATGCTGGCGGTTATAATTATTGTTATGGCTGTTCCGGAAGGTTTGCCGCTTATGATAGCGATTGTTTCAGCGCAGAATATGGGCAAAATGCTCAAGGACAATGTTTTGGTTAGAAAAATTTCCGGAATTGAGACGGCGGGCAGCTTGAATCTGCTTTTCAGCGATAAAACCGGCACTATAACCAAAGGGCAGCTTGAGGCGGTAAGTTTCCTTGACGGCACGGCGAAAAGTTATAAATCCTACAGCGAACTCGGCAAGGCGCTTGGTGAATTGATGTCGCTGTCCGTTCGCTACAACACGGCGGCGGTTATCAATGGCGATAAAGCTGTTGGCGGCAATGCGACCGAGCGCGCGCTGTTAGGTTTTGTTTTGGGCAAAGATCATGACGTCAACGTCAAAGTTGGTGAAACCGTACCATTTAACAGCAAAAATAAATATTCTTTGGCAAAAGTTACCGGCGCGTATAATTTGACATTGGCGAAAGGCGCGCCTGAGCGTCTGCTTGACCGCTGCAGTTTTTACTACGACAGCCAGGGCAAGAAACAGCCGCTGAATGGCGTAGACCACATTAACCGCGAAATTGATAAACTTGCCGAGCGCGCAATTCGTGTTTTGGCGTTGGCGACTTATGACGGCGATATTGTCAATGGTGAATTGCCGGAAACCGGATTAACTTTCGTAGGCGCGGTTGGTATTCGCGATGAAGTTCGTCCGGAATCTCCTATCGCTCTCGCGCAGGTGCAGCAGGCGGGCGTTCAAGTCATTATGATAACCGGCGACCGCAAGGAAACCGCCATGGCTATTTCCAAAGAGGCGGGTTTGCTGAAAAATCCGGAAGACGTTGTTTTGACTTCCGCCGAATTGAACGCAATGAGCGACGACGAAGTTAAAAAAGTTTTGCCAAAAATCCGCGTTATCGCGCGCGCTTTGCCGACCGATAAAAGCCGCCTTGTGCGTATCGCGCAGGAGCTGAATATGGTTGTCGGTATGACGGGCGACGGCGTTAACGATTCACCGGCGCTGAAAAAGGCTGACGTTGGTTTTGCAATGGGCGACGGTACGGAAGTTGCTAAGGAAGCTAGCGAAATTGTTATTCTGGATAATAATTTTAGTTCGATTGGCAAGGCGATTTTGTACGGGCGCACGATTTTTAACAGCATTAGAAAATTTATAATCTTCCAACTCACAATTAATGTTAGCGCGGTTATGATTTCGTTTGTTTGTCCGCTGATTGGCATTGAAAATCCGCTGTCAATCACGCAAATTCTTTGGGTTAATCTGGTTATGGATACATTAGCGGCGCTTGCCTTTGGCGGCGAACCGGCGCTTGACCGCTACATGGAAGAGAAACCTAAAAAGCGCGACGAAAAAATTATCAACGGCTATATGTACAGCGAAATTGGCGTTGGCTCGGTGTGGTGTTTTGCAATGGGTTTAGTTTTCCTGCTTACCGAATTTTCGCATGAGCATTTCAGAGTCGGCGCTGAAGACGCGAATATGTATCTGATGACGGGCTACTTTGCGTTCTTTATTTTTATGGCGGTGTTCAACGCGTTCAACGCGCGCACCGACCGAATGAATTTGTTTGACAATATCGGCGGCAACACGGGCTTTTTGGAAGTCATGGGCTTAATCGTGGTCGTGCAGGTGATTATGACGTATTTTGGCGGCGTAATTCTGCGCTGCTTCGGCTTGACGCTCACTGAATGGGCTTTTGTCATTGGCATGGCGTTTACGATTATTCCGGTGGATTTAATCCGAAAAGCTGTGGTTGGCAGTTCGACGAAATAAAATCTTAGCGCGAAAAATTTTTTGACAGCAGTTGATTTTTTCATTGACTGCTGTTATTTTTTTGTAAAAGAAAATTGCGGGGGTGTATTTGATGGGGCTTAAGAGCAAGGTGATAATTTCAGTCAACGCGACGGTTATATTCGTCTGCGTGTGTATGGGCGTGTTGGGTTACATGAGCGCCAACAGCGGCTTCAAAAAGGCTTTGGAGATGAAGGCAACCAGTGACGTATCGGCGCTGGCGGAGATTATGAATTATCGTTACCCTGGCGCGTGGAATTTGCGCGACGGCGTTTTGTACAAGGGCGATATGAAAATTGACGGCGCTGAAGAAATTGTTGATTCGCTGAGTCAAGTTACCGGCGGCAAGGTTACATTTTTCAACGGCGATACGCGGGTTGCCACGAATGTTAAAGATTCTTCCGGCAATCGGCAAGTTGGCACAAAGGCTTCGGCTGAAGTTATCGATAAGGTTTTGCGCGGCGGTAATGATTTTCTCGGCACGGCGAATGTTATGGGCGAGGAACACCACGCCGCTTATCGTCCCTTGAAAGACACTTCCGGAAAAACAATCGGTATGCTATTTGTCGGCGTCAGCGTTCACGAAATGGACGACGTTACCGGCGCTTTGATTCGCTCGATTATTATTGTCATGGCGGTTATCGTGATTGGCTGCGCGGTTTTGTCGAATGTGGCTGTTGGTAAAATGCTCGGCACGCTTGAGGAAGTTGTTAATGCTATGGGCAAAATTTCCCACGGCGATTTGACGATTAACGATATTGTTGTGAAGTCCAAAGATGAAATTGGAACATTGGCGACGGAAATTAACGATATGAAATCCAATTTGAAACATTTGCTGACAAATATTGCAAACAGTTCGGAGCGTGTTGCGGCGTCTTCCGAAGAGTTAACCGCCGCCACTTCCGAAGGCTCAAGCGCTATTCACAATATGGCACAGAGTACCGCCGAAATGTCCAATTACGCCGAAGAGCAGACTCACACCGTGGCAAACCTGCGCGAAATTCTTCAAAATTTGGAAAAGCGCATGGAAGAACTTTATGACGATACGATGTTAATGGATCAAGTTGCTGTCGATAGCGCGAAATGTACGGTTGAAGGTAAGGAACAGGTTAACGTGGCGATTGACCAAATGAAGGATATTACCGAAAAATCGAATGAATCAATGCGCGTTGTTGAAAATCTCGGTAAACGCTCTGACGAAATCGGCGAAATTGTCAACACCATTTCTGAAATTGCCGACCAGACAAATCTTTTGGCGTTGAATGCGGCGATTGAAGCGGCAAGAGCCGGTGAACAGGGACGAGGTTTTGCTGTCGTTGCCGAGGAAGTTCGGAAATTGGCGGAACAATCCAGTCAAGCGGCTCAAAATATCGCGCAGTTGATTTCAAGTATACAAGGCGAAACTCAAAACGCCGTCAAAGCGATTGAGCGCGGCACGTCCGGCGTCAAAGACGGTATGAGTGCTGTTTTGGATACCGGCACAGCATTTGACAGAATCGGCACGCAAGTTGAGCGGCTCACCGGCAACGTTGCAACCAGTATAACGCGCATTGAGGCTATGAATAACGGTAGCGCGGTAATTTTGAACGCGGTTAATCGCACTGAAGAAATTGCTAAGAAAACCAATGAAAATACCACGTCGATTAGCGCCATTGCCGAGGAACAAACCGCCATGATTAGCGAAATTGCCGAGGCAAGTAAACAGCTTGCCGAACTTGCAACCGCTATGCAAAATGAAGTCGCCAGATTTAAATTGTAAGCGTTATCAACTTTCTTTTGGCGCAAAAGAAAGTAGCAAAGAAAACAGCGGCGCGGATTGTCACATCACGTGATACTAAAGAGCATGCCTTGCTTACGCAAGCCACGCAAGCGCGCCGCGGGGGCGCTCATCCTTGAGCGCCTTTATTTTTGGTAGTTGGTGTGATATAATCTGCATGGGGTGATTCAATGCAAAAGCCAATCGTCGGCGGGCAAGCTGTCATTGAAGGCGTAATGATGCGCGGCTTCGGCAAAATCGCAACTGCTGTTCGTGAACCGAGCGGTAATATTTGCGTTCAAGTTAATTCGGTACATTCAATCGCAGAAAAATATCCGATATTAAAATTGCCATTCCTGCGCGGCTCCGTCACGCTTTTTGAAAGTTTGATTTTGGGAATAAAGTCGCTGTCATTTTCGGCACAGGCGGCGGGCGAAGACGAAGAACAATTAACCGACAAAGAATTAGCCGGAACAATAATTTTCGCGCTGTTGTTGGCGTGCGGGCTGTTTATCGCCATTCCAACTTTCGCGGCGAAATTTTTGCACGAAATAACCGACGACCCCGTAATTTTCAATTTGGCGGAAGGATTTTTGCGGCTGATAATTTTTCTGCTGTACATTTTCGCCATTTCGCGAATGCAGGACATACAGCGCGTTTTCCAATATCACGGTGCGGAACACAAAACGATTTTCTGCTACGAGGCGGATTTGCCGCTGACAGTCGAAAACGTCAAAAAATTTCCGCGGCTGCATCCACGTTGCGGCACGGCGTTTCTATTAATCGTTATGATTGTCAGCATTTTCGTATTCGCATTTTTGGGCTGGCCGGATTTGTGGCTGAGAATTTTATCGAGAATAATTTTGCTGCCGGTGGTGGCGGGCATTGCCTACGAAATAATCAGATTCGCGGGAACTTCGCAAAATCCGCTGGTGCATTTGGCGATACTGCCTGGCTTGTGGCTGCAATATTTGACGACGCGCGAGCCGGACGATTCAATGATAGAAGTTGCGATAAAATCTTTGGAGGCGGTGCAGAAATAAATGGCGGTCGGAATAATCGCGGAATATAACCCGTTTCACGCGGGACACGCCTTCCAAATTTCGCAGATAAAAAAATTCACGGGCGCGGAGATTGTGGCGGTAATGAGCGGCTCATTCACGCAGCGCGGCACACCGGCGATTTTGGACAAATGGACGCGGGCAAAATTGGCGGTAATGGGCGGAGTCGATTTGGTATTGGAATTGCCATTCACGGCGGCGGTACGGAGCGCACAAAATTTCGCGCGCGGCGGCGTCAATTTGCTGTCGAAGTTAGGAATAATCGACACGCTTGCATTTGGCGCGGAAGTTCCCGATTTAAAAAAATTAAAATTGGCAGCGTCAATCTTCGGCGAAAAAACTTTTCAACAAAAATTAAAATCGTCAATGTCAACGGGCAAATCCTACGCGGCGGCAGTCACTGAAATTTTATCCGAAATTGTAAAAGCCGACGTTGGACAACCGAATACCATTTTGGCGATAGAATATTTACGCGCGTTGCCGAAAACAATTCAGCCGCTGTTAATCCCGCGCGGCGAAGTCCAATCCAACGCAACCGAAATTCGCCGCCTGCTTTACCAAAAAAATATTCCCTGGCAAAAATTATCCGTGCCTCGCGCAGTCCTCGACGAATTAAAATCCGCTGAATTAGTTCGTGAGGATTTTTTATTGCGCCCAATCTTAGCCAAAATTTTAAACAGCAAATTAGAAAATCTGCGCGAAATTTACGGAATGGCTGAAGGCATCGAATTTAAATTAATCGAATCTGCGCGACGGGCAAAAACTTTCGACGAATTAATCACGGGAATTGTAAATCGGCGTTTCCCAATCAGCCGCGTAAAAAGATTATTGCTGCATTTTTTACTCGGATTCACCGAAGAAATTTCCGGCGATTACGCAAGAGTTTTGGCGTGCAATTCGCGCGGCAGGCTTTTATTAAAACAAATTCGCGCAGTGCCAATCGTCACGAAAGTTGCACAGCATTTAACCAGCCGCGAAATTTTATCCGGACAAATAATCGAACCGTACAAAAAAAATCTCGCGTTCGACCTGCGAGCAACAGACCTGCGCGAGATTCTCTTTGAAAAACCAAATTTTTCGGGCAAAGATTTTTTAACGCCGCCTTATCTCAGATAAATGCCAACGTTCGTGCTGTCAACAATCTGCGGCGTGCAAAGATACGACGGAACGATAAGCACACCGTTATCAGAACTGGTGATGTCGTTAATATCGGGCTGCGTGCCTTCAACAACAGATTTAATCATACGCACGCACTTTGCCGCTAAAATTTCCGGCGGTTTGGCAACGGTGAAAGTTTGCTGACCGTTTTTAATGCGTTCAAGCGCGGCAGGGTCGCCGTCAAGCCCAGAAATAAGCGGTAAAGGTTTGCCCGCGGCTCTAAATTCTTCGAGGAGCACACCGGCAATATCGTCATTCGGACTCAAAACAACGTTCAAAGTTGCGTCGGTATAATATTTGTTGAAAATGTCTTTGATACGCGGGCGGGCGTTTGCAGAGTTCCATTCGGCAACAGCAACTTGATCAAAAGTTGTCTGCCCCGAACGGCAAACCAGTTGCCCGCTCCTCAAATACGGTTCTAAAATTTTCATCGCGTTTGAAAAATAAACATTCGCGCCGCTGTCCGTGGGACTTCCTGCGAAAAATTCAATGTTGTATGGACCAGCGCCGCTCTTCAAATTCAAAGCCGCTTCAAGATATTCGCCCATACCTTCGCCAACAGCCGCGCCGTCAAAGCCCGCGTGATAATTCACGGCGTCCGTATTCAACAGCATTCTTTCAACCGAAATAACCGGCACATTATATTTTTTTGCGTCCTCCAAAACATTGACAAACGCGCCGGAGTCAATCGCGGCAATGACGATACAGCCAGGCTTTTTGGCAATGGCGTCTTTAACCTGCTGCAACTGTTTTTCGCTGGTATCAGAAAATTGCACGTCGACAACAAAGCCTTCTTCTTGAAGAAATTTAGTCAACGAATCGCCGTTGCGCTGCCAACTGTCCGTGGTATTCGGGAAACACACCGCAACCGTTTTGTTGCCCGTACCCGCGGAATCTGAGCTGCCGCCACAGCCGCTAATCGCCGCCGCCAAAATTAACAGCAGCGTCGCGCAGAAAATTTTTGCTAACTTCATTGTATTCACCCCTTAAATTTTAAATTTGGAAGTGGAAGTTGTGAGCGCGTCGGCAAGTTCCGAAAGTTTTTTACTGGCGCTTGCAACTTCGTCGATTGACGCGGATTGTTCCTCGGTCGCCGCGCTGACGGATTCGGTTTCGGCGCTGACGTCTTTACTTGAGCGGTTAAGTTCCTCCATCGTGCCGACGAGTTTATCAACGCGCGTGGAGGCGATTTGAGCATTTTTCTGAATTTCCTCGGCGTGTTCAGTGAGTTGGACAATAGCGTTGGCAATATTTTTGAAAGAATCGCCGGCCTCCGCCACAACAACTTTGCCGCTTTCGACTTCGTTATTGCCGCGTTCCATTTGTTCCAGCGCCTGGCTCATTTCAGCTTGAATGGCGCTGATTAATTCGGCGATTTGCGACGCGGCGATACTGGAACTTTCCGCCAATTTCCGAACTTCATCAGCCACAACCGCGAAACCACGTCCGGCTGTACCTGCGCGAGCGGCTTCGATAGCAGCGTTAAGCGCCAAAAGATTTGTCTGCTCGGCGATATTCGCAATGGTCGAACTGATATTTCCAATCTGCGTCGAACGTTCGGCAAGCTGTTTGATAACTTCAGCGGATTTGTCAACGCTTTCAGCAACGGCAGACATTTGGTCGACAGCGCCACGAACAGCCGCGCGTCCATTTTCAGCAATTTTCTCGACGTTTTGAGCCGCACTCAAGGAAGAATCCGCCTTGCTCTCAAAATTCTGCAAAAGTGTTGCGAAGGCTTTAATTTCGTCCGTGGATTGTTCAACAGCCTCGCCCTGCTTAATCGCATTTTCAGCAACATTGCCAATCGAAGTCGCTACCTGTTGCGTGGCAAGCGCGCTTTGACTTGCATTTTCATTGAGCTGTGAGGCGAATGTAGAGGCGTCTTCGGCGTTTCGCTGGATATTGGCAATGAGCGTCCGAAGTTTCGCAATGGTATCGGCGTAAATATTCGTCAGCTGCCCAAATTCGTCGTTGTTTTTCGCCTTAGCCTCCACCGTCAAATTGCCCGCCGCCATTTCCTTTGAAACGTCCGACAGATAATTAATCGAATCCAAAATCAAACGGCTCAGCGCAATGGAAACGAAAATTACAAAGGCAACAACTGCCGCAATAATGACTATCAAGATAAAACGCGTCTGATTGTACTGGTTTTCGGATTCAACAACTTCAGCGTGAATAAAATCTTTGCGGTTATCGAGAATGCGGTTAAGTTTCGTACCGATAGTGTTGTAGGATTCGCTGGACATTTCCAAAAGTCGAGCGGCTTCGCGCGTGTTGCCCTGTTTCGCAAGGTCGATAACGCGCGTGGAATTTGCCTTGTACTGATTCCAAATATTTCTCATCTCGGAAAATTCGTCGGCGATTTTCCCGCTAAGGCGCGGCTGAATATTATCGAAGGCAATATCGATTTGATCAGCCAATTTTTTAGTGGACTGCGCGGCGTAAATTCTGCTCGGCAAAGTTGTGGCGTCGATAACCGCAAATTCACCTTGCCGATAATCGCTCATTGCGCGGCTGGATTCGGACGCCGAAATAACTCCTTGCAAGTGTTGTGTCGCAATTCTTAGCGCGCTCTCGTTGATTGACGAAAGGCTGAACACCGAATAAACACCGTTGGCAACAAACGCGATTATCAAGAGGACAAAAACTACAAATAATTTCTCCCGAATTGACATCGAGCTCATAAGTACCCCTCCTCGTACTGTTTTGGTCGGAAAAATTTCAGACCACATTTCTGATATAATTATTGCCGGTTTTGAAATTTCCTGCCAATGCGATTAGTTTTTCTTAAAAATTTGTTTGACGGCAACTTTGAGCCAGCCGCCGTGCCACGCAATATGCAAAATCAGCCCGACCGCCATAATATATCCGCTGTAAATGTGAATATTTCTAACCAAATGCCGCACGCTGAAATCCCCAGGCGGCATCAAATGAAAATCCAGCATAACGCCCGTCACAATGCAAGTTAAACCGCTCAAAAAAAGTATCACGTCCAACCAAAAATTTCTGCGCATAACTTTTCCCCCAACAAAAAAATTGACGAGATTTCTCTCGCCAATTCTAACATAAAAATTTTTAATTCGCCAATGACAGCAAAATTTTCTGTGCGCTTATGCCGGTCTCCAAGCATTATTGTGACATTTTGGACAATTCACAGACGGACGCTGACTGTATTGTGTTCGCGGAACATAACCACAAACGCCACATTCCCAAGAAATAGGCGTACCGAGTAAAGCTTTGTAATGCACTCTATACAAGAATCTTCTCATAGCCAATTTCACCTCCCGAAAATTACTTGTAAATCGTAGTTCAACCTACAAGATAATTTTAACACGGGAGATTTATCTGCGTTGTTACGGCGGGACAATTTTTTAATTTAAAAGCCGCATTTCGCGCGCCTGCTCTTGAAGTTTAGCAATTCTGTCTTCGGTTGCGGGGTGCGTTGAGAATAAATTTTTTAACAATTTGCCGGAATTTTCCAGTGGATTGACGATAAACATATGAGCCGTCGCCGTCGAAGAATTTTCCAGCGGCGCGGAATGTTGCGCGTAATATTCGATTTTCTCAAGCGCTTTAGCCAAATACATAGGATTTCCGCAAATTTCGCCGCCGGTTTTATCAGCGTCAAATTCGCGCGAACGGGAAATAGCCATTTGAATCAAAGTCGCGGCAATAGGCGCAAGAATAATCGTGGCGAGCGTGCCGAGAATGCCGCCGTTGTCATTGTCGCGGCTGCCGAAAATTGCGCCCCATTGAACGATATTGGCGATCATCGAAATGACGCCAGCCATTGACGCGGCGATTGTGCCGGTTAAAATATCGCGGTGTTTGACGTGCGCCAATTCGTGACCGAGGACGCCGGAAATTTCGTTGTAGTCCAAAACTTTCATAATACCGGTTGTGACGGCGACGGCGGCGTGTGAAGGGTTTCTGCCGGTAGCAAAGGCGTTGGGAACGTCGCTGTCAATAATACAAACTTTCGGCATGGGCAAATCGGCTTTCTGTGCGAGATTTTTAACGATATTGTAAAGCTCCGGCGCTTCAGCTTCGGAAACTTCGCGGGCGTCGTAAGCCTTCAAAACCATGGTATCGCTGAACCAGTAACTGAAAAAATTTATACCGAGCGAAATAATCAGCATAATCAAAGCGCCGGAACTTCCGCCGACAGCGCTGCCCATTGCAACCATCAAGCCGCTTAAGAGCGCCATTAAAATCATTGTCTTGAAAATGTTCATAAAGAATCACCTCGCGCAGATTGTATCACACCTCCGCAAAAAAATAAAGCCGCCCAAGGACGGGCGGCAAATGCGGCGCGCTTGTCACGTGATGTGACTAATGCGGGCGCTTTTCTTTGCTAAGCGTTTCTTTTCTGGAAAAGAAATGCTGATATTATTTCATGGTGATTAAGCATTTGCCGGTCATTTCGGCGGGAACTTCCATATCAGCCAATTTCAAGAGCGTGGGAGCAACATCGCAAAGAGCGCCGCTTTCAACGGAAGCAACTCTATCAGAAACGACGATAATCGGCACAGGATTTGTGGTATGCGCGGTAAACGGTTCTTTCAATTCGTAGTCGAACATCTTATCAGCGTTACCGTGGTCAGCAATGATTATGACTTCGCCGCCGATTTTCTTGACACACTCAACGAAAATGCCAACGCAAGTATCGACGGTTTCAACAGCCTGCACCGCCGCCTTCATAACGCCCGTATGTCCAACCATATCGCCGTTCGCGTAGTTCAGAATTATAAAATCATATTTCTCAGAAAGAATCGCCTCAACGACTTTCAAAGTAACGGTGGGCGCGCTCATTTCCGGTTTTAAATCGTAAGTGGCAACTTTCGGGCTCGGTACTAAAATTCTGTCTTCGCCCTTGTACGGTTCTTCGACACCGCCATTGAAGAAAAACGTTACGTGCGCGTATTTTTCAGTTTCAGCAATTCTAAGCTGCGTCAAGCCCGCCTTGCTAATCGTTTCGCCGAGTCCGTTTGAAACCGTTTCGGGCGGATATGCAACTTCAACATTCAAGCCTTCCTCGTATTGCGTCATTGTAACGTAAGGAACAGCCTTTAATTCTTCGACGCGCGGGAAACCGCTAAATTCGTTGTCAGTAAAAGCGTGCGTCAATTCGCGGGCGCGGTCGGGGCGGAAATTGAAGAAAATAATTCCGTCATTGGCTTTGACGCCAGGATAATCGCCAACGACAACCGGAATAACAAATTCGTCAGTAACTTTATTGTCATACGAATCTTTGATAGCTTCAGCGGAAGAATTTTTCTTAGGCGCTTCAGCCTTTGCAATGGCGTCGTAAGCTTTTTGAACGCGATCCCAGCGCTTGTCTCTGTCCATTGCATAGTAACGACCGGAAATAGTCGCAACTTGTCCTACGCCAATTTCTTGAATTTTTTCTTCGAGCTCAGCAAGATATTCAATAGCAGAACTCGGCGGAACATCGCGCCCATCGAGGAACGCGTGAACATAAACATTTTTGATGCCCTTGTCTTTCGCAAGTTTCAACAGCGCGTAAAGGTGATTTGTATGACTGTGAACGCCGCCAGGGGACAAAAGCCCAAACAAATGCAACGCGCCGCCCGTAGCCACAACTTTATCGGTGACGCCGACGAGCGCCTTGTTTTTGAAAAATTCGCCTTCACGAATAGCCTTAGTAATTTTCGTAAGCGGCTGATAAATTACGCGCCCCGCGCCGATATTCATATGTCCAACTTCGGAATTGCCCATTTGCCCGTCCGGAAGTCCAACGTATTCGCCGGAAGCTTGAAGCTGTGCATTCGGATATTTTTTAGCAAGTGCGTCGAGAACCGGCGTATTGCCGACTTGAATTGCGTTGTACTTGTCCATAGGGTCGCCAATCCCCCAGCCGTCCATAATGATTAAGCAAATCGGCGCGCGTTTAATTGTTGCCATAGTTACACTCTCCTTAAAAATTAACTAAAAGCCGCCAATGTCAAGACCAACAGAGGCGGCTCAATTTATCGGTTAACCAAAATTATTTACGAATTAAAAATTGACAATCGCGCTGAAGTCCGGAGCTTTGAGAGATGCGCCGCCCACAAGTGCGCCGTCAACGTTCGGCTGTTTCATGAGATCTTTAATCGTAGCCGGTTTGACACTGCCGCCGTATTGGATACGAATTGCGTCAGCCGCCGCTTGATCAAATTTCTTAGCAACTGCTTCACGAATAGCTTTGCAAACTTCTTCCGCCTGTTCGAAAGTAGCGGTTTTGCCCGTGCCAATCGCCCAAATCGGCTCATACGCGATAACGAGTTTAGCAACTTCGTCAGCCGTGAAACCTTCGAGCGCCGCGTTAATTTGTTTTACAACGTGGTCAATGTAAGTTCCGGCTTCACGAATTTCAAGAGATTCACCGCAGCAAATAATCGGAGTAATTCCGGCTTTGAAAGCGGCCTTCGCGCGTTTGTTAACGCCTTCGTCGGTTTCGCCAAACATATCGCGGCGTTCGCTGTGACCGAGAACAACATATTCAACGCCAATTTCATTCAACATACCGGTAGAAATTTCGCCGGTGAAAGCGCCCTTAGCTTCCCAGTGGACATTCTGCGCGCCGAGTTTAATATTTGTGCCTTTGAGGGCT
This sequence comes from uncultured Selenomonadaceae bacterium, assembly GCA_905235685.1. GTDB lineage: Bacteria > Bacillota > Negativicutes > Selenomonadales > Selenomonadaceae > Quinella. The sequence continues at coordinate 128,805 of CAJOMO010000005.1, forward strand.
TCAGCGACGCCGGAAAGTGCGGTTGCGGGCGTGCAAACGACGATGTCAACCTTATCGTTGTCTTTGACGAGCGGTGCTAATTCGCTGACGAGTTTTTTGCCTTCAGCGATAGTGTTGTTCATTTTCCAGTTGCCGGCGATAATAGGTTTTCTTGCCATGTTAAAAATCTTCCTTTCTCCGAATTACTTATCAGCGATAGCAGCAATACCAGGGAGAACTTTACCTTCGAGATATTCCAAAGTTGCGCCGCCGCCGGTGGAAATGTGCGAAATTTTATCGGAAAGACCGGTTTTCTTCAAAGCAGCAATGGAGTCGCCGCCGCCGACGATTGAAATTGCGCCCTTTTCGGTAGCGTCAGCCACAGCCTTTGCAACAGCAAGTGTACCTTTTGCGAAATTATCAAATTCAAATACGCCCATAGGACCGTTCCAAATAATTGTTCCGGCGCCGTCGAGAGCCTTAACATATTCTTCGGAAGTCTTTTCGCCGCTGTCAAGTCCCATCCAGTCGGGCGGGCACTGATCAACCGGTACAGTCTTAAATTGAGCGTCAGCTGCAAATTTATCAGCTACAACAATATCAATCGGCAGAACGACTTTTACGCCTTTCTTCGCGGCTTTGTCCAAAAGTTCCTTCGCAAGTTCAACTTTATCTTCTTCGAGCAAAGATGTACCCACGCCGTAACCTTTAGCCTTGTCGAAAGTATGAGCCATGCCGCCGCCGATAATAATCGTGTCGACTTTGTCAATCATATTAGAGATAACGCCGATTTTGTCAGAAACTTTCGCGCCGCCGATAATCGCAACGAACGGGCGTTTAGGATCTTCCAGCGCTTTGCCGATGTAATTAATTTCCTTTTCCATGAGGAAACCGGCAACAGTTTCAAGGTATTGAGTTATGCCAACGTTTGAAGCGTGCGCGCGGTGCGAAACGCCAAATGCGTCGTCAACAGCAATATCAGCCAATGAGGCAAGTTTTTTCGCAAATTCCGGATTGTTCTTTTTCTCTTCCTTGTGGTAGCGGAGATTTTCGAGCAAAAGAACTTCGCCAGGTTTCAATTCGGCGGCAGCTTTTTCAGCGGGCTCACCAATGCAATCTTCCGCCCATTTAACTTCTTTGCCAAGGAGTTCAGCGAGTTTCTTTTGAATAGGTTTGGTTGAGAATTTCGGCTCGCGCGCTTCAGTCGGGCGTCCAACGTGGCACGCAAGGATAACAGCCGCGCCCTGGTCAAGCAGATAATTAATCGTCGGCAAAGTTGCCACAATGCGCTTATCGTTAGTGATATTCTGATTTTCGTCCATAGGAACGTTGAAATCCACGCGCATAAATACTTTCTTGCCCTTCAAATCGACGTCTCTAATAGTTTTCTTAGCCATTAATATACCTCCTAAAGTTCCGGTAAACTACGAACGGTCCAGCCCAACATTAAGAAGAGCCGGACCGCTAAAGTCTTTAATCGTGTTCAGTTAATCGACGGGTAAAAACCTGCGCCGACCGTTAATTTCGAATTACTTCAATTCTGCGAAGTATTTAATTGTGCGAACCATCTGGCTGGTATAGCTGTTTTCGTTGTCATACCAGGAAACAACCTGTACAAGGGTATTGCCATCGCCGATTGGGCTGACCATTGTCTGGGTTGCGTCGAAGAGTGAACCATAGCGCATGCCGAGAATGTCGCTGGAAACGATTTCTTCTTCGTTGTAGCCGAAGGATTCGTTAGCCGCTGCTTTCATAGCTGCATTGATTTCTTCTTTGGTAACTTCGCCTTTAACAACTGCAAAGAGAAGAGTGGTTGAGCCGGACGGAGTCGGAACGCGCTGTGCTGCGCCAATGAGTTTGCCTTTGAGTTCCGGAATAACCAAACCGATAGCTTTTGCTGCGCCGGTGCTGTTAGGAACAATATTGCATGCGCCTGCACGGCTGCGGCGGAGATCGCCCTTACGCTGCGGACCGTCGAGAATCATTTGATCGCCGGTGTAAGCGTGAATCGTTGCCATAATGCCGCTCAGAATCGGACGAAGGTTATGGAGAGCCTGCGTCATCGGAGCAAGGCAGTTCGTCGTACAAGAAGCAGCGGACAAAACTTTGACATCCGGAGTAAGTGTCTTGTGGTTGACGTTGTAAACGATTGTCGGGAGGTCATTGCCAGCCGGTGCCGAAATAACGACTTTCTTCGCGCCTGCTTCGAGGTGTGCGGAAGCTTTTTCTTTGCTGGTGTAGAAACCGGTGCATTCGAGAACGACATCAACGTCATGTTTGCCCCACGGAATTTCTTTTGCGTCTTTAACAGCGTAAATCATAATTTCTTTGCCGTCAACGACGATGGAGTTTTCTTTTGCTTCGACGGTGTGCTTGTTTTCGCCGATTTTGCCGCAGTAACCGCCCTGGCTGGTGTCATACTTGAGAAGGTGAGCGAGCATTTTCGGGCTGGTGAGGTCGTTTATCGCGACCACTTCATAACCCTCAGCGGCGAACATCTGACGGAACGCAAGACGACCGATACGACCGAAACCATTGATAGCAACTTTAACTGCCATTTAAAAATACCTCCCTATAGTTGAAAAGATTTATTGATTAACCCTAAACTGTAGCTATACTACACCAATTTTCGGCGGGTGTCAATAAAATTTTCGGAAAATTTAACATTTCATTGAAGTTTCATAAATCTTGGAAAGGCAAGCCGCGGATACCGTTTTCTCGGTAATTTTTGAGTTGCCGCTGAATAATTTTATCAATCGCCTGCATACCGAGCATTTCAATCGGCGCTTTGTCGTCCGTCAAAATTTTTTCGCCGCGAATCGGAACTTGCCAATCCTGCGCGATATTTTCCATCAACGCGGTTAAATCTTCGTCGCCCAAAAGATTTGCTCTGCCGCTCAGATTTTCAAAAATATTTTCGTCAAAGCTTGCGAAAAGTTCACGGTTGCCGCCCGCGTCCACAATTCGCGCCGCCGGAAAAATTTCCAAAATCGTATCAATCAGCCAATCGTTAATCTCGCCGCGCATATTCATATTCACAACCATAACGCCGCCGCGCCTCAAATGCGCCTTCACCAAATTAAAAAATTCAATCGAACTCATTTGAAACGGAATCGTAATATCCTGGTAAGCGTCAACCATTATCACGTCGTAAAAATTTTTGTCAGCCGCCAAATACGCCCGCCCGTCGTACGTCACCACCGGAATATCTTCGTCAAGGGCAAAATATTTGTGGGCAAGCGCGGTAATTTTTTCGTCAATCTCAACGCCGGTAATTTTCGCCGCCGGAAAATATTTCCTGCACGCCTGCGCGAAAGTCCCCGTACCCATTCCCAAAATCAAAATTTCTTTGCCTTCCGCCAAAATCGGCGCGGCTAATGCGTAATCATAGTACATTCCGGTAAGCGAATTGTCCTTCACGCGAATTGACTGCACGCCGAAAAGTACGTTCGTTGACAAAATCGTTGAGCGCTCATTGTCCCGCACCTGCAGATAATTATAAATCGATTCGCCTTCGTACGTTAAATCTTCGCGCCAAAATGCAAAGCTGTTGTTGTTGCCGAAAATCCCGCAGATTATGAAAATCGCCGCCGCGGTCGCGCAGAAAAATTTTTGCCCGCCGCTCGAAATAAAATACGCCAGCCCGATTAAAAACAATATCCCCGAAAAAATTAAAAATGTTATCGCCGTGCCGACCGCCGGTATCGTGACGAATGTTGGTAAAAATGTGCCGATTATGCTGCCAATCGTGTTGAAGGCGTTCAAATTTCCGACTACGCGCGCGTTGTGTTCGAGGCTGTCTGTTGCGTACTTCACCAACGACGGCGTCACCGTTCCCAGCAAAAACAGTGGGAATACGAATATTGCCATGCACGAAAAAAACGCCGCCCAGATTAGTAAATTCGTGTCAATCGTCATTACCAGCGCGCCCGCTATCGCCGCGATTAAATATTTCCCCAAAACCGGAATTAGCGCTATCCACACCGCCGCCAAAATTATTCGCCGATAAAGTCGCGCAGGATTTGAATTTTCGTCTGCCCAGCGCCCGCCGAATACATTTCCCAACGCAAGCGCTATCATTATCGTGCCGATTATTATTGTCCAGACGATTTGAGATGACGAAAAATAAGGAGCTAACAATCTGCTAGCTCCCAATTCCACCGCCATTACCGACATTCCCGCAAAAAATTCTGTCGCGTACAAGTAAGCGCGGTTTTTTAAAATTTGCATTACCGCTTCACAAAATCCTTAGCCGTCGCCGAAATATTATCCGCGCACAGCCCAAATATCTGCATTAATTCTTCAGCCGAAGCCGAATAGCCGAACGCGTCATTGATACCGATTTTTTTTACAGGCACAGGATAATTTTCAGCAACCGCGCTGCAAACAGCCTCGCCCAAGCCGCCGATTGTATTATGTTCTTCGACGGTGATAATTCTGCCGCAATCTTTCGCCGCCTTGATAACCAAATCAACATCCAGCGGCTTAATCGTTCCCATATTAATCACTCGCGCAGAAATGCCGTCCGCCTTCAAAATTTCCGCCGCCTTAACAACTTCCGGCAAAACAATTCCATTGGCGATAATCGCCACGTCCGAGCCGTCGCTGACAATTTCGCCCTTGCCAATTTCAAATTTATAATTTTCGTCGTGATAAACCGGAGTAGCCGCGCGCGCGAATCGAATGTAAACCGGTCCGTCATATTCGTAAACGGCTTTAACCATCTGCCGCGCCTCAATATCGTCCGAAGGGCAAAGAACCAGCATACCGGCGATTGAGCGCATAAGTGCGAAATCTTCACAGCATTGGTGAGAAGCGCCGTCTGCGCCTACGGAAATTCCGCCGTGGCTCGCGCAGATTTTCACGTTCAAATGTGGATAGCCAATCGAATTACGAATTTGCTCATAAGGACGGCACGCCGCAAACATCGCGAAAGTTGACACGAACGGAATTAAGCCCATGGTCGCCAAACCCGCCGCAACGCCCATCATATTCGATTCGGCGATACCGCAGTTAAAAAATCTATCGGGAAATTCTTTGCCGAACATACCGCTCTTAGTCGAGCCCGCCAAATCCGCGTCCATTACCACGATTCGCTTATCAATCCTGCCAAGTTCAACGAGCGTCGCGCCGTAACTTTCACGCGTCGCTATTTTTTTTACATCAGCCATGAAAAAACTTCCTTTCAGTCAGTTTTTTTAGTGATTAGTAGTCAGGGGGCAGTGGTCAGTGATTTTACAAGTCACATATCGCTTTTCGCTGTTCACTTAATTCAGCCAGCGCTTTATTGCACTCAGCAGGTTTAGCCGCTTTGCCGTGCCAACCAACTTGATTTTCCATAAACGAAACGCCCTTGCCCTTAATCGTTTTGAGCAAAATTACCGTCGGCTGTCCGCTGTTTTTATTTTCGTGGAAAAAGTTAAGCGCCTTTTCGATTTCGTCAAAATTATGTCCGTCAATTTTAATGACGCGCGCGCCGAAAGCCTCAAATTTTTTATCGAGCGGCTCGGTATTCATAACGTCGGAAGTTTTTCCGTCAATCTGCAAACCGTTGACGTCCACTGCCACGCAAAAATTATCAAGTTTGTAATGAGCGGCAAACATCATGGCTTCCCAAACTTCGCCTTCAGCCATCTCGCCGTCGCCGTTGAGGCAGTAAACATTCACGTCGAGGTTTAAAATTTTCGCGCCCTTAGCCATACCGACCGCGGCGGAAATTCCCTGCCCCAAACTGCCGGTTGACATATCGACGCCAGGCGTGGTATTCATGCAAGGATGCCCCTGCAAATGCGAAGTGGATTTTCTGAGCGTGATTAAATCTTCGACGGGGAAAAAACCTTCGCGCGCCAATGCAGCGTAAAGTGCGGGTGCGGCGTGACCTTTCGACAAAACAAATCTGTCGCGGGTTTGCAATTTAGGATTTTCGGCGTCGTAGCGCATTTCCTTTTCGTAAAGATAAGCAATATAATCGGCGGCAGACAGCGAGCCACCCGGGTGACCGCTGCCGGCGGCTGTCGTGCTTTTCAAAATATCTTCGCGCATTGTCAACGCGAAAAGCTCCAATTTTTTCTTATCGTCATGCGTCATTAAAAATTCCTCCTCAACGCAATCTGCCCGAAAATTAGTCGGGCTTATATATTAATCGTATTTGCGCGCCTTGTCAAAAAAATTATTGAATGATATAATTTCGGCGTTGACAGGCAGTCGAGGCAATCGCGGTTGATTCGTCAGTCGAGGAAAGTCCGGACTCCACAGAGCGGCGTGCCGGTTAATTGCCGGTGAGAGTAATCTTGAAGACAGTGTCATAGAAACGGAAACCGCTTTTTCAGTGACAAGTGGATAGGGAAAAGGGAATAGTGATTAAAAACTAGCTCCTGCCCCCTTGCCACTGACCACTAAAAAAGCAAGGGTGGAAAGGCGCGGTAAGAGCGCACCAGCTGGTTGGTAACAGCCAGGCTTGACAAACCTCACGCGGAGCAAGCTCAGATAGGAAAGGGTTGATGTTGCTCGCGGACCTTTCGGGTAGAGCGCTAGATTTGGACGGTAACGTTCAAGCCAGATAAATGATTGCCACATACAGAATCCGGCTTACCGACCGCCTGTCAACACAAATTTTTTTTAGGGGGCGGCTAAATTGAATAGAGCGATTTTTTTTGACAGAGACGGCGTTTTGAATATCGACACGATTAATTTGTACAAAATTGAAGATTGGCAATGGATTGACGGCGCACGCGAGGCGATTAAACTTTGCAACGACAGCGGCTATTTGGCGATTGTCATTACCAATCAAAGCGGAATTGCGCGCGGACTTTTCACCGAGGCTGACGTGCAAAAACTTCATAACTTTGTTCAAGGCGAACTCAAAAAAATTGGCGCTCATATGGACGCCTTTTATTATTGCCCGCATCACATTGAAGGCACTGTTCCGCCTTACAATATCGATTGCGAATGCCGCAAGCCCAAACCTGGATTGATTTTCCGCGCCTGCAAAGATTTCGACATTGACTCTGCGCAGTCTTTTATGATTGGCGACAAAGAGCGCGACGTTGAATGCGGCGTTAATGCCGGCTGCAAGGGCGTTTTCTTTGACGGCACGAATCTTTATAATCTGGTGAATAAAATTATCAATGGCTAAAATAATTTTGGTGACGGGCGGCGCGCGCAGTGGCAAAAGCACATTCGCTGAAAAACTCGCGCTGAAAATAGGCAACGGCAAAGCGGCTTACATTGCGACGGCTCAAATTTTCGACGCTGAAATGGCACAGCGCGTTAAAATCCACCAATCGCGCAGGACAAACGCCTGGACAAATTTTGAAGTTCCATTCGACGCCGATAAAATTATTCCCGAAATTGACGCCGAAGTAATTTTGTTCGACTGCGTGACGATTTACCTTAGCAACTGGCTCTGCGCGAAAAATCTTGACGATAAAAATTTAGCCGCTGATTTTGAAAATTTTATTGGCAAGCTGATTGACGCGGCGGAAAAGTCCTGCGCGACGATTATTTTTGTGTCAAATGAGGTTGGCGCGGGGATTGTTCCGGAAAATAAATTGGCGCGGGTTTTTCGAGATTTCGCCGGTCTTGCAAATCAGCGAATTGCCGCCGCCGCCGATAAAGTTTTTCTAACGGTTGCCGGTATCGCCGTTGACATTAAAAATTTAGGAGAGATTGACTATGGATAAAGTTTCGCAAGCCGTGGAAAATATGCGCGGACCGCTAAGCTGTTCGCAAAGTGTTTTGTGTGCATTTTGTGACGATGCTAAACTTACTTTTGACGAAGCGAAAGAAATTGGCGCGCCTTATTCCGGCGGCAGGAAAATTAAATGCGGTGCGGTTTGTGCGGCGGAAATTGTTTTGAGCGCTGTTGACGGCAACGACAGCCGCCACGCCGAATTTGAAGATAAATTTCGCGAAAATGTCGGCGCTATTAATTGCCGCGAAATTCGCAGTAAAAATCTTACGCCGTGCATTGGCTGCGTCGAAACTTCGGCGAAAATCCTTGACGAAATGATTCATTAATTGTTGACGTTGTCCCGATTGGGTATCGGAATTGCTACCGCAGGGTTTTTAGTTGTACATTAGGTTATCCGCGCGCGTTGAAATCCATTGAGGAAGAATACAAAGGCACGCCGCAATGGAGCGCCATCAGAAAAAATTGCAGGATAAACTTTTCTTGTACATAATCCTCAACAAGGACGACAGCTGCAATAACTACATTGCAAAAAATTGGTCGAATTTGACTGTGGTAAATGATCGCTGCGATTTTTGGCAAAACGCCCCTTGCCCGACGCTATGAATATTTCACGCCACCGCGACGGCTTGCTGTTAAATATCGTCCGTGAGCTTTTACGATTTTGCTGACGAAAAATAATTGAGGAGATTTTATGAAAAATTTAATGATAATGGGTACTGCTTCCCACGTTGGAAAAAGTATCTTGACTGCGGCGTTATGCCGTATTTTTTTTGAGGAAGGCAAACGCGTTGCGCCGTTCAAAGCTCAGCAAATGGCGCTAAATTCTTTCGTGACGGCGGACGGTTTGGAAATTGGGCGCGCGCAGGCAATGCAGGCGGAGGCGGCTTGTGTTGCTCCGCGCGTTGAATTTAATCCGGTGCTGTTGAAACCGACGGGCAATATGTCCTCTCAAGTTATCGTCAATGGCAAACCGGTTGGCGTAATGAGCGCGGCGGAATATCACAGCGGCTATTCGCTGCGGGCGTTCGAGGCGGTGAAAGTGGCGCTGAAAAAACTTGCCGCCGAATTTGATATGCTCGTGATTGAAGGCGCGGGCTCTCCTGCCGAAGTCAACTTAAAGGCGAATGACATTGTGAATATGCGCGTGGCGAAATATTTAAATGCGCCGGTGATTTTGGTTGCGGATATCGACAGAGGCGGCGCGTTGGCGGCGTTGGTTGGCACGCTTGAACTTCTTGACGCGGACGAGCGCGATTTGGTTAAAGGTTTGGTGATTAATAAATTTCGCGGCGATGTGAATTTATTTTTACCGGCGGTAGATTTTCTTGAAAGTAAAACCGGTAAGCCCGTGCTGGGAATTTTGCCGCACATTGAAAATCTCGGTATCGACGACGAAGATTCGGTTTCGCTGGACGATAAAATTTCTGCGGGCGGCGAAGTGAATATCGCGGTGATTCGGCTAAATAAAATTTCGAATTTCACGGATTTTGACAGCCTCGCCGCTGAGCCGGACGTCAATTTGTTTTACGCGAAAAATCCCGCCGAACTTGCCGCCGCCGATTTAATCATCATTCCTGGCAGCAAAAATACTTCGGAGGATCTGATTTGGCTTAAGGAAAATAATTTCGTCGCGCAGATTTTGAATAAGCCGGTGATTGGAATTTGCGGCGGTTTTCAAATGTTGGGGCGGAAAATTTTTGACCCCGCGCAGAGTGAATCGACGCACACGGAACTTGACGGCTTGAATTTGTTGCCGATTGAAACGACCTTTGCGGCGGAGAAATTTACGCGGCAGGTGAAGGTTGACGCGGATTTTGAATTTTGCGGAAGTTACATCTGCGCGAAAAATCTTGACGGCTACGAAATACATTCGGGCGTGACGGCGGCGGGTAAAATTGTGGCGGCGGGAAATATTTTCGGCACGTACATTCACGGCATTTTTGACAATGATAAATTTCGGCGGCAAATTGTTAACGCCGTCAGAATTACAAAAAATCTTGCGCCGATTGACGAAACTAAAAATCTTCGCGCAGAGCGACAAAAAAATTACGAACGACTTGCTAAAATCGTTCGCGAAAATTTGAATATGTCTTTGCTGGAAAAAATTATTTCAGCGTCTGGGAATTAAATCCTCGGGTTTGAGCTGCCCTTTAGCGACGCGGCGCGAAAATTCAGCGGTTGCCGTGAAAAGTACATCGCTTGAAGAATTTAACGCGGTTTCACACGAATCTTGAAGGACGCCGATAATAAATCCAACGCCAACAACCTGCATTGAAATATCGCTAGAGATACCGAAACTTGAGCAGGCAACCGGAATTAACAGCAAAGAGCCGCCCGCAACGCCCGAGGCGCCGCAAGCTCCGACCGTCGAAATTAAACACAGCAACAGCGCCGTCGGCATATCAACCGAAATTCCCAACGTGTGAGCCGTCGCCAAACTTAAAACCGCGATTGTGATTGACGCGCCCGCCATATTTATCGTCGCGCCCAATGGTATCGACACCGAATAAATATTTTCGTCCAATCTTAATTTTTTGCACAGGCTCATATTTACCGGAATATTCGCCGCCGAGCTGCGCGTGAAAAATGCGTAAATTCCACTTTCGCGCAGAGTTGCAAAAACCAGCGGGTACGGATTCATTCGGATTTTCAGCCAGACGATTAACGGATTCATTATCAAAGCTACGCTGAAAAATGCGCCTAACAACACGGCTAATAATTGCGCGTAACCTAAAAGTGCGTCGACGCCCGAAGTTCCGATTGCGTCGGCAACTAAGCCCATTATTCCGAACGGCGCAAATCTTATCACCCACTGCACAACTTGAGTAACTGCCTTTGCCAAATCTGATAAAACGCTGTGAAGTTCGTCGCCCGCCTGCCTGAGCGCCAAACCGATTATGACGCCCCACGCCAATATTCCAATGTAATTTGCATTTGTCAGTGCGTGTATCGGATTGTCAACCACGTTCATTATCACGTTTTGCAAAACTTCAACAATTCCCGAGGGCGGCGTAATTTCTGCGCCGGTTGTTTGCAACTGCAATGTCACGGGAAATAAGAATGACGCCGACACTGCCACTAATGACGCGCAAAATGTACCTATCACGTACAAGGTAATTATCGGGCGCATTGTCGAACTGGATTCTGATTTTTGCGATAGGGCATTCATTACCAGCACGAATACCAAAATTGGCGCGACTGCCTTTAACGCGTTTACAAAAAGTTTGCCGAATACCGCAACTACCGGTATCACGGACGGCACGAACAGCGCCAAAATTATTCCGAAGATTAATCCGATGGCAATTAACTTAATCAGGGCGGTTTCCCTGTAAGCCTTTCCAAATTTCGATAACATTAAACAACCTCCAAAAATTTTCTCGCGCAGAATTATAGCACGTGGTTTCTTTACTTGCAAAAGGTTGACGCGGGCGGCGTTTGCGATTATTATTTGCGCCGAGGTGATTAATTTGAAGAAAATTGTTTTAGCATTATGTGCGGCGGTTTTAATGGTTTTGGTTGCAGTTCCGGCTCTTGCCTCGACGTACCTTGCAAATACCAATTCCGGCAAATTCCATTACTACAATTGCCCGACGATAAAGCATCACAACGCGGGGCATTTTGTGCCGTACGAATCGCGCCAGGCTTGCCTTGACGACGGATATATTCCCTGTAAAAAATGTAATCCTTGAATAAAATTTTTCAGCGACGGAGATTTAAACCGCCGCTTTTTTATTTGCAGGAAAAATCGCAACGTTGCAGAATTGACAGGCAGATTATTTTTAGAAAGAAGCGATAACTTGATTGAGATAAAAAATTTGGGCTTGCAGCTGGCTCAGAAAGATATTTTTTCGGATTTGAACCTCGACATAAAGCGCGGCGAAAAGCTCGGGATAGTTGGCGGCGAAGGTGCGGGCAAATCTTCATTGCTGGATATTATTTCGGGGCGGCTGATTCAAACCGCGGGCGAAGTCAAAGTTTCCGGCGAAGTTTTAACCGTCACGGGAAATATTTCCGCGGATTTTTCGGAACTTAGAATGGCTGAAATGTCCGCGATTGACAAACTTAAACGAACTCTGCGCGGCTTGAAGGACGACGAAATTATTTTGCTCCTCGACGAGCCTACAAAAAATCTCGATTCTTACGGCGTGGAATGGCTGATTAAATTTCTGCGCGAACGCCCCAATCTTACAACCGTGATTGTCAGCAATGACAGATATTTTCTGAAAAGCACCTGCCAAAAAATTATTCGCCTCGGCAATTCTCAAGCGCCAAAAATTAATCTGCACTGCGCGCCCGCCGATAATTCAATCGCCCTCGAAGTTGACGAACTCGTCAAAGTTTACAGCGGCGAAACTGTTTTTCAACACGTCGGCTTTACAATTCGGCAGGGTCAAAAAGTTGCTCTCGTCGGCAGAAACGAAATCGGGCGCTCCAAACTTTTGAAAACTTTGTTCAGCGCCTGGGAAAATCACAATTCGCACGGCGGCGCAGTTCATGGCAAAATAAAATTCGCCGAGGGCTTGAAACTCGCTTATATGCCGCGGGTTTATTCAAGCGCTACGGCGAAATTGGAACTCGATAAAATTCAAAACAACGGCGCAAATTTCCTGCTCCTGGACGCGCCCACCGCTTGTCTGGATTTGCCGATGATTGAAGAATTTGAGCGCGCACTTGTAGATTTTGACGGTACAATTATTTTTTCCGAAGACGACCGCGCATTTTTGCAAGCCGTCGCCAATCGCATTATCGACATCACGCCAAACGGAACTGTTGACAGAATTTCTATGTATGAAGATTTTCTTGCCAATGAGACTGTCAATCAGCAAATCCGCGAAAAATACAATCACATGCCGTAAATCATAAATTAATATTTTTTTATGGAAAGTTTTTAATTTGAAATAACGTCGACAGAATTTCTACGTACGAAGATTTTCTTGCCAATGAGACTGTCAATCAGCAGATTCGCGAAAAATACAATCACATTCCGTAAATCATAAATTAATATTTTTTTAATGGAAAGTTTTTAATTTGAAATAACGTCGACAGA
>CAJOMO010000006.1 GCA_905235685.1 uncultured Selenomonadaceae bacterium
CATCTCAATTTTTTTGATAGCAAAGCCCGCCGATGCAAAGTGCTGGTTGTAGGCGATATTATGATGGACAAATATTATCACGGCGAAGTGAATAAATTTGCCAGCGACGCTCCCGTTCCTGTTGCGAAAATTTTTAAGCGGCGTTCGGCGTTGGGTGCGGCGGCGAATGTTGCCAATAATCTTGCCTTGCTCGGCTGTCAAACTTATTTGGCGGGTTTCGTCGGCGACGACCACAATTTTGAAACTTTGTCAGCGCAACTTACCGAACGCGGCATTAATCAAGATGGACTCATTATCACCGATTCGCCGACTACGACTAAAGTCAGGATTATCAGCGGACATCAGCAAATGTTTCGTATGGACTTTGAAGACAATTCGCCGAAACCCGATGAATATTATGCTGACTTGGAAAAATATATCAAGATTTTGCTGAATGAAAGTCTCGACGCGGTTGTTATTGCCGATTACGAAAAAGGCGTTTGCACCGAATTTTTCTGCGCGAGTGTCATAAAAGCGGCGCATAATCACGGCGTCCCCGTTACCGTTATGCCGTACGGGCAGCGCTGGATTAAATATGCTCAAGCCGATTACGTCACGCCGAACGTTGCCAAAATCAACCGAATTATGCTCAGCCCTATTCGCGCAGAAGACGATGAGGCTGTCGAACGCGCGGGGCGATACATTATGCGCAAATTTAATATAAAAAATGTGTTGGCGACGCGCTCGTCTCACGGCGTAACTTTGGTTACAGAAAATGACGCGGCGCACATTCCAACCAAATCGCAGGAAGTTTACGACAGCGCGGGCGTGGCTGATACCGTTGCCGCTGTTTTTTCAATGGCGTTGGCGGGCGGCTTGAAACCTTACGACGGCGCGTATATCACGAATGTTGCCGCGGGCATTGTCGTTTCCAAATCCGGCTCTTACGCCGTTACCAATGACGATATGCTCAACGCGCTGAATATCAAAAATCTTGACGCGGACGAATCCGTGAATCTGCCCTACGCGATGTAAAGGAGAAGTTTAATGTCTGTACTTGAAATAAAAACTGCCGGTGACCCTGTTTTGAAACAAACCTGCGCGAAAGTTGAGAAAATCGACAAGCGCGTAAAAAAACTTTTGGACGATATGGCCGAAACGATGTACGCGACGGCGGGTATTGGAATTGCCGCGCCGCAAGTTGGCGTTTCTCTGCGCGCCATTGTGGTTGACGTGGAAAATAAGCGCTACGATATGATTAATCCGGAAATTGTTTACCGCGAAGGCTCGGCGATTGACACCGAAGGCTGCCTGTCTTGCCCAAATCTTTTTGGCGAAGTTGAGCGCGCGGAAAAAATTCGTGTCAAATTCAAGACGCGTTATCACAAAGACAAGGAACTTGACGCGGAAGGTTTATTGGCGCGCTGCATTCAGCACGAAGTCGATCATTTGAACGGGCGGCTCTTCATTGACATTGCGAAAAATATTACGAAGGACAAGCCGAATCGCGAAACTGAGCAGGTGAATTAAAATGCGCGTGATATTTATGGGAACGCCGGAATTTGCCGTGCCTTGCTTAAAAAAATTGTGCGAAACCGAAGAAGTTATCTGCGTGGTAACACAGCCAGACAGACCGCGCGGGCGCGGGCAAAGTTTGAAACCTTCGCCGGTAAAAATTTTCGCGCAGGAAAAAAATTTGCCGATTTTACAGCCACAAAAAATAAAATCGCCCGAAGCCGTCGCCGAATTAAAAAAATTTCGCGCAGATTTAATTGTGGTTGTGGCGTTCGGGCAAATTCTTTCGCAGGAAATTTTAGATTTGCCGAAATTCGGTTGCGTCAATGTCCACGCGTCGCTTTTGCCGAAATATCGCGGCGCTGCTCCAATCGAATGGTGCTTAATCAACGGCGAAAAAATAACCGGCGTTACGACAATGCAAATGAACGCTGGATTGGATACGGGCGATATTTTATTGGCGCGCGAAATTCCCATTGGCGAAAATATGATTCTGCCGGAACTGCGCGACGAACTTATGAAAATTGGCGCGGAACTTTTGATTGAAACTGTGAAAAATCTGGGCGAAATTCAGCCGATTAAGCAAGATAATTCGCTGTCGAATTATGCGCCGATGCTGAAAAAAGATACCGGCAAAATCGATTGGGCTTGCCCTGCGCGAGAGATTCATAATTTGGTGCGTGGGCTTTACGGCGGCGCGTTTAGTTTTATTGGCGGCGAAAAATTTAAGATTTGGCGGACGAAAATTCTTGCTGATAAAAATCTTGCGGCGGGCGAAATTAAAATTGTTGATAGAAAATTTGTGGTTGGTACGGGCGACGGCGATTTAGAAATTTTGGAAATTCAAGCGCCCAATGGCAAGAAAATTCCCGCGGCGGATTATCTGAACGGGCATAAAATCACGGCTGAAAAATTTGAGGTTTGAAATGGACGAGCGAATAATTGCGACGGCTGAACAAACGACAGACGATTGGCAATACAGTTTGCGCCCGCGCCGATTATCAGAATACATCGGGCAGGAAAAAGCCAAGGCGAATTTGAAAGTTTTCGTGAAGGCGGCACTTTCGCGCAAAGAGGCGCTTGATCACGTTTTGCTGTATGGACCGCCAGGCTTGGGCAAAACGACATTGGCGGCGATAATCGCAAACGAATTGGGCGTAAATTTCCGTCCGACTTCAGCACCGGCGATTGAGCGTAGCGGAGATTTGGCGGCGTTGTTGACGAATTTGCAAGAGCGCGACGTACTTTTCATTGACGAAATACACCGGCTTTCGCGGCAAATCGAAGAAATTTTGTATTCGGCAATGGAAGATTTTGCCATCGACATAATAATCGGCAAAGGTCCGAGCGCGCGGAGCATTCGATTAGACATAGCGCCCTTCACGCTGATTGGAGCGACGACTAAGGCAGGGATTTTATCGCCGCCGTTGCGTGACAGATTCGGCGTCATTTCGCGATTGGAATATTATTCGCTGGAGGCGCTGATAGAAATTGTGACGCGTTCGGCGGAAATTTTAAAAATCCCGATTGAGGCAACCGGCGCGCTGGAAATTGCGAAGCGTTCGAGAGGTACGCCGCGGGTTGCAAATCGACTGTTGAAACGTGTTAGGGATTTTGCGGAAGTTGAAGGCAGCGCGAAAATCACGGACGAAATTGCCGACCGCGCGCTAATTGCGTTGGAAGTTGACAGCGCGGGGCTTGACGCCACCGACCGGCGAATGTTGGAGGCTATGATAAAAAAATTTCGCGGTGGTCCTGTTGGGCTTGATACGATTGCCGCCGCCATTAGTGAGACGCGCGAAACCATTGAAGACATTTACGAGCCGTATCTTTTGCAATTGGGTTTTATAATGCGGACGCCGCGGGGGCGCGTTGTTACTGAAGCCGGTTACAAACATATGAATTTGCTTTACCCGAAATCTGGCGAAATAAATTTATTCAACCAATAAAAAGAGGCGCTCACGGATGAGCGCCCATGCGGCGCGCTTGTCACGTGATGTGACAATCCGCGCCGCGCTTTTCTTTGCAACTTTCTTTTACGATAAAAGAAAGTTGAACTAATTCTTTACAAATTTTTCAAGGATTGTGCGTTTGGAAATTTTCCCCGTGGAAGTGCGGGGCATTTCGGGGATTTGGCGAAATTCACGCGGCACTTTGTACATTGCGAGATTTTTTTGCAGAAATTTTTTCAATTCGCGAACGTCAACAGTTGCGCCTTCCTGCACTTCATAAAAACAAGCGCCGACTTGCCCGCGCAATTTATCATTCACGCCGACGACTGCCGCGTCCTTAATTCCAGGAAATTCATAAACAACTTCCTCGACTTCGCGCGGATAAATATTTTCGCCCATGCTGATAATCATTTCTTTAATCCGATTGACAATGTAAAAATACCCGTCCGCGTCTTCTTTAGCAATATCGCCGGTATGCAACCAACCTTCAGCGTCGATCGCCTCGGCGGTTGCCGTCGGATTTTTCCAATAACCCAGCATAACTTGACCGCCACGAACAAGCAATTCGCCAGGCTCACCAACCGGTAAATCCTTGCCGTTTTCGTCGACAATCCTAATTTCTTCGCCGTCCAAAATTTTACCGACAGAGCCAACGCGCTCTTCCCCGTGCGTAGTCAAAAAGACACACGGCGACGCCTCGGACAAACCATAACCTTCAGCTATCGGCAAGCCAAATTTTTTGGTAAATTCCTCAACCATTTTAACCGGCAAAGTCGTTCCGCCGCTCATTGCAAAGCGTATCGTCTTAAAATCTTCCGGCTTAGCCATCGCCGTTATCAACTTGAAAATCGACGGCACGATGATCATATCCGTAATTTTATTTTCGCGCACCATATCAATCATATCTTTGGGCTTGAAGGCGCGCATAATATGAGCCTCCGCGCCGCAGTAAAAAGTATTCAGCACGCTGCAAGTCCATTCAAAGCAATGGTACATCGGCAAAACGCAAATTGCCTTACATTCGCGGCTGCACTTGAAAACTTTACACTGCTCGGTATTGTGAACTAAATTTTTATGTGAAAGTACAGCGCCTTTCGGGTTGCCGGTAGTTCCCGAAGTGTAAATTATGACGCAAGGCGAATTTTCGTCAAAATCGGCGGGCAATTCGGGCGCGTCAATTTCGCAGGGAATTTTTTCAAACGTAGCAAGGTCGTACTGCGCGACGTCAATGTCAAGTTTTTCGTAAGTCAAAACAAGTTTAGCCTCGGCATTTTTAACGATAAAATTGGTTTCGCGAGTGCTGAGTTGAAAATTTATGGGAACGCAAATAGCGCCAAGCGAAGTCGTTGCAAAATAAGCGAAAATAAATTCGGCACTGTTGCGCGAAAAAATTGCAACTCTGTCGCCTTGACGGACGCCCAAATTATAAAGGCGGTTGCGAAAATTTTTAATTGATTCAAGCGCGGCGGCGTAAGTGAATTTGCGCCCCTCGTCCAAAATGGCTGTGTCGTTACTGCGTCCTCGGTTCATAATTTCGTGGACTAACAAATTTAAACTCTCCCTTCGTATCGGCGCAAATTTCTCGCGCCAATTTCACGGCTGAATTATATCATAAATTTTTGAGGCTAAACAAATTTTTTTGCAAAGGAGCGGCAAATGGATAAGGAACACATCTACCCCGAAGTTGCCGACATGGAAAAATATATTCTCGGCGCTATGCTGGTAAGAAACGGCGAGGCTATTCCAACGATAATGTCAATTCTTACGCGCGACGATTTTTTTCGTGAAAACCACAAAATTTTGTTCGACGCCATAATGAATCTTTACCAGAGAAAAATTATTCCGAATACGTATTCGCTCTCTGAAGAATTGCGCCGAACCGATAAACTTGATAAAATTGGAGCGGTTTATTTAACTTCGCTGCCGGCGTTGATAGTTTCTACCGCTTATGTTAAAATTTACGCAGAAACGATTCGGGAAAAATCTATTTTGCGCCGCCTCATTAAAGCCGGTGAAGAAATTTCGCAAATGGCCTCCGAAGATAAAATGCCGTTTCAAGATATCCTTGACGAAGCGGAGAAAAAAATTTTTGAGATAACGGCTAAGGGCGACCGCTCCGAATTTGAACACGTCTCGCCGATTTTGGGGCGCTCATTTGCAAAAATCCGCGCGGCTGTCGACAATCCGGACGGACTTACCGGCGTCATAACCGGTTTTTCTGATTTAGATAAAATTACCAGCGGTTTTCAAAAATCCGATTTAATTTTATTGGCGGCGCGTCCTTCAATGGGAAAAACGGCGTTGGCTTTGAATATGGCAATGAACGCCGCGTTGGCCAAAAATTTCGTGGCAATTTTTTCGCTGGAAATGAGCAAAGAACAACTCGGCGCGCGCCTTTTAAGTTCCTACAGCGGCGTTAATTCGCTGCAAATGAATACCGGTCAGCTTGATTCGAACGAATACAACGCAATCGTCGACACGCGCACATATCTTAGCGACGCAAATTTGTTCATTGACGACACCGCCGGAATTACTTCTTTGGAATTGCGCTCTAAGGCGCGGCAAATCAAAAATGAGTACGGCTTAGATTTTATCGTGATTGATTATCTTCAGCTGATGCAGGGAAATATTCGCAAAGGCTCAGATTATAACCGTCAGCAGGAAATTTCCGAGATATCGCGCAATCTTAAATCTTTGGCGCGCGAATTGAAAGTTCCAATTTTGGCGCTTAGTCAATTATCGCGCAGTGTCGAACTTCGCGCAGATAAACGCCCAATGCTCAGCGACCTGCGCGAGAGCGGCTCATTGGAACAGGACGCCGATATCGTAATGTTTCTTTACCGCGAAGAATATTACAACCGCGAAACCGAAAATCAAAATACCGCCGAACTCGTCATTGCCAAAAATCGCAATGGGCCAACTTCGATTGTTACCTTGCAGTTTCAAAAAGAATGTATGCGTTTCGGCTCGTACACCCGCGAAGAATAAAAATTTGACAGCAATTGTAACTTGTGCTAAACTCTTAAAAATTTTTCAAGGGGATGTAATGGTTTCGACGGGGATAGATGGTATTTGATAAGCGAGCAGCGGGTTTCTCGAACCGCTTCAGTAAGGGAAAAAGTGTTTTTAAAATAAACGCTAACGAAGAATACGCTCTGGCGGCTTAAGCCAGCCTCCAACTGCTGACTCCTGCTAAGTGGATTGGAGGTCAATGCAGGATACTCAGACGCGATTTCGCCGTAACGTTTCGGGGAATGTCTTTTAGGCGATAGATTTTGCAAAGTTTGTCAATGAACTCGGCAAAGTCGAAAAACAATCATTGTCTGCGCTCGGAGAAAGTTGGGTAACGTCATTTTCGGACAGGAGTTCGATTCTCCTCATCTCCATCAAAATAAAAAAATCCGCCCGAGCTCGTTGCAGCAAGGGCGTTTAGTTTGTTCAAAGTATTTTTCGGAAATTAGAAACGGTGATGTTCTCTGTCACCAAAACCATGTCCGCCGTGCATTCCGCCTTTCGGACCGTGGAAATTCTGCATTATCTTTTGGAAGTCAACGTTAAATTCTTTGGCGACGTCTTCCCAGGTATTATTGACTTTGCGCTTGGCTATTACAGTTTTAACATTTTTGCCGGACTCTTTGGCGATAGCGCCCGCGATTAAAATATCGTGCGGTGCGTAATTTTCATTAAGCAACCCCTCGACAGTTTTTTTATCGAGGCTAGACTCTTCGACAAGGCGGGCAAGCATTTCTTCTTTCATGAACGCATCGAATTGCTCAGGAGTTACACCGAGCTTTTCGGCAACCTGCCACCAATCGCACTTCATAGCAAGCACTTCGCTGAAGGATCTGCCGCTGATTTTCGCAAGCATAGCCGCGTGTTCAATGTCGCCGAAATGCGCATTATTTTTCAGCGCGGTTGCAATCTCCGTTTGACTTACGCCATATTTGGCAGCCAAATTTTTAGCCGTTTCGTTAATTTGCTCTTCGGTAAGTTGCGGGCGTTCGTGGTGATCTCTATTGTCAGTCTGATGGATATTTTTTGCAGGTTTTTCAGCCGCCTGTGCGTCGTTAATCGCAAGACCGCCTGTAAATAAAAGCGCACCGCTCAAAAGTCCGGCAACCAATTTTTTCTTAAAACTAATCATGAGATTTTTCCTCCTAGAAACTTGGAATGACTGAATTATAGTACCACCGCGTCGATTTGTCTTTAAAATTGGATTAAAAAAAATTAGCGCGTCATAAAATTTATCGCCGCAATTGAAAGTAATTCTTGCACCGATTAAAATAATGGTGTATACTCTACCTTGGCTTACTGAAAATTTAATGAAAATGAGGTGTTTGATGTTGGAAGGAAAGCGATTAAAGCGATTAGTGGCGGCGTTGGCAGTCGGAGCGTTTGCAATTTCGTTGCCGACAATGACGGACGCAAAGCGGATTCACGACACAAAGGTCACAATCAAATCGGAAGAGCGGCAAATTGCCAGCAGGAGCAGGACTGTCAACGTTGAAGAAACTAATGCGGCTGATACTCAAGCGCGGGTTCGAACTATTGTCAAGCCTGGGGTTAAGCCGCACTCGGTTTTGAATCCGAATTTCGATATGGATTCGGTTATTCAGCAGGAAATTACCGACGAATCGAATATCAGCGGGCTTTACAGCGGCAATGTTTATGTTCGAAAGACGGTTTCGCGCTATGACACTTCGATAATCGGAACGCCGCTGGCAACTCAAGAGCAATGCGTCAATTATCTTTTGAGCAACAATCCTTATCCGAATTTGCCAATTTCCGCCGAAGAAATTGTTCAGATTTACTACGAAGAGGGCGCACGTGAAGGTATTCGTCCCGATGTGGCATTCGCGAAACCGGATTTTTCCGTTACGGCGGTGATGTTGTTCCGGAGCAAAATAATTACTGCGGCTTAGGAACAACCGGCGGCGGCGTTCGCGGCTCATATTTTTCAAGTCCACGAATGGGCGTTCGGGCTCATATTCAGCATTTGTTAGCTTATTCTTCAACGCGCAAACCCACCACGCAAATTGTAGATCCGCGTTATGATTTGGTACGTGAAACTTACGGCGCGCGGACTTTGGGCGATTGGCAAGATTTAAATGGGCGCTGGGCTGTTCCCGGGTATCATTACGGTCAAGAAATTTTATCGATGTTCAATGCAATTTTAGTTCAATGATTTATAACGCCTTAACCTTCAGGTGATAATTGTGATTTCTGAGTGGGAATTATTTTTTAGATTAACGCTTGCCTGTGTATTGGGCGGCGTGATAGGATATGAGCGGCAAAGTCGGCGTAAATCTGCCGGTTTGCGAACGAATGTCCTTGTGTGTCTCGGCTCGTGCTTGATAATGGTTTTAAGCGAGGCATTATATTTTAACGTTGAGGGGCGGACGAATGCTGACCCTGCGCGATTGGCGGCGCAAGTTGTCAGCGGAATTGGTTTCCTTGGCGCGGGCGCAATTATGAAAGAAGGTTTGACTGTAACGGGGCTTACGACGGCGGCGTGTATTTGGGCGGTATCGGGCGTAGGATTGGCTGTGGGCGCGGGTTATTATTCGGGCGCACTTTTCACCACGGCGCTGATTTTTTCCACGCTCGGCACTCTTTCGCGCATTGACGAATGGGTTATGCACGAAAAAAATTTGTACCTTACAATTCACACGCACGAAAGACCAGGGCAGCTAATGCACATAAGTTCCTGTATTGACGATTTACAGCTTAAAGTTCGCGGCGTCAAAGTCAAAGCGGACGAAGAGCATTCAGATATTTTATGCATAGATTTTGAAGTTTACAATCACCGGAGTTTGAAAAGCATTGTCGTTGTTGACGCGATTAAGCGGATTGAGGGCGTTGTCAGCGTAGATGTAAATTAATTTGAGACGAGGGCAAAAATGATTGACGTACAAAACCAAGTGGACACACGCGGCATTAAAATTCAGCGGACAGGTGTAACGGGTGTACACCTGCCATTTTTTATTTTGAATCAGCAAGTTTTAGCGGAAATAAGATTTACGGTTGCGCTGAGCGAGAAAATTCGCGGGACGCATATGAGCCGATTGATGGAAATTTTAACGGATTGGTCGGGCGTGCCGATAAAAATTTCGGATTTTGAAAAAATTCTGCGCGAGGCGATAGAGAAACTTGACACGGATTTTGCGGCGATTAAATTTGCGTTTAAATTTTTTGTGAAACGGAAAGCGCCGGTTTCCGAACGAATTTCGCTATTGGATATTGATTGTGAAATTGCGGCTGAACTTTCGCGCAGTGGTGAATTTAATTTCAGTTTGAAATTGGCTGTGCCGTTTACGTCGCTGTGTCCTTGCAGCAAAGAAATTTCGGATTTCGGCGCGCACAATCAGCGCTCGATTTGCCGCGTGAAATTGGATTTTGCCGACGTTAAAAATATCGATATTGAAAAAATTGTACAGCTGATTGAAAGTCAAGGTTCAAGCAAGATTTATCCCGTGCTCAAGCGCGAAGACGAAAAATTTGTTACCGAAACTGCATATCAAAATCCTAAATTTGTTGAAGATATTTTGCGCGACGTTGTCCTTGCGGTTCGGCAGATTGAAAATATTTCCGCGTTTGAAATTGAGTGCGAGAATTTTGAATCAATTCACAACCACAACGCCTTTGCCGCTCATAAAGAAAATCTTTAGTTCAGCATTTCTTTTTTAGAAAAAGAAACGCTGGCAAAGAAAAATCGCCCGCGCTAATGTAATTCGCTTCCAGCTCATACTAAAGAGCATGCCTTGCTGCGCAAGCCACGCAGGGGCGCGGGCGGGGGTTCGGGGCGCTCATCCGTGAGCGCCCTTTTTTTTGTTATGTTTAAAATTTTTATTGCAATGTGGAAAATAAATTCTGCATTTCGGCTGACGAAAATACTTCCGGCACATTTCCAAATTTTAAAATGCGCTTGTTTAACAATATCACGCGGTCGGCGTATTTTTTCACCATGTCTAAATCGTGTGAGATTAGCAAAATTGCCATGTCTTCCTCTGCGCATAACTTAGCCGCCAATTCGTAAAATATTTTTAAGCCGATTTCGTCAACGCCACTCACCGGTTCGTCCAACAATAATAAATCTGGCAATGGATCAAGCGCCAACGCCAATAAAACTCGTTGCAATTCGCCACCAGATAACGCCCCCAATCGCCTGTCGATTAAATATTCCGCTTGCACGCGCTGCAAATTTTTCAAAACGCGCGCACGTATCGATTTCGCCGAAAATAACCATACCGGTCGCCACGTCAAACACGCCATAAATAAATCCAGTACCGAAGTCGGACTTGTCGCGTCGAATTTCAATGTCTGCGGAACGTAGCCGATTATTGGGCGCAAATGTTTTCCCTTCGCGTCGAAATAATTTAGTTTGCCGATATGCGCCACTTCGCCCAAAATCGACTTCAACAGCGTGGATTTTCCCGCACCGTTCGGTCCAATCAGCGCCGTTAATTCGCCACAATTCAGCGTAAAATTTACATCTTGAAAAATAATCAGTTCGCCGACTTGCACGCCAAAATTTTCAACCCGCGTTTCGCACAATTTTTCTCTGTGATGTTTGCGCATCAATTCACCAACTTTTTAAATTCGCGGCACGATAAAATTAAAAATGCCGCCGCGTAAAAAATTAAAATCGCCAACGACGCTAAATTTATTCCTTCGCGCAGCAACAAACTTGTATGTGTCAGCGGCAAAATTTCCACGACAAACCGCACCATTTCCGGCAACTGCGCCGTCGAAAAAAATGTTCCGCACAAAAAACTCATTGGCACAAGCGCGTATGTGTTGACCTGCGCGAGTTCTTCGTAAGTTTGAACGTGCATTGCCGCGCAAAATCCCAGCCCCGCGAATATCGCCGAATTTAAAATCACCACGAGCAAAAAGCCCGCCGATAAAAATTTCAAGTTGGCGTCGAAAAAAATTGCCACGCACAAAATTAGCGCCGCCGATATCAGCGCGCGCAAAATAGCCGAGCTCAATTTTCCGATAACAAAGGCAACCGGTGAAATTGGCGCGCTCAAATATTCTTCGAGGCTCTTATGGTAAATTTTTTCCGCGTGAATCGTGATAATGCTCATGTAGCTGACGTTCATTGTATTCAGCGCGATAATTCCCGGCACGAGAAAATCCAGGTAACTGCCGCTGTCCAAATTGATATTTTTGCCCAAACCCCAGCCGAATGCAACCAGATACAAAACCGGCGTCACCAGCCTTGACAGGATAAATTTTTTGAGCCGCCGCTTCAGCACAATCCAATCGCGCCAAATGACCGTGCTTACGTCGAACAGAAAATTATTCATGCAGATTTTTCAAGCGCTCAATTTCCGCCTTGTGCCGTTCCAGCGCAAAACCGATCCGCCGGTGTTCGTCGTCGTCAAAATCTGGATTTTCATATGCCGCTTGAATTTTTTCCAGCCGCGCCTTGACAAGCGCAATTTCTTTGTCCAAAATAAATCTGTCGTGAAGGACAGCGCCGTAGTTCGTGTGAAGTTGCTCCTGGATTGTGCGGTAATAATTTTTTTCGCCGGAAATTTCGCCGAGGGTTTGCGCCATTTCCAAAATGATATCGAACGGATTTTTCGCCAAAGTCACCGAATCGCTAAGTTTTTCGCGCAGGAGTTCAGCCGCGCCGTACATAAAATCTTTATCAGCCAAATTCACCACTCCGGAAATATTTTTAGTTATTCTAAGACGGCGGAGGGCGTTTGTCAATTTGAGTTGCAAAATCGCGGCGGTTGTTGTACGATTAACAAAAATCTTGAAGGGGGTTTTGCCAATGAAAATACAGGGCGCGGTGATAATCGAGCAGGGCGTGACATTCGCAATCGTGGTCGTCAATCCGGCGGTGACAAATTACACTTCAAGAATAATTCGAACGCGGCAACAGTTGCAGCTGTACTTCCCAAATATGCCGATAATTTTAATGTCGCAGGATTCAGCGGGCGTGCCGCACTATTACGGACGACGAGATATCGTTGAATTTTTAAAGACGATTCGATTGGAACAAATTCCGTGGAAGGAATATCACATTTACTGAAGGTGAAATTTTTGGACAAAGCAAGATTGGCGGCGGTCAAAGCGATTTACGCTGTGCAAACTGAAGGCGCATATTCGAATGTGGCGCTCGCGCAGATTTTGCGGCAAGAAAAGTTGAGCGATTTGGACAGGCGATTTTGTACGGAAATAGTTTACGGTGCAGTTAAGGCGGGCGCGTCATTGGATTGGAAAATTTCAAAGTACGTGAGCCGCGCGGTTGACGACAAAGTTATGGCGATTTTGCGCGCGGGCTTTTACCAAATATTTTTTATGGACAGAGTGCCGGATTCTGCGGCGGTGAATGAGTCTGTTGAAATTGCAAAGAAATTCGTGAATATCGGCGCGTCAAAATTTGTAAATGGCGTTATGCGCTCGGCGATTCGCGAACCTGCCAAATCGAATTTTCCGCCGGACGATTTAGCGCTGAATACTTTTCATCCGGCGTGGCTTGTCGATTTGCTCATTGAAGAATTTGGGCGTGACGTTGCAAAAAAAATTCTTGACGCCGATAATATTGAGCCGCCGCTTTGTCTGCGCGTTAATTTTTTAAAGGCGACTCGCGCAGAAATTATGAGCGAGCTGAAGGACGCTGAAGAATCTAAGCTTGTACCGGAAGGAATTATTTGCAAAAATCACGGCGCGCTTGACAAATTTAAGCCGCTGAAAGATGGGCGCTGTCAAGTTCAAGACGAAAGTTCGATGTTGGCGGCGCGGATTTTGAATCCTGTTGCGGGCGATTTTGTTATAGATTGTTGCGCCGCGCCTGGCGGTAAAGCTACGCACCTTGCCGAGCTTATGAAAAATCGCGGGCGAATTTTGGCGGCAGATATTTTTGAAACTAAGCTTGAGCATATCAAAGAAAATTCTGCGCGATTGGGCGTAAAGATAATTGAGCCGGTTTTACTTGACGCGCGGGAAATTGGCGATAAATTTTTCGGTCAAGCGGACAAAGTTTTGGTGGACGCGCCTTGTTCGGGCTTAGGCGTGATTCGGCGAAAGGCTGATTTGCGTTGGAAAAAAATTCCTACCGAAATTGCCGAATTGCCGAAACTTCAGAGCGAAATTTTGAACAGCGCGGGGCGTGCGGTTAAAGTCGGCGGCGTTTTGGTTTACAGCACCTGCACGATTCTTCGCCGCGAAAATGAGGCGGTTGTTGAGAAATTTCTTGCTGCTCATAAAAATTTTAAATTGGTTGAGACGAAAAATCTTTTGCCGCACGTTGACGGTACGGACGGATTTTTTATCGCCAAAATGATTCGCGAGGTGTAACTTGAAAAATTTATTTGGATTAACATTGCCGGAATTGGAAGCGGAGCTGTCAGATTTGCCGAAATTCCGCGCAAAACAAATTGCCGAATGGATTTACCAGCGCGGCGCAAATTCTTTCGACGCCATGACGAATTTGTCAAAAAATCTTCGCGCAGAACTCAATCAGCGCTACGAAATTTCTAAGCCCAGGCAGATTAAAATTCAAAATTCCGCGGACAAATTGACGACGAAATTTTTGCTCGGTTTCAGCGACGGCGCGGCGGTTGAAACGGTTTTAATGCGCCACGATTACGGCAACAGCGTTTGCATTTCAACGCAGGTCGGCTGCAATATGGGCTGTAAATTTTGCGCGTCGACGCTCAACGGCTTAGCCCGAAATTTGACGGCGGCTGAAATGCTCGGCGAAATTATTTTCGTCAATGATTTTCTGCGCGAAAAGTCCGGCAAAGTCGATACCGTTGTTATTATGGGTACGGGCGAGCCGCTGACGAATTTTGATAACTTGCTGGCGATGCTGAAAATTTTGCACGAAGATTATACTCTCGGTTTAAGCTACAGAAAAATTACGATTTCGACTTGCGGGATTGTCCCTGCGATTTACCGCTTAATCGACGAAAAAATTCCCGTCACGCTGTCGATTTCCCTGCACGCGCCCAATGATATTCTGCGCTCTGAATTGATGCCGATAAATTCTGCGTTCCCGCTCGACGAAGTTTTGAAAGCCGGTGAAGATTTCGCGCAGGTCACGGGGCGGCGCGTCACGTACGAATACATTTTAATCGGCGGCGTCAACGATACCGAGGAACACGCGCGGCAGCTTGCGAAAATTCTTGCCGGTCAGCTTTGCAATGTCAATCTAATTCCGATTAATCCTGTCGACGAACGAAATTTTAAACGTCCGACGCACAACGCCATTCAAAAATTCTTCCATTTCTTGAATACGCACGGGATTAACGCCACGATTCGCAAAGAATTTGGCGCGGGTATCGACGCGGCTTGTGGGCAATTAAGAAACAGTTGGATTAATCGCTAATTTGAGAATTTTTTATTTGCGGCGGCAAAACTTTTTCAGCTTTTTTTAATTTTTCTGTTAACGCCGTTTGAAAAATATGCTATAATGACGCCAGAAATTTTTTGGGGCGAGGTGAGGCGCATTTGAATATTACCGGCGTAATTCGAAGTCAATTTGCGAATTTGTTTCAGAAACGCGGCGAAATCGAACCGCCTGCACTTATCGAGGCGCTGGAGCGTGAAGTTTCTAAGCAGAAAAAATCTGTGGACGGTGTGCGGCTTGTTCCAAATGACTATACGATTTATCTTAGCGAGGAAGACTGCCACCGGCTAAGCGCGGCGCGGATTATCAAATCGCTGTACGAGGCTGTCGAGAAAAAAGTTATCCGCGAAAATTGCTTTATGGACGGGAATTTGGCTGTGCGTATTGAAAAAATGCTTGAAGGTGACGAGGCGATTGTCATTAATTCGCAGTACGTGGAAGACGCGAAAGTTGCCGAAGATACGATTGACCTTGAAAATGACGTACTGTCGAAAACTTTGCTTGAAGACAGGGACGTTACCGGCGAAAAAACTATCGTTGCCGATAAAACTAAAATCTGCGCGTCGATGCGCAGTTCCAAACGCACGGTTGAATACAATCTTGCCGTGATTACCGATTCGCAAAATTCCGAGATAGTTTTGGGCGAAAAGCAGATTTATCTTGGGCGCAAAGACACCAACGATTTTATTTTGAATGACGACGGCGTTTCGCGGATTCACGCTTATATTTCGTACGAAAGACACCGGCACGTCCTGCGCGACGCGGGGAGTTTGAACGGCACTTTCGTAAACAAGAAACAGGTTACGCGGTACGATTTGCGGCACAATGACAAAATTTTGATTGGCAATACTACGCTGATTTATAAAGTTCTGTGAGGTGATATTATGTCGAAGGTTTATACGGCGACGGACATTGGCAAAGTTCGCAAAAACAATGAGGATTCGCTGATATTTCTTGAGCCGGAAACGTTTATTGTGGCGGACGGAATGGGCGGCGCGGCGGCGGGCGAAATTGCCAGCCAAATGGTGATTGATACCTGTAAAAATTTCCTGCCGAATGTTCCCGAGCCCTGGGGCGAAGATATTTTGAAAAAAGCTGTTTTGAAGTCGAACGCGGCGATTTTGCGCCTGGCTAATGAAAATCCGGAATACCGCGGAATGGGCACGACGGCAACTCTTATGCACGTTTACAGCGGCAGGGCTTATTATGCGCACGTCGGCGACAGCAGGATTTATCGGCTCAAAAATAATCTGCTTGAACAAATTACCGAAGATCATTCCTACGTTGAAACTTTAGTTAGACGCGGCGAAATTACGGAGGCTGAGGCGCGTGTTCACCCGATGAAAAATCTTTTGACTCAAGCGGTTGGTTCTTCTTTGAATGTTACCGTCGACACGGCGAGTTTTCCCGTTGCTGACGGCGATATTTTTTTGCTTTGCACGGACGGCTTGACGAATATGATTGAGGACGCTGAAATTGCTGAAATTCTTTCGCGCAGTGAAAATCCGGCGGAAGATTTAATTCAAGCGGCGCTGGCAAATGGCGGCTTTGACAATGTTTCGGCGATTGTTGCCAAGTTTTGAAAAATTTCTGCCCTTGAAGGAGTGAAAATTATGTTGGAGCAGGTATTGGGCGAGCGTTATGAGCTTGAAGAAAAAATTGGCTCAGGCGGTATGGCTGAAGTTTACAAAGCGCATGACAATTTGCTTGACCGTACCGTGGCTGTGAAGATTTTGCATGAGGCGTTTCGTTCGAACGAAGAATTTATAAAAAAATTTCAGCGCGAGGCAAAGGCGGCGGCTCGATTATCGCACCCAAATATCGTCAGCATTTATGACGTTGGCGTGGAGGGGCTCGACAAATATTACATTGTTATGGAGTACGTCGAAGGCAAATCGCTCAAAGATAAAATCCGCGACGAAGGACCGCTGGATATTTTGACGGCTACGAAAATTGCGAAAGACATTGCGAACGGGCTGGCTCACGCGCACGCGAATAATCTTGTTCATTGCGATATTAAACCGCACAATATTTTAATGACGGCGAACGGGCATGCGAAAATTGCCGATTTTGGAATTGCGCGCGCCATTACTGAATCGACTATGACTTACGGCGGCAGCGTCGTCGGCTCGGTGCATTATTTTTCGCCCGAACAAGCGCAGGGCGGCGCTATCACGCCCAAATCGGACGTTTATTCGCTGGGAATTGTTATGTACGAAATGCTGACTAATCGGCTGCCTTTCACGGGCGATAACGCCGTTGTAATTGCCATGCGCCACATTGAGGAAGAGCCGGTTGCGCCGAGCATTTACCGCCCGCAAATTCCTTCGATGCTTGAGGCTATCGTCGTTCGCGCCATGAATAAAAATCCGGATTTGCGGCTGTCTAGTTTTGATATGATACAGGCGCTGTCGAACATTGAGGCGAATTTGAGCGTCGCGCAGTTGACCGACCCCGACGCCACGCAGATTTTGCCGCGCATTGATACTGAAAATCTTCCGCCGCGCAGGAATATTCAGCCGAATAATTTTATTCGCAACACGCCCAAAAAAAATTTCAGCTACGTTGCGAAGTCTGCTTTTTTACCCAAAATTTTTATTGCCGGAATTATTTTTCTGTTAATGATTGGATTTGGCGTCGGAATTTTTATGGCTATGGAAAAGTCGTGGACTGTGGCTGAAGTTCCCGTGCCGAATGTTATTGGCAAGCAGCTGACTTTGGCGCGGCAGATTTTGGAAGATAACAATTTGCGCGTCAATGTGGCTGAAGTTTATGATTCGCACGTTCCCGCCGGCGAAGTTGTCAAGCAAGATCCGAATGCCGGCAGGAATGTTAAAATATCGCGGCTGGTTACCATTTACGTTAGCAAGGGCGGCGAGGCTATCAATATGCCGGATTTGGTTGGTTTGTCGAAGTCGGCGGCGACGGAACGCCTTCAGAAAATTGGTTTGCAGCTCGGTAAAATTTACGAGCAGGATTCCGAAAAAAGCCCCGGTACGGTGCTTGCCTGCGACCCCGTTGCCGGTACGAAAATTAATCGCGGGCAGGTTATCGACATTACCGTTTCGCGCGGGCAAAGCGTTGCTATGAGAAATTTTTCTGCGCCTTTCGTCGACAATGACGCTGATAAATCAATTCTGCGCGGCAGTTCCGAAATTCCCGAAAACATTGAGTCGTTGCCGTTTAAAAAATTTGAATCGCCGTACCGCCAAAACCTTGAGGAAGTCGACGTTCCACTGCGCGAAAATAATGGTACAAAAAGCAAATGATTGGGCGCGTTATTAAATTTTACAACAGTTTTTTCTTTGTGAAGGTTGACGCTGAATTAATTCCCTGCAAATTGCGCGGGCTTATGAAACGCGATAAAAAATCCGGCAGTGCGGTTAATCCTGGTGATTTTGTTGAAATTTCGCGGCTCAAGGACGGCTCGGGCGTCATTGAAAAAGTTCACTCGCGCAGGACTTTATTAAATCGTCCGGCGGTTGCCAATGTCGACAGAATTATTTTGACGTTTGCCGCGGCTCAACCGGATTTGCACCCGCTGCTTTTGGACAGATTTATCGCCCTGGCTGAAAATTCCAAGCTGACTGAAATTATTCTTTGTATTAATAAAATTGATTTGACTGCCGATAAAAATTTTCTTGCGGAATATGCGCAGCTGTACAAAATCATTCGGACATCTGCGCGAGAGAATATAGGCGTTGAGGAATTGCGGGCGATTATTTCAAATGGCGTAACGGTTTTTGCCGGACCTTCGGGCGTCGGTAAAAGTTCTTTGCTCAATGCGCTTGATAAAAATTTGAAATTGAAAATCGGCGAAGTCAGCGAAAAAATTTTGCGCGGGAAACACACAACGCGCGTTTCGGAGCTGATAGAATTTGGCGGCGGTTTTTTGGTAGACACGCCGGGATTCAGCGCGGTAGATTTGGCGGAAGCGGGGATTGACGCTGAAAATCTGCGGCACTGTTTCAAGGAATTTGCCGAATATGCGACGGCGTGTAAATTTCTGAACGGTTGCAGTCACAGCCACGAGCCGAATTGCGGCGTCAAGGCGGCGGTTGACAGCGGAAAAATCCTGCGCGCGCGCTACGAAAATTATTTGACATTGCTCACGGAAATTAAAAACGGTCTCGCCTCGGCTTGAGGCAAGACCGCTGTTTTTGTTTTACGGATTTTCGACTGTGTAACCGTAAATGCTCATCTTTATGCAATGCTTTTTGACTTTGTCGGCAATCGGATCTAAATCAGTTGAACGCCATTGCAGGGGCGGGGCGTCCTGCTTGTGTGCGTAAACCCAACCGGCGGACGCTTTGATAAAATACGGCTTGTAGCCCAAAATTTGGTTGCCGTCCATAACCTTTACGTAGCACTTCATAAAATCGGCGGAATATTTCCCCATGTGGAGCGCCTCATAAGTTTCTGACATAAAGTAGCCGCGCGTGCCGTCTGAATACGTGCCGACGTAATAATCTTGCGCCGAAACCTGCGCGAAGAAAATTCCGAACAGCAACGTCGTCATTGCTAAAATTTTTTTCATTGAAATCACTTCCGATTTAATAATCTGTCACCTGTTTCCAATTTCCATTTTTAAAAATGTAATATGACGCGAAGAATGAATTTGGCCAATAATGTTCGCCATTGGTTTGAGAATTACTGCAACCATAACGCGGCGGAGCTTCGTCTCTAGCAATAAGCTGCTTATTTCTGTAAAAGCTTTTTTCATAGTAAGTCTTTAAACACCACCCGCAGGTATGCTCATAAACCACTGCCTTGTCGCCTTCCTGCGGAGTATAAGCCTGCGCCTGCGAAATCTGCGCGAACAAAATTATTGCCGCCGCCAGTAAAAATTTTTTCATTGCGCTCAGCTCCTATTTGTTTTCAATAGCCGTCTTGAAAATGGCGAAGTAATAATCCGAAAGGACAGTATCGCCGCGCGTAACCTGCACCGTGGCATCGTCAATAAATCCATGGTGCAGGACGGCGTACAAATTGTCATTCTCAACTTTAAAGCCGAGTCCCCAATACTTATTCATTTTGTAATTCCTGCCGATTGAGTGCAGCGTAATTTTGAAACCGTAATCTGTCTCTTGAAAAGTACCCAAAATCATATAGACATCCGCAACTTTGCCGTCTTTGGTTACTTCGGTTGCCGCGTAAACGTCCGCCGCCCGCGCCTGCCCGAACATTAAGCAGAAAATTACCGTCGTTGCCAGCAGAAATTTTTTCATTGTTACATTCGCCTCCATTCGCCATTAGAAAAAATGTACCTTTCGTTGCTGTAAATGCGATTCCACTTGTGAGCGATTTTTTTGTTGCTGTGGCAGCCGTAAGTCGGCGGATTCGGGTCGGAATATTTATGCGGCTCAATGACGATTTGCTTATAATTTTCGTCGCACTCTTCGCAGTGCCAGAAATAGACAATCGCCACGTCGCCGTATTGCGGCTGATAAGCCTCCGCCTGCGCCGCAAAAATCCCAATCACCAACGCCGCCATTGCGAAAATCTTTTTCATTTGAATCACCCCGCCGCTTGTAATCTAGCCATCAGTATGCTGCCGATAACTTTATTTTCAATTTGGTAAACGCCTGGATTTGTATCGGTAAAACTGCCGCTGCCGCCTTCAGAATCCACAAACGAAATGTAACTCAAATTCTCGCCGCTATAGTGAAGTGTGAATCTGTAATCGATAAATTTAACCGTACCGCGCGGAGATACCGCCTTCAACCTGCAGGGCTGATAAAATTCTGTTTCGGACGCATTGCTCGTAAAGTCGCCAATGTCAACCAGATACGCCTTCCAGCCGCCTTCCCAAGTCCCCATGTAAATTTCTGCCGCGTCTGCCTGCGAAATCTGCGCGATTAAAATTCCGAAAACAAGCGCCGCCACTGCGAAAAATTTTTTCATAACAATCACCGCTCCCTTACCGTTCCGGTCATAACATATTCCATAACCCACATAAAAGGTCCATCCCCCGAGTCAATCTCGCGCCAGTCAAAATTATGCGTCACGTCGCGCATGTAAAGTTTGTTTGCCCGCTGATCGTAGACGTATTGAAGAACAGAATCCAGAATCGTCGAGCCGTCGGGGCGAATACCAACAACGCGCACTATTACTCCGATAAGCCCCTTGTCTTGGTCAACGCCATGCGAAATCGAATCAGTATCAATATAAGTTTTATAGCCGGTGTCGCTGGTATCGCAGAGCAGGAGTTTGGCATTCGCGCTGCTGGACAAAAAAATCAAACACGCACCCGCTAAAATCGCTACCGCGCAAAATTTTTTCATTTGAATCACCTCATCGAAGTACCGAGCGCCCACCAATTATGTTCGCCGGTTGGACTTTTCGGGCAACCTTTTTTGCTCGGCGCAGGAATTTTATTCGTGTTGACGTCATATTTACTTTCAACCACGATACCGCAATTCCGGCACTTGAATTTGCCGACGGGCATTGCAGATTCGGCGTCCGAAGGTATCGACGCTGCGAAAAACCCTGCCGCCAAAAGAATTACCGCTAAAATTTTTCTCATAAAAACCGCCTCCTCATAAACAAAATTTTTTTAAATCATAGCAGATAAATTTTTAAAAATAATTACCGCGCCGGTAAACTTTCAAGGAAGATTGATTTTTTTGGGAAGGATGGCTTAAAATTTTCCAGCGTGACGTTTTCTGTCGGAAATGACGGCTGAAAATTCTCAAGCGTGGTTTCGGATTCTGTTTCAGTTTCCGGCTCTGGCGTTGGCTCAATAATTTCCGGCTCGGGTTCGGGTTCGACAATTTCCGTCTCATATTCCGGCTCGGGTTCGGGCTCGACAATTTCCGGTACATATTCCGGCTCGGGCGTCGGTTCGATTGTTTCAGATTTAATTTCGGGCGCGGGAATTTTTTCAGTGGCGGCGGGAATTTCCGGCTCATTCGTCGAATTGTGAATTAAAAGTATCGCCAAAATAATTATCACTATCGCGCAGATTTTTTTAATCGGAAATTTTTTCTGCAAGGCAACTTTCAATTCGTCGGCGGATTGATAACGATTTTTCGGGTCGACTTCGATGCACTTTGCCAAAATTTTTTTCAGCCCGCCGCAATTTTCGCCCGTCAGCTCCAACATAGTTTTTCCCAGCGAAAAAATATCACTGCGCGAATCTGTTTGCCCAAAACCGTACTGCTCCGGCGGCGCATAACCTTTCGTGCCCAGCAAATTCGTATCGACGCTTTGATTGTCCTTGACAGTGCGGGCGGCGTCAAAATCTATCAGCCGAATGTTCCCGCCGCTTTGCAAAATCAAATTCGACGGCTTGATATCGCGGTGAATAATCCCCAGTCCGTGCAGAAATTTCAAGACTTCGCACATTTGCAGCAAAATCTTTCGCGCCTCGGCTTCAGTCAATAAATTTTCGCGCGCGCTCATATTTTCGCCCGCAATGAATTCTTCGACAACGACCGTGTCATTTTCCGATTCCGCGCAATAAAAAATTTTCGCCAAAAACGGATGCGGATTTTTCTTCAGCGTCAAATATGGCAAGCCGACGCTGTTTATGATTTTCATTATGACCGGCTCGTTCGTTGCCTTGTTCAGCGCCAGCCACACTTCGCCCTTGCCGCTTTTTTTAATCAGCCGCATTTTTTCGTAGCGAAATTCCAAATACGCCGCTACTTTCGGTTTCAAATTTATCGCCTCCGCCCAAAATTTTACCACAATTTTAAATTTCAATGACGGAATCGGCAATTTCAACCAGGCGCGCGTCGTGCGTGATTATAATCGTCAGCCGCTCCATTTTGCCGGAAATAATTTTTTCGCGCAGATTTTTTATACCGGAATCGTCAAGGTTGTTATCGGGCTCATCCATAATCACCACGCCGACGTTTTTGTTGAAAGTTTCAGCGATTGTAAATTTTTTGCGCTCGCCGCCGGACAAGTTATCATTGCGACGAAAATCTTTCTGCGCGACGACCGCTATACAATTTTTTCGAATAAAAGCCATATCCACCGCGCCAATTTCCACGCCGTTGTAAAAAATCTCGCCGTCATTCGCCCGCAAAATCCCGCACAGAATATTTATCAGCGTGGATTTGCCCGCGCCGTTTTTCCCAACAATGCAGTAAATTTTGCCGCGCCGAAATTCGCCGGAAAAATTTTTGACAATGGCGCGCCCTTTAATTTCGTAAAAAATATTTTTCGCCGAAATTCTATTCACGGTTTCGAACTTCACAGCGCCGTTAATTTCGGGCGGAATTTCTTCGATTTTTAAAATCCGCTGATAAGCCGCCGCGGCATCTTGAAAACTTTGCCCAAAACTCATAAAATAAGAAACGCTCTGCATCGCCAGCGCGTAATAACCGATAAGCGCAACCAAATTGCCGACGGTCATTTCGCCGCTCAAAACGTCAAGCCCGCCGAGAATGAAAACTATAATCCGGAAAACGTCACTGGAATTGACTTCGGTACTTACAAACCAAAATTTTACTCTAATTTCGCGCAGGACGGCGTTCAGATAATCGGCGAATTTATTTTTCAGAGCGGCGGCAAATTCTTCGTGAAGTCCGTGCAACTTCACAGCGTAAGCGTAAACAAGGTTATCGGCAATATCGGTAAAATATTTCGCCTCGTTTTCGCGCAGGGCGATTGAGCGGTTGAATAGCGTTTGCGATAAGATTTTGTACAGCGAAATGTGCAGGATTAACACGCAAAAAAATAGAGCCAGCCACTTTGCGCCGATTGTCGCCAATAAAAAAATCGCCAGCCCCAGCATGACGAAATTTATGCACAATTCGACGGCACTGTTAACCGCGAAAGACATCAGCCCGCGCGCGTCCGCGTCTATTCGCTTCGACAAGTAAACCATATCCGTTTGAAGTACAAATTCGCCCCGCGCATTTTGCACGCGCCGCAAAATTTCCGATATCAGCCGGTACGTCGACACCGTTTCAATTCTGCGCGAAAAAATTGTGCAGGCGTAATGTGCTGTCAGCGCCGACGCGAATACCCCGAACATTAACACAACAAAATCGCGAAACGCCGCAACGTCCCGCGCTGTCAAAATTTCGTCTATGAATTTCGCCGTCAAAAATGGCACAAGCAAATCTGTCGCCGATATTAAAATTGAGCAAATCGCAATGATTATGAATGTGCCACGGAAAATTTTTAGCCGACTCCATATGAATTGAAACATTTATAATTCCTTGAGCGTTG
The DNA here is from genome assembly GCA_905235685.1 of uncultured Selenomonadaceae bacterium. Lineage (GTDB taxonomy): Bacteria > Bacillota > Negativicutes > Selenomonadales > Selenomonadaceae > Quinella. The sequence continues at coordinate 24,004 of CAJOMO010000006.1, forward strand.
ACAAATTTATAAGTTCGCGAACAATCGTCAGCCGCTCATATTCGCAAAAATCGCCGGCAATGTCCAGGTCGCCGTTTTCGATAAAATTTCGCGCTTGACAAGAGCCGCCGCAAATTAATTTGAAGTCACAGCCGCGGCATTTGGAAATATTATCGGCGGTATGGATTTTGAATTTTCTCAGCGCCGGTGAATTGTAAATTTCGGCAAGGGAACTTTCCCGAATGTTTCCGACTTTGAAGAGCGGATTATGCAGGAGCGCGCAGGGGTAAACATCGCCGCTGTGCGAAATGCTGATTTGCCCGTCGCCGAGCCCGCATTTGATTTGAGTTTTTTTCGTGCGGTAATGTTCGGGGATTTTTGCAAGAAATTCGTGGAAGATAACGTTGTCCGAGGCGCGCGTCATTGCGTCGAAATAATCTTTGCCGGAAATTTTGAGCGCGTCATAAAGTTTCGGATTTGCGAAAGGAAACAGCGGCTGAAAATCCACTTCGCTGCCCCATTTGTCAATCATCGCCGCCACGTCGTCCAGATTTTTTTTGCTGACAACCATCATCAGCTGAATTTCGACGCCGTGATTTTTCAACAAAGTTATAGCGCGTTCGGTTTTGGCGAAATTCCCATTTCCGCGAAAATAATCGTGAACAGCGGCGCGGCTGCCGTCGAGGCTGATTTGGACGTGGCTAAAATTTTCTGCGATAACGCCGATATTTTTTTCGTCAATGAGCGTGGCGTTCGTCATGAGCATACAATCAAGCCCGCGGGTTTTGGCGTAAGCGGCGGCGGGGATTGTCACGCCGGAAGTGAGCGCCTCGCCGCCCGTGAAAATTACGCCAATCTTTGGATTCAGCGCGGCAATTTCGTCGACAATTCGCTTGTAGTCTTCGATACCTAGATTTTGTTTAGATTCGTCGCGCAGGGAATTAACGCAGTAAACGCAATTCAAATTGCAGGCGTCGGTTATGTTCAAATAGACGTTGCGCAAATCTGAAGGCGCGTATTCTGTCAATTCGGTGGGCGCGTCGAAAAGGTGTTCGGCTGCCGCTTCTTCCAAAAAATTAATCATTGCCGCAACCGGAAAATCCGGCGCGTAAGTTTGAAATTCGGCGGCAATTTCGGCGAAAGTTTTTTCTTCCGCATACAATTTTAACAGCAAAACGCCGTTTATGTTCGTCACAACCCACGCCGGAACGGACGGATTAAGCACTAAAAATTTTTCGTCCTGCTGATAAATTCTGCATACTTCCGAAAACGCCACTGAAATTCACTCCTCATCTGAAACCTAATGTACAACTGCGGGCGCTATTGCAATGTCCGCGTGCAACCGGAACTTTCGCGTTTTGAGCCTTATCGACTTTGCCGAGAACGATGCCTTTGCTCTGCGCGATTTTGTCAAATGAAAAATCCTTAAGCAACATTCTGATTCACCTCCTTGCGAAAAAATTTTTTGTTGCAATTTTATTTGCTGTAAGAAGTGCAGCCGCGAGACGTAGCGCAATGAACGTGCGCAGTGGAAACCTTCGCGTTTTGAGCCTTATCGACTTTGCCGAGAACGATGCCTTTGCTCTGCGCGATTTTGTCAAATGAAAAATCCTTAAGCAACATTTTGATTCACCTCCTTGCAATACTTAACCCGTTTGAAATAATTTTAGCGGCGAAATGGGCAATTGTACTTACCGCGCAGGTAAATTCGCCCAAATTGCCGAATAATCTTGCCGAAGGAGTGAAATAATTTTGCACAAAGACACTGAGGATCTTGAAAATGAACTTGCCGCGTCCAAAAACGTCGCCGATTTTTTGAGCAGCAACAGGGAAAATTTCCGCGAGTTCACCCTTGCCGAATATCTGAATAAATTGCTTGCCGAAAAAAATTTGAGCAAAACGGATATCATTCAAAAATCGCAGCTTGATACAACTTACGTTTACCGCGTCTTTTCCGGCATAACAAAAAAACCTGCGCGAACAAAAGTAATTGCTATCGCCTTGGCGCTGGAACTTTCGCCGAAGGAAACCAATTATCTCTTGTATTACGCAGGCGTCGAAAAATTGTACGTCCGCAATGAATGGGACAGCATTATTTTCTTTGCGCTGGAAAATCATTTGAGCGTGCCGGAAACCAATGAACTTTTGCAGGAGTCGAACGAATCGCCGCTATTGGGCGATATTTAGCCTTGCAGTCTTTTCAAAATCATCAGCGCAGTATCGAGCAGATTTTTTTTCGTTTGCAAATTTATAAAAATCGATTTTGATTCGTGCGAAAATTTCATTCGCTCCATAAATTTATTCTGCAAGAAATTGAAACCAGCGGGCGAAATTTTAACCGCATTGCCGAATTGCAATTCCAGCGTGAAAACGTTCAGCTGCAACGTCAGCAAGCCGATTTTTTTTGCCGCGCATTTTATCCGCGTGAATTTCAACAAATTCATTACCGGCTCGGTCGGCTCGCCGAATCTGTCAATAATTTCGTCAAGCAAATCGTTAATTTCGGTATCGTCGCGCAGGACTGCCAACCGCTGATAAATTTCAATCTTGTGCATGGAATTCGGAATATAATTGTCGTCAATGTAAGCCTCGACATTCAGCGAAATGGTCGGTTCGGGCGCAATTTCTTTGACAGGGCGATTTTGCAGTTTGTCAACCGCGTCTTTCAAAAGTTGGCTGTACATTTCGAATCCGACGCTGGCGATATGCCCGTGCTGTTGAGCTCCGAGCAAATTTCCCGCGCCGCGAATTTCCAAATCCCGCATCGCAATTTTAAAACCCGCGCCCAATTGTGCAAATTCCTTCATTGCGTGCAAGCGCTTTTCCGCATTTTCGGTTAAAACCTTCGTCTGCCTGTGTACAAAATAAGCAAACGCCATTTCGTGCGAGCGCCCAACCCGCCCGCGCATTTGGTAAAGTTGCGCCAATCCAAAATTATCTGCGTCATAAATTATTATCGTATTCGCCTTCGCCACGTCCAGCCCGTTCTCAATTATCGTCGTGCAGAGCAAAACGTTGAATTTGCCTTCGTAAAAATCCATCATCACACTTTCCAAATAAATATCCGTCTGCTGCCCGTGAGCCACTTGAATATTCGCTTCAGGAACTAAATCAGACAGCCGCGCGTTCATGAGTTCAATCGTCTCAATGCGATTGTAAACAAAATAAACCTGCCCGCCGCGCCGAATTTCCCGCCGTATCGCCTCAGCAATAATTTCGTCGTCGTCTTCGATAACGTAAGTTTGAACCGGAAACCTGTCAGCGGGCGGCGTCGTTATCAAGCTCATATCTCGCGCATTAACCAAAGACATATGCAAAGTCCGCGGAATTGGCGTGGCGCTCATTGCCAAAATATCTACGCCGTCGCTAATCGAGCGGATTTTTTCCTTTTGCTTGACGCCGAATCGCTGTTCTTCGTCGATTATTATCAAGCCCAAATCTTTAAATTCAATCTTCGAGTTCAAAATTGCGTGCGTGCCGATTAAAACATCAACCAGCCCTGCGCGAACTTTTTGCATAGTAATTCGCTGTTCCCTGGGCGTGCGGAATCGGCAAATGACATCGACGGTTGGCAAAAATCCTGCAAAACGCTCCGAAAAAGTTTGATAATGCTGCTGCGCCAAAACCGTTGTTGGAACAAGAATTGCAACCTGCTTGCCGTTCATGGCCGCCTTGTAAGCCGCGCGAATCGCAATTTCAGTTTTGCCAAATCCAACGTCGCCGCAAATCAGCCTGTCCATTGGCTTTGAATTTTCCATATCAGCCTTGACTTCGGCAACAGCTTGCACTTGGTCGGGCGTCTCTTCGTACGGAAATTTTTCTTCAAATTCGGCTTGAGTGGCGTCGTCCGCGTCAAAGGCGAATCCGTCAGCCGCACTTCGCCGTGCGTAAATTTCCAAAAGTTTCTCGGCAATATCTTCGACAGCCGCCGCCGCCCGCGATTTGGCACGCGCCCATTCGCCGGTTCCCAATTTCGACAAATGCGGCACGGTTTCATCGTCCGAAATATATTTTTGAAGATACTGCACCGCGTCAGTCGGCAAATAAAGTTTATCGCCGCCGCCGTACTGAATATGCAGATAATCCCTGTGCACGCCGTCAAATTCCAAAGTCTCGACGCCCAGATATTTGCCAATGCCATTCGCCGCGTGGACAACATAATCGCCAACTTTAATCTCGCGGAAATTTTTAATCGTATCGCCCGCGTTTTTATCACGACTTTTGAGCCGCCGCCGCGAAATTTGACTGCCAAAAATATCCCGTTCGGTGATAACGGCAACCTGCGCGGTCGGGAAAATAAATCCTTCGTTGAGCGTGCCAATTTCAAAAAAAACCTTGTCTCTATCCACTAATCCCTTTTCACTGAGCAAATTTCTAATTTGCTCTAATTTGTGGTGCGCGGTGAACAAAATAAAAATTTTCCTGCCAAATTCAATCTGCCGTTTAATTTCGTCGACAAAAAAGTCCAGCTGATTTTGGAAGGACGCCATATTTGTCGCGGTAATGCCGAAAGTTTCAGTTACTTCAGCGCCGCGAATTTTTTTCAACATCAGCGCAAGGTAAATCAGACAGCCGCCGCGCGAATTTTTAATCAGCTGTTCGAACGTAAAAATATTCGGCTTGACGCTCAAATCTTCCTTAACGAGATTTTCAATCGCCTCACGGATTCGCGCCGGTTCGTCGAAAATCACCACGCTTTTGTCGGTCGCGCAGGTCATAAACGGCTCGGCTCTTTTGATATCACCGGCGGAAATCGGCAGAATATTAGCCGCGTCGATATTTCTTTCGGAGCGCAAAGTTTCAAGATTAATTTCGCGCATAGAATCAATCACGTCGTCGAAAAATTCAACGCGGTAGGGTTTTTGCGCGTTAATGGCGAAAATATCCATAATCCCGCCGCGGACGCTGAATTTGCCGATAGCGTCAACTTCGTCCGCGCGCTCGTAGCCAAAATTTATCAGCTTGGTAATTAATTCTTCTTGAAAAATATTTGCGCCGAGTTCCAATTTAATTTGGGCGTTGAGAAAATCTTGCCGCGAAAAATCTTTTTTGACAGCAGCGGTGGGCGTGGCAAGGACGATAAAATTTTCGCCATCCGCCAATCGCATCAAAATTTCTAAGCGGCGGGCGCGCCTTTCGATGCCGATTGTACCCGCACGCACGGAAAATAAATCCAGTTCGGGCAATTCTTCAACGGGAACATCGGGCAAAAGTTCAGCCAAATCGTTTTGCCAATCGGAAATTTTTTCAGCGCCGCTGACGATAATAATTGTGGGGCGCGGATTTTTCGCGAAGGCGGCGGCGATTGTCACGGCTTTTTGAGTTCCGGCAAGCCCGTAAATCAGAAATTCTTTGTGCCGCGTGAAATTGTCGGCAATGTCGCTGACGACGGCATCTTTAATCGTGGTTTCTAAAATTTTATGCATAATGACTCCTAAAATTTTTGTATAGAAAATTCGTCGAAGCGCGGGAAAAACCTTCAAAGCGCTGTAAATATTATCGGAAAAAGCCGCGCAAGTTTTCAAAAAATTTTTAATGTATTTTATCTGAAAAGCAGGAACAACCGAATAAGCGGCGAATAGAATAGTTAAAAAGATTGTTAGACGGTTTCAGAGCCGCCGATAATCAGTCGAGTAAAATTTTTCAACTGGTAAGGGGAGATTTGTAAATGGCATCAAAGACAACGACCATTCAAAACAAAACCGGTATTCACGCACGTCCGGCATCGGTCTTCGTTCAGACCGCATCTAAGTTCAAGTCCAAAGTCGAAATCGCGGCGAAGGGCAAGAAAGTCGACGCTAAAAGCATTCTTATGATTATGAGCATGGGCTTGGTAAAAGGCACGGAAATCACCATTTCGGCTGACGGTCCGGATGCAGACGACGCTGTCAACACCTTGGTCAAACTCGTTGATGACAAATTCGGCGAAGAGTAAAATTTAACACTGGCAGACTAATTCGTCGGGGAGGAGGTTTATTTTAAGCCGCCTCCTTTTTCTATAATGTAAGTGAGGGGAAATTTCAATGGCTACAAAGAAAAAAACTACCGCTGCTCCGAAAAAAGCTGCTGCTCCAAAGGCTGCCCCGAAAGCCGCTGCTGCGGAACAAAAAGTTGAAGCCGCTCCGGCTGCTGAAGTCAAGGCTGCTGCTACCGCTGGCAAGACTGACAAAATTAAAGGCAAAGGCGTTATCTCCGGCGTAGCTGTCGGCAGAATTTTACTTGCCGGACAAAATCTTGACAGTTTCCTGGTAAATTACAAAGCCGGTACTATCGAAGACGAAAAGAAAAAGGCCGCTGACGCCCTCGTCAAAGTCGCCGAGGCTCTTCAAAACAATATCAAAAAATTCAACGACCAGGGGCTCAAAGAACAGGCCGGTATCCTCGAAGCGCACAGAATGATGGTTGAAGACCCCGCAATGAGCGGCTTAATCGACGAAAAACTCGAAGCGTCGGGTTCAGCTCCTAAGGCTGTTTTGGACGCTTACGAAACTCAAGCGCAAGTTTTCGAGGCTATGGAAGATGAATATTTCCGCGGGCGTGCAGTCGATATGCGCGACGTCGGCAAACGCATTGCCAAATATTTGCTCGGTATCAAGGAGCCGGAAATCGTTGGTAAAGTTATCGTTGCCGGTACGGAAATTGAGCCTTCGGTTATCGCCGGTTTACCAACTGACAAAATCGCGGGCGTTATTCTCGGCGCAGGCTCGACTACCGCTCACGCCGTTATCATTGCGAAAACCCGCGCCATTCCTACGGTTGTTGGCGTTGGCGACGGCATTAAGAAAATGGCTGACGGCGACCCCGCTATCCTGGACGGCGAAACCGGCGAAATTTTGATTCGTCCTACCGATGAAGAGCGCGCTATTTACGACGAAAAAATTAAAAAACAGGAAGAACTCAAAGCTTACTACGCCACTCTCAAAACTCTTCCGGCGAAAACTCAAGACGGGCAGGAAGTTATTCTTGCGGCAAATATCGGTTCGCCCAATGACGTTGACGCGGCTAATGGTTTCGGCGCGCACGGCGTTGGACTTTTCCGCTCCGAATTTGTTTTCATGGGCAAAACTGACGTTCCCAAAGAAGAAGATCAATTCAAGGAATACAAAGCTGCTGTCGAAAAATGTAACGGCAACCTCTGCGTCATTCGTACAATGGATATCGGCGGCGATAAACCGCTCCCGTATATTCAAGTCGACAAGGAAGAAAATCCTTTCCTCGGCTATCGCGCAATTCGTATCAGCCTGCAGCGTAAAGATTTGTTTATGCCGCAGTTGAAGGCTATTCTCCGCGCCGGTGTTTTCGGTAAAGCGGCAATTATGTTCCCGATGGTTATCAATGTTAAAGAGTTCCTTGACGCTAAACAATTTGTTGAAGACGCCAAAATGGAACTCGCTCACGAAGGCAAAGATTTCGCGCAGGACGTTCAAGTCGGTATCATGGTTGAAACTCCGGCGGCGGCTGTTATGGCTCCTGTTCTTGCTAAGTACGTTGACTTCTTCAGCATTGGTACGAATGATCTTGTTCAGTATACATTGGCTGTTGACCGCGGCAATGCGCAAATTTCTTACCTGTACAATCATTTCAATCCGGCGGTATTGCGCCTCATTAAACGCACAATCGAATCCGCTAACGCTGAAGGCAAATGGGCTGGTATGTGCGGCGAAATGGCCTCCGACCCGAATGCGGCTATTCTCTTAATGGCTATGGGTATCAAGGAACTTTCTATGAGCGCTCCGTCCATTCCGCGCGTCAAAGAGCGTATTCGTAACTTTACCTTCACCCGCGCTAAAGAAATTCTCGCTGAAGTCATGGAAATGGAAGACGGCGATAAAATTAAAGAATACCTCACCAATCTTAAGTAATTAATCAACTTTCTTTTATAGTAAAAGAAAGTTGCAAAGAAAAGCGTGGCGCGGATTGTCACATCACGTGACAAGCGCGCCACAGGGGCGCTCATCCTTGAGCGCCTTTTTTCGTGTTCAAAGTTATTTTTTGCGGGAAAGTCCCTTAGGCAATTTGTTAAATTCTTGCGCGTCCAATTTCGGCAAATCTGCTAAATTGAATCTAAATTCGTGCAAAGTTCGGCTGATTATCGCCGGTGTCAATTTTTCCGCCGGTAGCTGCCTCGCCAAGCTTACCAAAAATTTCGCCCGTTCCGAAGTCATATCGCCGTATGATACTCGCGCCGCCGTCTGCAATATTAAATCCATCCGCGCCGATTCAATTTTTTCTAATGTGCATTCGCTCTTCAAATACGGCACTGATTCACAAATTTTTTCCTGCACTGCGCGAAATGGTGTTTCCGGCGCGTCATAAAATATCCGGCGAATTTCCCGTTGCATTCGGTCGCGCTCCTTGACGACACACACACCGCAGATAATTTCTTCCGGTCGGCAAAGCACGTTGCACAGCGCGCATTTGTGCCAACCACGCCGCATTTTCTTTTTCTGCGCGAGCGCGAAGACTTCAAGATCTTCAAGGCGCTGCTGCCTCATTGTCGGATTTTCTATGTCCGCTACTTTCGTCTCCAATTCGGCAATTTCTTCAGCAGTCAATGAAATTTCTTGCGCGTTAACATTTTCAATCGACGCAGGATTTTTTTTCGGCAGAATAACTTCAGTGCCAATTTTTCCGCTAAATTTTATCTGCGCGATAACTTGACTGCCAATCAGCCCGTTAATCTTGCCAACCAGATTCGGCAGGCTGTACTTCAGCATATCTTTCAAAGAATTGTCGTTCGAATTAATGAAAAGCATGTCGCCGTCGAAACGCACGGGCATAATTTTATCGGCAAGTTTCCCAAAAATTTCGTCCCAATGGCGCAGAATTTCCTGTTGAAACATTTTTTGCCGCAAAGTTTTATCAATGTCCGGCAGGCTTGACGCGAGAATGTCTTTAATTGGCGTGGGCTGGCTCATAATTTTTCCCTCACTGTTCCCGATTCGACGTAGAAAATTTTTGCGGCGATTTGCGCGGGGAAATACGCTTTTTCGGTCGCCGTGATTAACGTTTGAATTTTTTCGCGCAGGAGAAATGCTAACAGTTGTTCGCGGCGCGCGGCGTCCAATTCGCTCATTACGTCGTCCAACAGCAAAATCGGATATTCGCCGGTTGCGTCCTTCAAAAGTTGCATTTCCGATAATTTCAGCGCCAATGTTGCCGTGCGAATTTGCCCTTGCGAACCGTACTGCCGAATTTCTTTGTCGTTGATAAAAAATTGCAAATCGTCCAAATGCGGTCCCAAACTTGTTGAACCGCGCTTAATGTCAAAATAATTTCGTGCTTTAAAATTTTTGAAATACCAATCGGATAAATAATCTGCATTGAAATTTTGCGGCGGCGATAAATCTTGAAGTCCGCGCATATCATAGGCGATTGACAAATTTTCGGTTTGCGCGGAAATTTTTTGTTGCATAAAATCAGCCAAAACATTCAGCTTATCAAGGGCGGCGCGGCGTCTGATTGTAACTTTAGCGGCGGCGGCGGCGAGTTGTTCGTTCCAAATTTCAAGATTATTGGGCGCGGCGAAACCTTCGCGAATTTTTTTCAGCAAATTATTTCGCTGTTCGACAAGGCGGTTATAGGTCGTCAGCTCAATAAAAAAAATCGGCGACGCCTGCGCGATCGTACCGTCTAAAAATTTACGGCGAGCGGCAGGCGCACCTTTAAACATAAATAAATCTTCCGGCGAAAACAGCACCGAATTTAACTTGCCAATCAAATCGCGGAACTTAATCGAATTGCCCTCGAACAAAATGCGGCGGCGTCTTTTATCGGCGGAAATTTCGACGGCTAAATCGTGCGAAACATCAGCCTTAAAAAAATTAATTCGAATGAGCGCGGTATCTTGATTCCAACGCACCAATTCAAAATCTTTCGTGGCGCGCGACCTTCCCAGCGAAATAAAATTTATCGCTTCCAAAATATTCGTCTTGCCCTGTGCATTTTTGCCGAGGAAAATATTCACCGCGGCGTCAAGATTCAAATTTAATTCGGCGAAATTGCGGAAGTTGCCAAAAAAAATTTTAGCTATGTTCATCAGTTTCTCGTACGAACGGGCGTCATAATGTAAATGAAATTGTCGTTGCCGATTTCGCGAATTTCGATGGCGGCGAGTGGTTTAGTCATTCCGATTTTTAATTTTTCTTCGCTTGCAATTTTCATTAAGTCGGAAATATACGCCACATTCAGCGAAATTTCGATATCCGGACCTTCTACGTCGGCGTCAACGTGTTCAATGAAATTACCCACTTGATTGGCGCTGGCGGAAATTTCTAAGCCTTCCTGAGTGAAATTCAATTTAACCGTGGAATATTCAGAGTCGCGGGCAATTACGTCAACGCGGGTAATGGCTTCGCGCAGTTCGGCGATTTCGATCGTGGCAAAGGTATCGCTGGATTCGGGAATGACTTTTTCAATCGGCGGGAATTGCCCATCAATGAGCCGCGAAGTAACAAAAATATTGTCGAAACTAAATGCGGCGCGTTTCGTCGAACACTCTACCGTAACGAGTTTGTCGTTGCCTTTGACGTCGAGCATACTTGACAAATCGTTGAGGGTTTTTGAGGGAATAATGCATTGAAAATCGCCTTCGTTTTCGAGAATTTCATCTTTGGCAATGGCGATTCTGTGCGTGTTCGTACCAACAAAAGTTATATCTGAGCCGCTAAGATTCACGGAACAGCCTAAAAACATTGGCGCGGCTTGCTTATCGCGTGCGCAGGCAAATGTGGAACAGCGAATTAAATTTTTCAGCGCGGCAACTCTGATTTTGAAGGAATTGGTGAAGTCTTGTTGCGGTCTGATTTTAGGAAAATCTTCAGCGTTCAAGGTGAGCAAACTGTATTTGGCTGCGTCCGATTTCAAAGTCGCCATGGCCTCTTCTTCTTCGTCGGTGATAGTGACGATTTCGCCGGAAAGTTTGCCGCTGATTTCGGTTAATTTTTTGCCGATAACAACAATTTCGCCGTCAATTTCAGTGTTGGCGGGGATTTTGGCGATTATTTCCAAAGAAAAATCCGTAGCCTGGATTTCGAGCGTGCTACCCTCAGCCCGTAAATAAATTCCCGCGATAACCGGCGTCTGCGGCTTTTCAGCAACCGCTCTTGAAACTGCCTGCAACGCGTTTTTTAAGTCATCTTTTGAACAAGTGCATTTCATTATTTTTTTTCAGCCTCCAAATTATTATTCGGCATTTCTTTTCCAGAAAAGAAACGCCTGCAAAGAAAAGCTGCCGCTCAGATAGTCGACATCCGGTCGACTAGTTCGCGGCGGGGTTCGGCGCTCATCCTTGAGCGCTCCGGTTTGGTGCACTGGTTAAATTTTTTCGACGCCCAGAATAATTTTTTCGCCGTTGATGTCCCAATCTTTGGAATTGGCGCAAGTTTTATCAAAAATAATGTCGTTGGCAAGTGCAACCGTTTTAATTTCGGCGGCGTTGCGGCTCATAATTTCCGCAAGTTTATCATTGCCCTGCGCGAATATCTTTATCCGATCTGTCACTTCAAATTTGCTGTCGCGGCGCATCGTTTGCACCTTACTGATAATTTCGCGAACAAAACCTTCCTCAATCAAAGCTGGCGTCAATTCCGTACTAAGCGCAATCGAAACGTCATTGTCATTCTGAATATTGTAGCCCTCGGTTTGCGTCACGACAATTTCAATATCTTCTGGAGTCAAAATAACTTCGCCGCCGCTCAGCTGTAACTTCAATGCGCCGGTTTTGTCAAGCTCAGATTTAGCCGCCGCGCCATTCAAATTCGTCAGCGCAGTTTTCACTTCAGCCATTTGCTTGCCAACTTTTTTGCCCAGCACGCGGAAATTCGGCTTGATATTGTACTTGACAAATTCGTCCATATCCGCGCGAAACTCCACCGTTTTGACGTTCAGCTCGTCTTTGATAATATCAATAAAAAATTCACTTATCCCTTTTCCCTTATCACTGACCACTAAACTGGCAACAGGCTGACGATTTTTAATATTGGCGGCATTTCGCGCAGAACGCCCCAACACAACAATTTTCAAAACGGCGTCCATATTTTTCTCAAGGTCGGCGTCAATTTTAGTTTCATCGGCAACCGGAAAATCGCAAAGGTGAACTGATTCGGGCGCAGATTTGTCGATTGAGCAAACCAAATTTCTGTAAATATTTTCCGTTATAAAAGGAACCATAGGCGCGGCGGCTTTCGCAAAAGTCACCAACGCGGTGTACAGCGTCATATAGGCGTTAATTTTGTCCTGCTCCATACCCTTCGCCCAAAAACGCGCACGACTGCGGCGCACATACCAATTAGACATCTCGTCGACAAACGCCTGCAACGCCTTCGCGGTTTCCGGAACTTTATATTCCGTCAAGCATTCGTCGACAGTCTTAACCATAGTATTCAGCCGCGACAACAGCCATTTATCCATTACGCTCAAATCATAATAATCAAGTTGATATTTTGTAGCGTCGAAATTGTCAATATTCGCATACAGCACGAAAAACGCATAGGTATTCCAGAGCGTGCCTAAAAATTTGCGCTGCCCTTCGATAATCGCGTCGTCGTGAAAACGATTCGGCAACCAGGGCGCGCTGTTTTCGTAAAAGTACCAGCGAATTGCATCAGCGCCGTGCTTTTTCAACATATCCATCGGCGCAACCGCATTGCCTTTCGACTTAGACATCTTTTGCCCGTCTTTGTCCAAAACCAAACCGAGCACGATAACATTTTCGAAGGACGGCTTATCAAAAAGCAACGTCGAAATGGCGATAAGCGAATAAAACCAGCCGCGCGTCTGGTCAACTGCCTCGCTGATAAAATTTGCCGGAAAATGTTCCTCAAAAATCTGCTGATTCTCAAAAGGATAATGCCACTGCGCGAAAGGCATAGCGCCGCTGTCAAACCAACAATCGATAACTTCCGGCACACGGTGCATTTCGCTACCGCACTTTTCACACGGAATAGTCACCGCGTCAATGTACGGGCGGTGCAATTCAATATCCGGCGGACAATTTTTCGACAGTAATTGTAATTCAGCGATAGAGCCGATTGAATGCTGATGCCCGCATTTGCACTCCCAAATATTTAAAGGCGTCCCCCAATAGCGATTGCGCGAAATTCCCCAATCCTGCACGTGTTCAAGCCAATCGCCAAATCTGCCCGTACCAATCGTCGGCGGTATCCAATTAATTTGCGCGTTGTTTTTCAACAGATTTTCTTTAACGGCAGTCATTTTTATAAACCAGGATTCGCGCGCATAATAAATCAGCGGCGTATCGCAGCGCCAGCAATGAGGGTAACTGTGCTCAAACACCGGCGCTTTAAAAAGTTTGCCAGTTTTTTTCAAATCAGCCAAAATCAGCGGGTCAGCGTCCTTGACAAAAACGCCCGCCCACGAAGTTTCAGCCGTCATATTGCCCTTGCCGTCGACGAACTGAATAAAAGGCGTATCGTATTTTTTGCAAACGCGGTTGTCGTCTTCGCCAAAAGCCGGCGCGCAGTGTACAATGCCCGTGCCGTCTTCGGTCGTGACGTAATCGTCGCAGGTTATGATAAAAGCCTTCTTGCCGGATTTTTTAACAATTTCGTCAGCGAACGGATAAAGCGGCTCATATTTTTTAAATTCCAAATCAGAGCCCTTGTACGTGGCTAAAATTTTGCGTTCGCCTTCGACGCCTTCAAAAACTTGGTCAACCAGCGCCGCCGCCAATAAATATTTCGTGTCGCCGACTTGAATTTTCACATAATCAACTTTAGGATTCACGCACAAAACCAAATTGGACGGCAAAGTCCACGGCGTAGTTGTCCACGCCAAATAGTAAAAATCTTCGTCCGCCGATTTGAATTTAACAACCGCCGAGCGTTCCTTCAAATCCTTGTAGCCGAGCGAAACTTCGTGCGAAGACAGCGGCGTTCCACAGCGCGGGCAATACGGCACAACTTTATGCCCCTTGTACAGCAAGCCCTTATCCCAAATCTGTTTGAGCGCCCACCACTCCGATTCAATGTAATAATTTTCGTACGTGATATACGGGTGCTCCATATCCGCCCAAAATCCAACCACGCCGGAAAATTCTTCCCACATAGTTTTATATTTCCAGACGGATTCGCGGCACTTTTTGACAAACGGCTCGATACCGTAAGCCTCGATTTGTTCTTTGCCGTTAATGCCGATAAGTTTTTCGACTTCCAGCTCGACGGGCAAACCGTGAGTATCCCAGCCGGCTTTGCGCAAAACTTTTTCGCCCTTCATCGAATGGTAGCGCGGAAATAAATCTTTGATAACGCGCGTCAAAACGTGCCCGACGTGCGGCTGTCCATTGGCAGTGGGCGGTCCGTCGTAAAATGTATAATTTTTGCAGCCGTCGCGTTGGTCAATCGCTTTCTGCGCGATGTTATTTTCAGCCCAAAAATTTTCGACTTCCTTTTCGCGGCTGGCAAAATCCAAATTAGTATCAACCTTCCGATACAAATTAAAGACCTCCAAAAAAATTATTGTAGCAAAATATTATAACCGATTAGTCAATCTTTGTGTAGCCTTTGTTGACATAAATTTTTCAATCATTATAATTATTGCGATTAAATTTTGGGGAGATGAAACTATGCACAGGAAAATTTTTATATTCGCGGCGGCTTTGTTGCTGATGTTTTCAGTGGCAAGCGCCGAAGGAATTTGGCGGCTCGACGCTTCAAATGCTTATGAGTTGCCGGTGAATTTTCGCGCAGATGACGATTTGCGAATTTCCGGCAGCGGTCAGCCTTCAATGTCGGGCGTTGCCATGCTTTATAATGAGCTGTATCGACATTACAACAAGGGCGGCAAAATTTATCTGGTAGATTTGCGGCAGGAATCGCACGGATATTTTTTGCCCGCGGATTTGGAAGCTTACCCCGTCAGCTATTACGAGAATAAGAATCTTGCTAATTTTTTTCGCGGCAATGACGAAGTTGAAGATATTGAAATTGAGCTGCTGAACGATATGATTGGGCGCGAAGTTAATTTGCTGCCTCTCGGCAATTTTGACAAAAAATATTTGCACGCGGTTTCTTGTCCGGTTGATGGCGTGCGGACGGAGCGCGAAGTTGCCGCTGATTGGGGCTTTGAATATTTGCGCCTTCCAACAACCGATATGTACTTCCCCGCGCCGGACGTCGTGGAGAAATTTATCAGCTTTGTTGTCAATCTCAATGAAAATGATTGGGTGCATTTCCATTGTCAAGGCGGCTTCGGGCGCACGACAACTTTTATGGTTATGTACGAAATTCTTAAAAATCCGGATAAATCATTGGGCGAAATTTGCAAACATCAAGCAGAAATTGGCGGCTCAAATTTATTGGAGCGAAAAGTCGGCGACCCCAACGATTATTACGTCCAGGCGCATAATCTTCGCGCAGAAAACTTGATTGAATTTTTCTTTTACGTGCGCGGCACGCAGCGCGAGGAAATTGGCGTATCGTGGAGCGAATATCTTGAATTGAGGCAAAATCATTGACGAACGAAGAAATTGCACAGGCTTTGATAAAAAATTTGGGCGGCGCGGAAAATATTTTGACTGCGGCAAATTGTATGACGCGGCTTCGAGTTCAGCTTGCCGATAAAAGCAAAATCGCCGCTGACGTCATAAAAAAAATTGAAGGCGTTTCCGGCATTTACGACGCGGGCGCGGAATTTCAAATTATTCTCGGTCCAGGCAAAGCTACGAACGTTACAAACGCTGTCAACGAGATTTTGAGCAAACGCCCGCAAATCGGCGACGGTAAAGCACTGCGCGAAGAAATTAAAGCAAAAAACGCGACGCCCGCTAAACTTTTCCTAAAAAAAATCGCAGGAATATTTACGCCGCTGATACCAGGATTTATCGCGTGCGGCTTGATAACCGGCGTGATTGGCGTTGCGCTGAAAATTTCGCCGGAAATTGCAGATTCACAAACGATAAAATTGCTGTCGATTTTCGGCAACGCGGTATTCTGGGGAATGAATTTATTCGTCGGCTACAACGCGGCAAAAGTTTTCGGCGGCACACCGATTTTGGGCGGCGTCCTTGCGGCGATAATGACACATCCGGCGCTTGCAGACATTGGCTTAGTTCCAGGGCGCGGCGGAATAATTTCAGTCGTGTTAGTGGCGGCTCTGGGCGCGTGGCTTGAAGGCAAACTTCACAAAATCATTCCCGAAATGTTTGACTTATTCTTGACGCCGTTAATCACGGTTTTAATTTCGGGCGCGGCGGCGATTTTTATTTTGCAACCGGTCGGCGGCACAATTTCAGAGACAATCGGCAATTTGGCAACGGGCGCGATAGCTTCGGGCGGCGCGGCTGTTGGATTTGTCTTAGCGGGAATTTGGCTGCCGCTGGTAATGTTCGGCGTGCATCAAGCTTTGACGCCAATTCACGTAGATTTAATTTCGCAGTACGGCGTGACGATTTTACTCCCAATTTTGGCAATGGCTGGCGCGGGGCAAGTTGGCGCGTCAATCGCCGTCTATTTCAAAACAAAAAACAAATTTCTCAAAAAAACCGTGGCGTCAGCGTTGCCGGTAGGAATTATGGGAATAGGCGAGCCGCTGATTTACGGCGTGACATTTCCGCTCGGCAAACCATTTATCGGCGCGTGCATAGGTGGAGCGTTCGGCGGCGCGGTGCAGGCGTCATTTATGGTCGGCGCGGCGACTTTGGGAATTTCGGGCTTGCCATTGGCGGCGACGACGAATAACATTCCGGTTTACCTAATCGGCGTGGTTGTGGCTTACGCGGCGGGTTTCGCGGCAACCTGGATTTTGGGATTTGACGACCCCGCCGAATAAAAATTATTGGCGATAGAAAATATTTATGTTAAAATAGCCGCAAATGATTTAGCGGTTATTTTTTATTGGAGTGATTTTATGAATGGAATCAGATTTATTGACGGCGGCGAAAGTCACGGCGCGCGGCTTTGCTGCATTTTGGAAGGTATTCCCGCCGGTTTGAAGATTGACAGCGATTTTATCAACAGCGATCTGAAACGTCGTCAAGGCGGCTACGGGCGCGGCGGGCGTATGAAAATTGAATCCGACAAAATTATTTTGAGTTCCGGCGTGCGATTTGGCGAAACGATTGGCAGCCCGATAACTTTGCTTGTGGAAAATCGGGATTGGGAAAATTGGCGCGAACGAATGAGCGCTGACGGCGAAGTTTGCGGCGAAAAAGTTACCAACGCCCGACCCGGGCACGCTGATTTGACGGGCGCGGCGAAATTTGCGCGGACTGATATTCGAGATATTCTTGAACGTTCGAGCGCGCGCGAAACTACAATGCGCGTGGCGGCGGGTGCTGTCTGCAAAATTTTTCTGCGCGAATGTGGCGTTGAAATTTCCGGCACTGTTTTAAATGAGGCTGAACTGATTAAAAAAATTGACGCGGCTAAGGCGAATGGCGATACTTGCGGCGGGATTTTTGAGATTGAAATTACCGGCGCGCCCGCGGGTTTGGGCAGCTATATTCAGTGGGACAAAAAACTTGACGCGAAATTTGCGGCGGCGCTTATGTCGATTCAAGCGATTAAGGCTGTGGAAATTGGCGACGGTTGGGCGAATGCGGCGAAATTCGGCAGCGAAGTTCACGACGAAATTTTCATTGACGCTGATAAAAAAATTTTCCGCAAAACCAATCGCGCAGGCGGCATTGAAGGCGGTATGACGAACGGCGAGCCGGTGATAATTCGCGCGGCTATGAAACCTATTCCAACTTTGATGAAACCGCTGAAAACCGTTGACATTGCGACGAAAAATCCGACAACTGCCAGCAAGGAACGCAGCGATACCTGCGCGATTTGGGCGGCGGCAGTTGTTGGCGAGGCAATGGCGGCGCTGGTTATGGCTGACGCGATTGTTGAAAAATTCGGCGGTGACGCGCTTTGCGATACTCTGAATAACTTGAAAAATTATCGCGCGCGCTTAAAGAAAGATTTTGGGCTTTGATATGAAAGAAAATATTGTGCTAATCGGATTTATGGGCGTGGGCAAAACCAGTTTGGGAAAATTGCTTGCGTCGAAATTGGGACGTCCGTTCGTTGACCTTGACGAAAAAATTGAACACGACGCCGATATGACGATTCCGGAAATTTTTAATCTTCACGGTGAAAAATATTTTCGCGAATTGGAGAGCGCGGCTGTGCGTGAAATTTGCACGCGCAAAAATATTGTGATAGCGACGGGCGGCGGCACTGTCAAAGACGCTGAAAATTTGCGCCTGCTCAAAGAGTGCGGCTTTATGGTTTGCCTGACGACTGCGCCCGAAGAAATTTTCCGGCGTACCGAACGCAAAGGCGAGCGTCCTGTGCTTGACGGCGGCGGCGCTGAACGCCTTGAAACTATCAAGAAACTTTTGGCGGAACGGCAGCCTTTTTACAGTCAAGCCGATTTTGAGATTGACACAACCGATTGGTCGCCGCTCCAGATTGTTAACGAAATTTGCGACAGATTTAAATTGCAGAGGTAAATTATGACGAAATTGAATGTTGAACTTGGCGAAAACAGCTACGAGATTTTGATTGGCGAAAAAATTTTCTGCGAAGTGGCGAATTTTCTTGCCGAATCGAATTTCACCAAAAAAATTTTGATTGTGACGGACAGCAACGTTTTTAAAATTTACGCTGAAGAATTGCGCAAGATTTTTACTAAGTGCGAAATTAATTTTGAAGTTGAAGTTGTACCGGCGGGCGAAAGTTCCAAAAATCTGCGCGAAGCCGAAAATCTGTACACCTGCGCGATAGAATCACAGCTTGACAGAAAATCCGTAATTGTGGCGCTGGGCGGCGGCGTGGTCGGCGATTTGGCGGGCTTTGTTGCGGCAACTTACCTTCGCGGCGTCCCGTTTATCCAAGTGCCTACAACTTTGCTCGCGCAGGTTGATTCTTCGGTCGGCGGCAAAACTGCTGTCAATCACGCGCTGGGGAAAAATTTAATCGGCGCTTTTTATCAGCCCAAAAAAGTTTTTATCGGCGTGGATATGCTTAAAAGTTTGCCGGAGCGCGAAATTAAAGCCGGACTCGGTGAAGTTGTCAAATACGGCGTTATCAGCGACGAAAAATTTTTCAGCTACCTTGAAGAAAATGTTGACAAGATTTTGAGCCGCGATTTGGAAGTTATGACGCGCATTGTCAAGCGCGCGTGCGAAATTAAAGCCGAAGTTGTCAGCCACGACGAAAAAGAATCCGGCTTGCGGCGCATTTTGAATTTCGGGCACACAATCGCCCACGCCATCGAGGAAGAAACCGGCTACGAAAAATATTCGCACGGCGAGGCGGTTGCCATCGGTATGATTGGCGCGGCGAAAATTAGTGAAAAACTCGGCAAAGTTGACGCGGCGGCGGTTTTGCGGCTAAGAAATTTAATTGAGCGTTTCGGAATGTGTACGAGCGTGGCGGGCTGTGAAGTCGATAAAATGTACCGTGAACTTTTCCGCGATAAAAAAACCATCAACGGCAAAATAAATTGGGTTTTGATGAAAAATTTTGGCGCGGTCGAAGTTTCAAATGACGTGCCGGAGGAAATTGTTAAAAGCGTTCTGCGCGAGATTATTAATTGAAGGGGGTAAAATATATTGGCAACTGTAGCGATTAGTGACGATTTTGATTTGGGGAAAATTACGCACAGCGGGCAATGTTTCCGCGCCAAGGAAGTTGAGCCCGGCGTTTTTCGCTTCGTGACGCTGGATTATGTTATTTACATTCGGAAAATTGAGGACGGCTATTTTGATATCAGCTGCGGCGCGGCGGAATGGGAAAATATTTGGAGCAAGTATTTCGACATTGCCACCGATTATTCCGAGATTCGCAAAGAAATTAATGCATTTGGCGCGAACAAGCCTTTCGCCGGATATTTAAACGCGGTGACGGAATTTAGCGAAGGCATTAGGATTTTGCGGCAAGATCCGTTCGAGACGCTGATTAGTTTCATAATTAGCCAGCGCAAAAATATTCCTGCGATTCAACTTTCCATTGAGCTGATTTGTCAACATTACGGCAAACTGATTAAATCGACGCACGGCGAAGTTTACGGTTTCCCGCACATTGACGACCTTTGCAAAGTTTCGGCTTATGAGCTGTCGACTTTTTCATTGGGCTATCGTAGCGCCTATGTTCGCGACGCCCTCGAACGCGTTAAAGGGCTTGTGGTTGCGCTGGACGATTTGTACACCGCTTCGGACGAAAATTTGATTAACGAGCTGAAAACTATCAAAGGCGTTGGCGATAAAGTTGCGGCGTGCGTGGCTTTGTACGCTTATCACCGGCTGAGCCACGTTCCGGTTGACGTTTGGATTAAGCGCGCCATTCAAGAAGATTTTGGCGGCAAAAATGTTTTTTCGGCGTTCGGACCATTGGCAGGCGTTTTGCAACAGTACATTTATTACTACAAGCGCGTCGGCAAGAAGGAAAGACTTGATGAGATGTAAATTTTTCGCCGCGATAATTTTCACGGCAATTTTTTTATCGAGCGCGCCGATTTTCGCACAAGCCGATTCTGAACAGGACGAAGAAATTCCCGAATTAGACCCCGCTTATAAAGACGCGCCGGTTTACGACGAAGAGGAAACGCCGCCCGAAACTTCCGCGCCGGAGGTTGACGATGAGGGCTTAGAATTTTTGGTTTATAATGAAAATGGCGTTATGGCGTTCGCGGTAATTGCCGACCACGAGAAATATTATCTGCGTCCGATTTTGGCTAAGGGGCAGATTCAAGGGCGCGCAACCGTCGCGCAGATGAGCAAAAATCTTGACGAAATCGCAATGATTAACGCCAGCTATTTTATGCCGAGCGGCAGCTTGATTGGCGTTACGAAAATTGACGGCGATATTGTCGGCGTGGACGATTATTATCGTTCGGCGATTGGCATTACTTACGATGAAAAAATAATTTTTGGGCGCGTGCGTTACGAGGGTAGCGTAAATTTTTATGGCTCAAAAATGTATTTGAGCGGCGTGAATTGGGAGCGCGGCGAAAATGCGCTGATTTTGTACAATCGCTATTTTGGCAAAACGACCGGCACGAATAACTATGGCATTGAGGTTGTTGTGCAAGACGGCACGATAACTGAAATTTACCGCGACAAAGGCAACAATGTTATTCCGTTTGACGGCTGCGTGATTAGCGCGCACGGTACAGCCGCCGCTTTTTTTGACGACGCGCAGGTTGGTGACGCGCTGACGATTGATCAGCAAATTTTTAGTGACAACAGCGAATTTAGAAATGTGCCGACGATAATTGGGGCAGGACCGCGGCTTGTGAAGGACGGCAAAATTTACGTGACGGCGGCGGACGAAAAATTTCCGGCGGATATTCGGGTTGGGCGCGCGCCGCGTTCGGCTGTGGGCGTGAATGCTTATGGCGATTATATTTTTGCGGTGGTGGACGGGCGGCAAGCTCACAGTCGCGGCTGTACTTTGGAGGAATGGGCGAATATTTTGCTGAAAAAATTTGGCGCGGTGAATGCGATAAATTTGGACGGCGGCGGTTCAACCGAGCTGTTTGTCAAAGACAGTCTTGTCAATATTCCGAGTGACGGGCGCGAAAGGCTGATAGGCAGTTCACTGGCGATTTTCCGCAGATAAAATTTTACACAACCAAAAAAAGAGCGCCCAAGGATGGGCGCTCCCGCGGCGCGCTTGTCACGTGATGTGACAATCCGCGCCGCCCTTTTCTTTGCCGGCGTTTCTTTTCTGGAAAAGAAATGCCGATTAAATTTCTTCAAGCATAGCTGAATCAACTACAATTTTTTTATTTGGGATGTCGATTTTTTTTATGACGGATTTAAGCGCGGGAATAAGAACTTCGCGTTCGCCGACGACTTGAAAGACGTCATTGCTGCCGGTTTTAAAAACGTTGGCGACAGTACCGATTTTTCCGGCGGAATCAAAAACTTCGCAACCGATAATGTCAAAAGTATAAAATTCGCCTTCTTCAAGCGGGGCGGCTTCCGCGCGAGGCACGGTCAAAAATTTATTCGCAAAAGTTTTAGCAGTTTCGCGATTGTCAACGTTTTGGAATTTGATAAAAATTTCGCCGCCGATATGCTGAACTTTTTCGATGCTAAAAATTTTCCCGCCAACAGCAACTTCAGTTAAATTATCAAAACGCCCCTCAAAATCGGTGAGCGGAATAATTTTCACTGTGCCGTCAAGCCCGCGCGCTTTGCCAACTTTGCCGATTATAATCTCAGCCGCGGATTGCAATGATTTTGTCATCTTCAATCAGAACTTCGACGTTCATAATTTCGCGCATATTGTCGCCGACTTTCAGCTCAACTTGGCGCTCAAGCGTGCCTTGAATAATTTCCGCGCCAATCGCAAGTTTCTCAATGTTTTCTTTGCGCATATTCGCCTCGGCAATGCGTTGGCGACGCTGATTAATCTCATTGCCAAAAAATTGCTGGATTCTTGCCTCGTGCTGCGGATTATTATCAAGTTCGCGCTGGCGGTCAATTTCAATCTGCTTAATTTCCAAATTCATCTGCTCGGCAGTTTTGGTAAAATCGCCAATCAGACGCTCTTTGAGTTTCTCGGTAAGTTTCGCCTTAATCGTAACCGGAACTTTAATTGAAATGCTATTCATAAATATTTGCCTCCAAAATATTAAAATTTCACCGCGCGTATAATATCAAAAATCCGCGTCGACGGCAATAAAAATTTATGTTATAATCTCAAAAAAACTTGCGGAGGTCTTTTCAGTGAAAATGATTTTATGTTTAACAATGATTTTAACGTTCCTGTTCAGCGCAACGGCATTTGCGGCGGAAGAGCGCTTGCCAATTATTTCAGTCAGCGGCGAAGGCGTCCTTGAAGTTGCGCCGGACCGTGCAACAATTTCTTTGGGCATTACTAACCGCGATAAAAATGCAACCGTTGTTCAAAATGCAAACGCCAGAATTGCTAACAACATTATCAGCGCCGTGAGCGCGCTCGGTATCGACAAGAAAAATATTCGCACCGGCAATTACAGTTTTCACCCCTACTACCGCCAGGACAAAAATAAGCAGGCTGTTCTCGACGGCTACGAGGCGAATAATACCGTAACGGTCATTGTCGACGATTTGAATTTGGTTGGAAAAGTTATCGACGCCGCGCTGTCAAATGGCGCTAACAACGTTGATTCTCTGCAATTCGGTATTCGCAACAAAGAAAATCTGCAGGCTGAAGCTTTGCGCCTTGCCGTCCGTGACGCCCGCAATAAAGCTGAAGCTGTCGCCGCTGAACTTGGTAAAAAAATCGTTGGCATTCGTTCCGTGTCGGTAAATTCCGGTTACGTTGCCGCGCCGCGCTTTAATAAAATGGCTATGATGGAAATGTCAATGGCTGATTCCGTCGAAACGCCGATTGAAGCCGGTACTTTGAGCTGCTCGGCGAGCGTCAATATCGATTTTGAAATTAGCAAATGAATAAACCTTATCTGCCGTCAATAGAATATATTCGCGGCGTGTCAATGCTGGGCGTGGTTGCAATTCACATTGGCGCGCAGTACTTGACAAATCCAACGCCCAATTTACATTTAATCGCAATTTTGGAAATCGCCTCGCGTTTCAGCGTCCCGATTTTCTTTTTTATTTCGGCGTTCGGGCTGTTTTACAAAATCGACTTAGCCGCGCCGTTCGATTATCTAAAATTTTTGCGGCGAAGATTCAAAGCGGTACTCCTGCCGTATCTGATTTGGTCGGCGCTGTACCTAATTCACGACGAGTTTTTTTATGGCACGACGATTTTGGACGTATACAGCGCGCCGGAAGTTTTATTTTTCGGGCTGGCGAAATATCAGCTGTATTTTTTGGTGATACTGATTTGGTTTTACCTGCTGATGCCGCTGTGGATAATTTTAATTCGGAAAATGACGCCTGCGCGATTGGCGGGAATATTTTTGGCGCAAATCGCCTTCAACTATTTTTCGAGTTACAGCGTGGAATTATTTCAGCTGACGTATTCGCTGCCGGAAAGTTCACTGCTGCGAATGTTTTTGCAATGGCGGCTGAATTATTTGGTCTTGCATTACGTGGCGATATTTTTATTGGGCGGAATGTTGGCGGTACGTTCGGAGAAATTTTTTAAATGGCTGGCGGCGAATAAAAAAATTGTCAGCGCAACATTTTTAGCCGCATTGACAATTCATCTGGGATATTTTTACTATTTGGTTTACGTGAAAAAATTCAGCGCATTGGCGGCGATAAATACCGCTCACCAACTTTCGCCGACAGGATTTTTTTACACAATCGCCGCGTCGATATTTTTATTTATGCTGTTTCAGTGCGTCGATTTCGGCAAACCAATTCGCGCAGGACTAAGCACGCTCGGCAAAAATTCATTCTTTGTGTACCTGTTCCACCCGCTGGCGATAACTTATTTGGCGCTGAAATTTCCTATAATGACCGCGCCCGTCACGATAATTTTTTACGCGCTGACGGTTTCAATCTCGCTGGCTGTCGGTTTAATCTGGAAAAAAATTACTAAATATTTGCCTTGATACCGAACGCTTTAAAATCTTTGACCTGCGCGATTAACTCTTTGAAAACGTTTTGTCCGATGTCGTTATCCTTGTAAATCGCCTGTTCAAATTCCAAAATATCAAGCTGTTTCATATGTTTAACAAACTCGTCCAAAATTTTGTTATAAAAATAAAAACTCAAATTCAAACAGTGTTGAGCGTTTTCGTCCATTCCCCACTGCGCTAGACTAAATTTAAAATACTCGTAATACGCGCTCATATTGCTAAGATCTTGCGAAATGGGCGTCATTGTTCCCCACGCTCCAATATTGCAGCGCCAAAGTGAATCCAACGAGCTGTCGAAATAAAATTTGCCGAAATGGTGCGCCAAAAAATTTCTAAAGGCGTCGGCGTTAAAAGAATCGCGCTTATCTTCCGAAAGATTTTCCAAGGCTTCCAAAATTTGTGGCGTGAAACAATTTCTAAAAGTCGTCGACGCGGTTTGAAAAAATGGCGAATTTTTTATGCCGGAAAAACTTTGACTAGGATTTTGAATAAAAGGCGAAGGCACATTTCTGCCGTCCGCTAATTCAAGCATATTCGCGCAGGCATAACAGGAATAATCTTCGTGCTCCTCCAAAAAACTTACAGCCTTTTCAATTTTCCGCGACGAAATATAATAGTCATCCGAATCTAGGAACGCCCAATATTTTGTGTCAATCTTTCGATACGCCTTCAACGTCGAATACATAATACCCATATTTTTTTTGTTGTTAATCAGTTCCAGCGGCAATCGATATTCAGATTGATATTTTTTCAGTAACTCCAAACTGTTATCGGTTGAGCCGTCTTCAAATACCAAGATTTTCATTTTGTCAAGGTAAGTCTGTTTCGCTAAACCTTCCGCCCAGTCTCTTAAATATTTAGCTTTATTATAGGACAACGTCACAATCGTTACCAATTTTTCTTCCGGCATTTTTAATCAACTTCCTACTATAATTTTTCTGCTATAATACCCCCCCCCGCGCCCGCTGTCAATGTTTTAGAAAAAAATCAGCGCGGCATTTTCTACCACGCTGACCAAAATATTTATTCGCGAGAAAATTTTAAAGCAAAGCCTCAATATCCTTAGCAATAGATTCGGGCGTAATCATCGGCTCGAAACGTGCAATGACTTCGCCGTTTTTGTCGATTAAAAATTTCGTGAAGTTCCATTTGATATCGTCGACTTCAAGGTATTCGGGGAAATTTTTTTGCAGTGCGTCCATCAAAATCGGCGTCATTGGGCTGGATTCGTCGAAGCCGGCAAATTTTTTCTGCGCGACAAGATATTTAAAAAGCGGTTGTGCATTTTCGCCGCGGACGTCGCCCTTTTCAAAAATCTGGAAAGTCACGCCGTAATTCAGCTTGCAAAAAGTTTGAACTTCCTCATTAGTGCCAGGCTCTTGACCGGCAAATTGGTTGCACGGAAAACCGAGAATTTCTAAGCCTTTGTCCTTGTACTCGGTGTAAAGTTTCTGCAGACCTTCAAATTGTGGAGTGAAACCGCACTTGCTCGCCGTGTTGACGATAAGCAAAACTTTTCCGCGATAATCGGCAAGAGATTTTTCAACGCCGCGATTCGTCTTGACCGTGAAATCGTAAACGCCCATTTAATTGCCTCCAATCAGCGCGTCAATTTTCGCTTTGTCGAAACCAAGCACAAAATTTTTGCCGTCTTCAGTGATAACCGGCACCATGGTATCGCCGCTGATTTGCGCGCATTCTTTGGCGTAATCTTCGTTTTCCTCAATGTTGCGGACTTCGAACTCAACGCCTTTGGACGTGAGATATTTTTTCGCCTTGTCGCACCAGGGGCATTGCGTGATAGAATAAACTTTAATCAAATTAAATCACCCTTTCAGTTTGGATAAATATTTTTCGGCAAGCAAAGCCGCAGTCGTGCCGTCAGACGCCGCGGTTGTCAATTGGCGAATTTCCTTTTCGCGAACATCGCCCGCCGCAAATACGCCCGCAATTTCCGTCCGGCAATCTTCACCGGCAATTATGCGGTTACTGCCCGAAAGTTTCAGTTCGTCTTTAAAAAGCGCTGTATTCGCCTCGACGCCGATATTTACAAAAATGCCATCAACCGCAAGATTTTTCGCCGCGCCGCTTTTTTTATCGAGAATGTCAATGTTTGAAAGTTTGCCGTCGCCGTGCAGCGCCGTAATTTCCGTCTGCAACATAATTTCGACTTTAGGATTTTGACGCAGGCGATTTTGCGAAACCTCATCTGCGCGAAAATCGGAGCGGTGAATCAAGTACAATTTTTCGGCGTATTTAGTCAAAAAATTAGCCGCGTCTACAGCCGCATTGCCGCCGCCCATTACCGCAATAATTTTTCCGTTGTACATATGCCCGTCGCAAAGTTCGCAGTAGTGAACGCCGCGCCCCGCATATTTTTTTTCTTCGGGCAAAGGCAATTTCCGCCGATTCATACCGCTGGCGATTATCACCGCGTCGGTTTCGTAAATTTTTTCCTCAGTTTCGATGATTTTAGGATTTTCGCGCAGGACAACTTTTTGAATAGTATCGAACTCGTCAATGACCGCGCCGAAATTTTCAGCCTGTTTTTGAACGGTAGCAATTAAATCGCCGCCCGCCACGCTGATAAATCCGGGGTAATTTTCGATACCAACCGCATTGGCGATTTGTCCTCCGATTATTCCGTTTTCCAAAACGAGCACGTCAAGATTCATACGCCCGCAATACAGCTTGTGAAGAATTTTTTTCGCCATAAGCATACCTCATTTCAAAAATTGCTCGATAGCTTTGTTGAGATTTTCAATGGACGCGCTGTCGCCGGTTTTAATCGCGTCGACAATGCAATGCTCCATATGATCCTTCAAAATAATTCGGCTGACGGCTTTAATCGCGGCGTCGACTGCCGAAAGTTGAATCAAAACTTCGCTACAATCGCGCCCTTCGGCAATCATACGTTTCACAGACTCCATATGTCCGATAAGCCGTGCCATTCGATTTAAAACCGCCTTAGTTTGCGTGTGCGTGTGCTTAATCACCGTGCCGTCCGGCAAAATGTGTTCGTGTTCAGTCATACTGCGCTCCGATAACTCATAGATTTTCGATACGCAAAAATCGCCCGCATTGTTTTAAAATCCGGCGCATCGATTATTTTTTCGTTGTTGGATAAATCTTCGGGCAAATTTTTATATTCGTCCGAGTTGCTGAATTGCGCCCATTCGTCTTCGAGCGCGCGTATCGTCATTATAAATTTTTCAAGAATATCATCAGCTGTTGTTTTATCGTCGTCGTCATTCTGCGCGATAGAATTTTCATTTTCAGCGTTAACATTTTCAAGATTAGAATTTGCGTCAAGATTTTCAGCGTTGAGATTTTCGTTGGAAAAATTTTCCGCGCCGTCAATATTTGGCAAAGCGTCCAAATTCACGTCGCCGCCAAAATTCGCGCCGCCGCCGCCGCTTAAACCGGATTTGAACGCGGCAATTTCAGCGCTGGCTTCCGCTGACGCTTTAATCATTGCTTGAGTAACGGCTTGCCGCGCCTCTTGTTTAGTTTTCGCGGATTTGAGCGCCGTTTTTAATTCTTCGCGGGCTTCCTCGGCGTGCTTTGCTTTTTTGTAAAGTTTTTCGTCTTTGTCTTTGAGATACGCCATTTCAGTGTTTGAAAGTTTTTTGCCGCTCATAAGTTTTTGCTTAATCGACGCGATTTTAGCTTTGTCCAATTCGCTGACAGATTTTTTTTGCGCTTGATTAACCTGGTCGAACATTGACGCCTTCGCAAAATTCAAATTGCCGTTGGCGTCGACGATTCGCTGTCCGGTTCGGATTTTGTAATTCGCCGCGAAAAGCAAATTTTTCTGCTTGACGAAAGAGCCAATTTTCCCTATTGCCGTAAAATCCATTTTAAAAACCTCCTTGTCACGAGCAAAAATAACGCCAGTATTCCGTGCAAATTTTATAATATATTCGCCGCCGCGGCAAGTTTTTTTTCGGTTGAAATTATTTTTCCGCTTTGATAAAATATCGAAAAATCTCACGCAGGGGGGAAAATTTATGGAAGATAAAGATTGGGAACTTTTTAAGAAAAAACTCAACGACAAAACCGGAATTGATTTACAGCTGTACAAAGAGCCGCAAATGAAACGCCGCATTGGCAACCTCGTTACTCGCGCAGAAATGACGTCCTTTGTCGAATATTTTAACAAGGTTTCAGCGAACAAAGAAGATTTTGCCGACTTCATCGAATATTTGACAATCAACGTCTCGGAATTTTTCCGCAACCCCGACAAATTCGATATCGTTGAAAAGGACGTTATCCCGTACCTTTTGAAACGTTCGCCGAAATTAAATATTTGGAGCGCGGGCTGTTCAATCGGCGCTGAGCCCTACACGCTGTCAATTATTATGAAGGAACTCACGCCCAGCACCCGCCACAGAATTTTGGCAACCGACCTTGATATCGAAATTCTTGCTAAGGCGAAGAAAGGCGTTTACACCGACTCCGAAATTAAAGCTATGAGCCCCGACCGCAAAGCAAAATATTTCACGAAAACTCCGGACGGCAAATTCGCCATTAAGCCCGATATTAAATCCGTTATCGAATTTAAACGCCATAATCTCCTCAAAGATAAATTTGAAACCGGATTTGATTTGATTCTCTGCCGAAACGTCGTAATTTATTTTACTGAAGAAGCAAAGGATGTACTTTACACGAACTTTTTCAATTCGCTCAAACCTGGCGGAATTTTATTCGTCGGCGCAACGGAAGCTATTTTAAATTCGCGGAAAATGGGCTACACTTCGTACAAACCGTTTTTCTATCAAAAGCCCGAAGATTATAAATCGGATAAATAATTTTTACCAAAAACCAAAAAAGCCCCCAATCGCCGAAGCGCGATCGAGGGTTATTTTTGTTTTGCCATCATCTATTTTAATTTTTGCCCTATAACGTGAAAAAACCCGATGGTCAGTCGGATCTTTTCATTGGTTACACGTGCTTATTACATTAAGAAATATAGCACAACGTTTAAAATTTTTCAAGTATTAAATCTTGATTTTTGGAAAAAATTTCTTTAGAATTAACGCGTTACCACTCCTATACCGGTACGGGAAGGAGGGTTACTCGGTGCTTATTACATTTTTGGTCTCGCTCGCGGCAAGCGTAGTTGGTCACTTCGTTTGCAAATGGCTCGAGAAGTAACGAGGCGGTAACAAAAGCCGAGTAGTTCGCACGCTACGATAAATAATGTGCGGGGCTCTGACTTCGGTTGGGGCTTTTTTAAATGTTACAAAGACTAATGCGGTTGCAGAAATTTATCGATATGTTATAATGACTTGGAAAATTAAATTGAAAGGTCGTGAAATGTATGGGGAACGCATTAGTTACATACTTTTCTGCAAGTGGCTCGACGCGGAAAGTTGCGACGAAACTTTCAGAGGCGATTGGAGCGACACTGTTTGAGATTAAACCGGCGCAAAAATATACCGGCAGAGATTTAAATTGGAACGATAAACATTCGCGCAGTACCCTTGAAATGAATGACAGGGCGAGCCGTCCGGCGATGGCTGAAAATATTGACGTGGCGAATTATGACACAATTTTTATCGGATTTCCAATTTGGTGGTATACCGCGCCTCGAATTATCAATACATTTTTGGAGAGCGGCGATTTCAGCGGCAAAAAAATTATCCTGTTTGCAACGTCCGGCGGCAGTGGTCTTGGAGATACCGCGGCGGATTTGAAAGTCAGCGCGCCAAATGCCACGATTCAAAGCGGCAAAATTTTTAGGAGTACTGTCAGCGTTGACGAACTTAAAGCGTGGGCGAAAATTTATGAATAGAAAACTTAAAGCACTCCTGGGGGCGGCGTTGGTGGCGTGCAATTTGCACTGCGCGACGGTTTTTGGCGCTCCCAAAGATACTCCGGCGGCGGAAATTTCTCCCGAACAAATTATCAAGCAGGATTACGGCACGGTGAAAGTCGGCTACATAAAAAATACCGGCTTTCTTGGCGAAGATATTCCCGGACACAGAGTCGGCTACGGCTACGATTATATGGAATTTCTGGCGAATTATGCGCACTGCAACTTTGAATACATTGAATTTGACGAATGGAATGATTTAATCGCGGCGGCTGAACGCGGCGAGATTGACGCTGCGCCTGGTATGCCTGGCGATTATCGGCAGCTTAAAAATATGAAACGCACCGATCACGTTATCGGGCGCTTTCCAATGGAACTGGTAATTTCGCACGAAGGCGTTAAACCGCATATGAAAATCGCCAATACGCCCGCGAATTATCAAGTTCCTGGGCTTGAGCCGGTTGCTAAGGGCGAAGGCTTTACCTACGAAATGATTATGTATCCGACTTTCGCGCAGGCAATGGACGCTTTTAAAAAGGGCGAAGTCGACGGCTACGTTGGACCTATGCTAAGCCCGAAGGAAAACCGAAATATTTTGGCGCTGTTCGACCGGCAAAGTTACCGGCTTTTGGTTAGAAATGACAAGCCGGATTTATACACGCGCTTAAATTTCGCAATGGATCAAATGCTGTTAAATCAGTCGAACATTCGCGATAAGCTTAACGATAAATATTTGCGCACGGACGGTTTCCCGCTTATTCTCAGCAAGGAAGAGCGCGAATTTCTTGCTAAACGAAAAAAATTGCGCGCGACGATTTTTATGTACCAGCAGCCCTACGCTTACAACAACAACAAGGGTGAACTGGTCGGCGTTATGCCGGAAATTATTAATCGTATTTCGCGAGATTTGGGCGTCGAAATTGAGATTATCAATAGCGATACTACAGATGATTCTCACGCTTTCGCTCAAACTATCAGCAAGTCTCACGATTTGATTCAAAACGGCGATATTGATTTTGTTGTGGATATTGTTTGCGACCACAGCGCGGCGGGTTATTTGGATTTGAAACCTACGCAGTCCTATTTAACGACGGATTATGTACCGGTGACTCGCGCAGGTTACGTTGAAGATCCTTCGTCCAAGCCGATTGTGGCGTGCGTCAAAGATATGTTTTACACCAAGGCGTTCATTGAGCCGAATTATCCCGAAGATAAGCTTTTGTACGTCCCGACGCTTGACGAGGCTATGATAGCTGTTAATAATGGGCGCGCTGATATTGCCTACGTCCACAGAAACGCCGTGACGTCCTTAATGGAAGAAACTGATACTTATTCGCTTGAGGCGCGCTCAGAATCCGTTTACGAAGAGCCGCTCAGCCTTGGCGTCTATGCAAATGACGACCCTATTCTTTGGCATATTCTCAACAAGGAAATTAACCACATTGACACTGATTGGATAATCGACCTGCTGAATAAACACCAAAAAACTGAAGTTACAATCACGCCGCGCTATCTGGTTTATCACCATCCGCTTAGAGTTTTCGCGGTGCTGGTTTTGATTGCCTCGGCGATTGGCGGATTTATCATTTATAGAAACCGCATGAAGCAGAAACATTTTGAATTGGTTGAGCATATGGCGTACACCGATTTAAGGTACAATCTGCCAAATATCCCGTGGCTGGAGCGCGAAGTTCCAAATAAGCTTGAAGATCTTGAAAATACGCGTCCGGAAGTCCAAACTTTCTTCACGGTGTTCTCTATGTCCAGCAACGCCATGGTTACGAAAGACGCCGGTCACCGTATGATTGATCAAAGATTTTTGGATATGGCTAAGGATCTTTCTAACGACGAACACGTGATTTACACCGCGGCGGGTATCGATATCGAGCATTTGATTTGTTACTGCACTGCCGATAGCGTTGACGATTTAAAGGCGTGGGCGACTGAGATTATTCAGAAATACAGCCAAATGGACACTGCTGACGCCAATTCTAAACTCGTTCTGCACACTCGCGCAGGTATCAGCCCCTACAATCATTCAATGTACGTTCAGCAGGCTGTTGACCGCGCTATTACCGCTTGCCACCAAAATTCCGGCGACGTCAATGTTTTCGACGAAAAAATGGAAGAAAGCCTTAGCATTCAGCACACGATTGAGAGCCGTATGGAGCAGGCTTTGAAGGACGGCGAATTTAAAGCGTTTTATCAGCCGAAATATGACATTCGGACGGGGCGGCAAATCGGCGCAGAGGCGCTTGTTCGTTGGATTAGCCCCGAACTCGGATTTATGCCGCCTGGTAAATTCATTCCGCTTTTTGAGCAAAATGGCTTTGTTATTCCGGTAGATCATTATCTTTTGGAGAAAACTTGTCAGCTGCAACGTGAGCGTCTTGACGCGGGCAAAGAAGTTGTTCCAATTTCCGTCAATCAGTCGCGCCTTCATATGATTGCTGAGGAAGGTTACCTTGACAAAATGCGCGCCGTCGTCAAAAAATATAATCTGCCGCCTGGTTTGATTGAGCTGGAAGTTACCGAAACTGTCTTTGGCGATTTTGACGCCAAGGCGGGTATGAAAACTGCTGAAGAAATTATCAAGGAACTGCACGCAATGGGTTTCAGCATTTCGGTAGATGATTTTGGCTCTGGATATTCAAGTTATACTATGCTTGGCAATTTACCATTCGATGTTCTAAAAATAGACAGAAGCATATTGGTTGGTGCAGATACATCTGAAAAAATGCGCACAATTCTTGCCAATGTTATAAATTTAGGAAATTCACTTGGAATGAAAGTAATTACAGAAGGCATTGAAACATTGGAGCAAGAACAACTTTTACTCAAATTAGGGTGTGTTTTTGGACAAGGTTTCAAAAATTCTAAGCCCTTGCCAGTTGATGACTTCATAAAATTTTTTGAGCAACGCAACGCTGAAATTGACGCGGCTGAAGCAGCTCACGCATAAAAAAATACCGCACGAATAATCGCACGGTTTAAAAATCAGAGTCGGTAAAATCGCCGGCTCATTTTTTTATTTAGCATTTTGATAAGATTTTCCCAAAACAATTTTTTCAATTACTGATCTACTTACACCAAAATGTCGAGCTAAAGCTGCTTGTCCAAATTCAGGATGACGCGGTATATAAACATCTCTACAGTATAGCGCTTGTTCATTGGTAAGCTTTGCGAGACAATTATCTTCGCCTTGACTTACTTTTGCCAATTCCATTTGAAGCGCGCGGCGTCTATTTTCAGAACTGGTAACCCACTGCAAATTTCCAACAGAATTATCAAATTTCATACCAAAACGATGGTCAACTTGCGGCAAATTGTCCGGATTCGGAATAAACGTCTGCGCGACCAAAACATGAACCAGATGAATTTTGCTCATTCCATTTTTTAAAAGATGCACTCTCAAGTAACCATTTTCTGATAAAATCGGCGTTTTAATTTTCACTTCGCCATTTTTAAAACTTTTTGTGCGACCGTAAGTTGATTCTTGATAATCTCCTTCGTAACCGGCAATCCACGCCCAAATTTCGCCGTCCAAATCCTCCAGCGTAAACGGATAATGCGCAATCCAAGCCTGGTACGCTGGAAGATATTTTTCGCGGTAAATTTTTTGTTTTCGAGCTTTGGCTTTGATTTTTTGCTCGTCAGTCATAATAAACCACTCCTTGACAATAGTCGCCGAATGGTTTATCATAGAATGAACCTAACCACTCGGCGCGGTAGAATTCTCGACAAGAAAATCTTACCACAGTCAAGCGATTAGGTCAAATTTTTTTATGCAAAATTTAATTAGACAATCTGCAGAGCCTTGAAAATGGGCAGGCGTTTATCGAGAAATTCGCGCGCCATATTTTTGCATTCGTCAATGTTTTCTTCGGACGTCTCAAGCATTTTTCCTTGTTTGACAAGAGATTGACCTTGAGTCCGCAAAATTTCCCAAATTTCCTCGGCAAGAGCGTCAACAGATTTGTTGCCATTCGCCACGGCGGAAATGAACAGCTGATCAAAACGCGTTGCAGTAACGCCGCCGCCCAAAACCGGACTTGCCAAAAAAATAATTTCGCCGGAATTTTCGGCGCGCCTGCAAAAATATTTATTCAGCGCGTCACAACGCGGCTTGACAATTTCAACGACGTCTTCAGTTTGACACGGCGAAATCGCGCCGTTGTGCGTCAAAATTATCAGCAACTGTTCAAGATTCGTGCGGGAAACTTCCGGATTCTGTTTGATAAATTCGCGGAAAGTTTTTGGGCGGTAATTGTGCTTAACCAAATGACTGTAAATTTTATCGCAAAGCTCCTGCGCCAAAGTAATTTCGCCAATGCCAACATTGATTTTCGTTGAAAAAGGATTCGTGCTGAGCAAAACAAATGGCGTATCCATAAGCCGCTCGGCGCGTTCGAACACAGAAATTTTCCGCAAGCCGCGCACAAAAATATCTTTTCGGAACTGCCGATTCAAAAAATAATCCTTAATCTGTTCGCGCATAACCGGATGTTCAATCTGATTCAAAAATTCGTGAGCGTCCGCCGGTATCGTCAAATGCACAAACGCCTCGATAAGTTCAGACGTGCAGGCGAAATCCAATTTTGCGGATTCCAAAATCTCCGCAACTTCGCTGAAATACATGCAAATCCAATCGCGATTAAAATATTCGTGGGCAAGATAATCGTGGTCGTGTTTGCGCGTGTTTTCAAAAATGCTCTTGACGTCGGGAACGCGGCGAAAATACATCGGATTTTTTTCAAGAAGTTCCGCAGTAAATTTCATAGCCTCTTCGATACGCTCATAAGTCTTGCTGCTTTTTTGGGCGTATTTGTCATGGAGAATAAAAATTTCGCGCAGAGGAGCGGCGGGCGACCAGCCTGGATAACAATTGTAGCTGTTGTAAAAAACGCCGCCAGGTTTTAAAAATTTCCGCGCAAATTCGACAATGTGATTTTGATTTTCAGTACTAATCCAAGACCAAATCCCATGAAGGCTGATTGAGTCGAACTGCGGCAAATCTGCGCGATTGAGCATTTCTTCAAAGCTGTTGTCAAAAAAATTCGCGCCGCAACCGGACGCATTGCAAAGCTCATTGGCGTGGGCGGCGTGCGCCGGATTAAAATCTGTGCCGAAATATTTTCCCAAATTCGCGGCGGCGTGAATATTAATCGAAACGCCCTGCCCAAATCCCAATTCGCAGTGATTGTCGGACGCCTGCGCGACGGGCGCGGCATAACCATTCACAAGCAGACAAAATTTCTGGAAAACCGGACTAATCTCACGGTAATAACCGTAAGTGTAAGTCGATTCGGTAAAATAACCGTCATTCCAAGAATTCATAAAAAAAATTCCTCCAAAAAATTTTTTGCCAATTATAATCAGCGGAAATTACTTCCTGTCAAGGGCTGAATTTGATTTTAATGATTGTTCCTTTGTCGACAACAACGCCCGCGTCAATGCTTTGTTCCAACGCGAAACCTGAGCCGCTCGTTTCCAAAATCAAGCCAACATCATTGGCAAGCCGCGCCGCCTCGCGAATACTTTTCCGGTAAAAATCCGGAACGATAACTTCATTGTCGGCGGTTTCGGGAACGGGCTCCTCTTCGTGAATTTCGTTTTGTTCGGGAATATCTTCAACTTTTTGCGGAATGGGTTGGGGCAAAGCAGACGCGCCGGAAGTATCGCCCTCGCCAACATCTTCGGAAAGTTCAATTTCGTCGTCAAAGGGCGAATCGCTCGGCTCAATCCGCATGTACCGGAAAACTTGAGAAAAAATCCTGCCTGCAACGGGCGCTGCAATTTGCCCGCCATAAAAATTCCCCGCCGGCTCGTCAATTATCACCAACAAAGCAATTCGCGGATTTTCAACCGGACCGAATCCACAAAACGACGCAATGTATTTGCCCTCGCTGTAGCCCGTACCGTACTCATTGATTTTTTGCGCAGTGCCGGTTTTCCCCGCAACCCGATAGCCGCGAACAGCAGCTTTTTTGCCGCCGCCCGAAGCTACAACTTGCTCTAACAATCCTACCAAAGTTTTATCCGTCGCCGAGTCGATCGTCTTTCGCACTTCCTCAACGCGCATCTCTGAAAATATCGAGCCGTTTGCATTTTTAATCGTCTTGACAATGTGCGGCTTGAGCAAAACTCCGTTATTGGCAACGGCGCTCATTGCCGTCACAAGTTGCAACGGCGTCACGGCTATACTTTGCCCTATCGCCATTGTTGCGATATCCGAATCAACCATTTCGTCCGGCGTGTATAAAATTCCCGCTTCTTCGCCTGGCAATTCAATTCCCGTCGGCTCGCCAAATCCAAACAGCCGCGCATATTTTACAAGTTTTTCGCCGCCCAATTGCAACCCTACCATCGCAAAGCCCGTATTCAACGACTGCTTTACAACATCGGCAAAAGTTACAGTACCGAAACTCGCGCCGTTCCAATTTTGAATGCGCATACCCGAAACCATGACATAACCCGGGTCAACAAAAATCTGATTCGGTGAAACAATGCCCTCTTGCAGAGCCGCGCCCGCCGTTATCGTCTTGAAAGTCGAGCCTGGCTCATAAATAAATGACACTGCGCGATTTTTCCAATCTTCCGGCTTATAATCCCAAAAACGATTTGGATTGTACGAAGGGCGGCTGGCCATTGCTAAAATTTCGCCGGTTTTCGGATTCATAGCAACGCAGGTTACACCGACGGGCTCATTTTCAGCCATGGCGCGGTCAAGTTCCTGTTCGACGATGAATTGAATGGCGCTGTCGATCGTCAGCTGAATAGTTTTGCAACGGTCACCCTGGTAGCCGTGGCGCGCAAAAATCGAATCCAAAATCGGGCGTTCGTGCGTGTCGGTGTACATGTAAGTTTCGGTAACTTCGCCCTTGATATATTTGTCAAACGCATTTTCGATACCGTCAAGCCCCTTGTCGTCCGTGCCAACAAAGCCGATAACATTTGCCGCCAAAACGTCATTTGGATAAAAGCGCTTAGCCTCGTCCAGGAAATTTAGACAACGCCCATATTCCTTTTCGCGAATCAGCGCGCGCACAGCCTCATATTCAGACTGTTCAAGCCGCCTTTTAACCCACACAAAGCCCCCACCGATACTTATGTCTTCAAGAATTTCTTCCTCAGTTTTGCGCACAAGCGGCGCTAATTCCCGCGCAAGTTGTTCCGGATTTTCAACGTTATTCGGGTCGACGAACAAAGATTTTGTCATTGTGCTAACGGCTAATTCGCGCCCGTTTCTGTCCAAAATCGCTCCGCGCGGCGACTGTACAAGATAGTTCTGTCCAACTTGATAACGCATTCTTTCGGCAAGTTCACTGCCCTGCACCAACTGTAACCAGCCATACCGAATTATTACTATCAATATGCCCGCCAGCAAAAAAACTACCAAAAAACCTATGCGCTGTTGGACTTTTAATCTGTTATTGTTCATCAGCCATTATTTTTATCGGTATTAACGCGGTTGGAATTTCTAAGGAGCGCGTCCCTAAGTTTGCCTTCGATAGCGACGAGTTCACGTTCGGCGGCGGCGCGGCGCTGTCTGCCTTCCTGCTGAATACGCACCGTTTCCTCAATCGTCGAAATTAAATCTTCGTTAACTTTTTTCACGGTTTCAACGTCAACGACGCCGCGTTCATTTTCTTTGGCGGTGTCAATGGTATTTTGTTTAAGCATTTCGGCGTTGCGGCGGAGCAAATCATTCGTGGCGTCCGAAACTGCGCGTTGCATTTCAATAACCTGCTGTTGACGGCTCAAACCGAGTGCGATAACCATTTGATTTTTCCACAGCGGAATTGTATGATAAATGGCGGATTGAACGCGGTCGATTAAAATTTTGTCGTTGTTTTGAATGAGTCGAATTTGCGGTGCGGTTTGAATTGCGATAGTTTTGCTGAGTTTAAGGTCGTGAATTTTTTTCTCGAAACGATCAACGCTTTGTTCGAAATCTGAAACGACTTGAACAGCCATGGGGTCGCCCTTCGCGGTGGCTTGAGCCTTTAATTTTGGCAAAGTAACCGTGCGCATTTCGTCAAGTTTCTCTTCACCTGCGCGAATGTAGAGTTGCAAATCTTTGAAGTAGCTCAAATTTTTTTCGTAAAGCGTGTCGAACATAACGACGTCTTCCATAAGCTGAACTTTGGCGCGTTCCAAACCGGCTTGAATTTTTTCAACCTGCGTGGAAAGTTTTTCGTAACCCTGCATAACATTATCAGCCTTGTTGACCATTGAGCCGATAATCGGAATGCGGCTGACGAAACTGCGCTTTTCGCCAACGTCAAAGCCTTTAACCTTAGAAACCAAATCGCCGAGCAAATCGCCAACTTGCCCAGAATCTTTCGTGCGGACTTTGGCTAAAATGCTGTCCGAAAACTGCGCGATTTCCTTTTGAGCGGGCGCGCCGAATGTCAGAGGCGTTGAAGAATCCATTAAATTGATACCGTCTTTGATGGTTTGAACTTTTTCACGCTCGGCGGGCGTCAAAGTTTCAACCTGCTTTGTAACTTTTTCAATTTCGACTTCGGGCTTAACTTCGAGAGCCTTAGATTCTTCGTCGGAGTTGGCGCTTGCCGCGTGCGCCGCCATTAAGTCGTCTAAATTTATATCTGCCATAATTAATCCTCCATAAATCTCGATACCTACGCGCAAATTATAAGGAAACACCGCCGCAAAATCAATAAGTTTTTCATAAAAAGTACAGATTGACTTCAAAGGCGCGGCTCTATATAATTAAAAAATTGCTTGAAAGTAGGTGTTAAATTTGCCAGTAATGGAATATTTGGAGCGCAACGCCGAACTTTACGGTGACGAAGTTGCGCTGGTGGAATTGAATCCGGCAGAGCCGAACAGCCGCCGCATGAGCTGGAAAGAGTACAGCCTGATTGAATCGAATCGATTTGAGCCGTATCGCCGCGAAATTACCTGGAGCGTTTTTGACGAAAAGGCGAATCGTTGTGCGAATTTTTTAATTGAGCGCGGCGTCCGCAAAGGCGACAAAGTTGCGATAATCATGTACAATTGCCTTGAATGGCTGCCGATTTATTTTGGGATTTTGAAAACCGGCGCAATTGCCGTGCCGTTCAATTTTCGTTATGACGCGGCGGAAATTTTGTACTGCGCGGAATTGGCGGAAGTTGACGTTATCATTTTCGGCAGTGAATTTATCGGGCGAATTGAAGTCAACGCCGAAAGACTTTCGCGCGGGCGCTTGCTGATTTATGTTGGTGATAATTGTCCGAGTTTCGCTGAAAGTTATCATTTGCTGGCGGCGGATTGTTC
>CAJOMO010000007.1 GCA_905235685.1 uncultured Selenomonadaceae bacterium
GTGTTCGCCTCAATAATCGTGCTGTTCGGAATTTGCGCCTGGAATTTCTGAACCATATCGCGCGGCAAAATATTCGGCCCATTCGGCTCGCCCGTGTGAAGTTTAATCGCAACTTTGCCGCTAATTTCGGAATTAATTTTTTTGTAAAGCTGAATCAAATATTCGGCGTCAATCTGTTTGCTGAAATAAACCGTGGACTTTTCGCCGTCAGCCGCCGCGCTCCCAAATCCGCCAAAATTATACAGCGCCGCGCCCGCCGCCGTCACGCCCGCCATTTTGATAAAATTTCTGCGCGAGATTTTCATATCAATCACCCCTATTCTTCGACGAACGCTAAATACAATTCGTCAATTTCCTGCAATTTCAATTCGTGAGCCGCCGCCAATTCCGACAATTTCGCCGGTTCGACTGCCGCGTTTATTTCGCGCTCAATCATTTTCAATTCCATCTCAGCCATTTTAATTTGCGCCTCGAGTTTTTCGAGCTGCTGTGTCGATTTTTCCGGC
This sequence comes from uncultured Selenomonadaceae bacterium, assembly GCA_905235685.1. Classification (GTDB taxonomy): domain Bacteria; phylum Bacillota; class Negativicutes; order Selenomonadales; family Selenomonadaceae; genus Quinella. The sequence continues at coordinate 507 of CAJOMO010000007.1, forward strand.
GATTTGGATTTGGGCGGCTGTGAAGTTTTTGCGGGTTTCGGCTTAGAAATTTTTTCCGGCTTAGGAATTTCCGGTTTGTCTTCAAATTCGATAACGCGGCTTGTCACGGCGTCCAATAAATATCTGTCGTGCGTGACGATTAAAATTGTGCCGTCAAATTCGCGCAGTGCCGCCTCAATCGCCTCGCGCGCCGGTAAATCCAAATGGTTTGTCGGCTCGTCCAAAATTAAAAAATTTGCGCCGGTCAAAATCAGTTTCGCCAATGCTACGCGGGTTTTTTCGCCGCCCGACATATCGGCTATCGGCTTTTCTACAACCTGCGCGAATAAATCTAATCGGGCTAATTCTGCGCGCGCCCGCTCCAACGTCAAATTAAATCCGTCAACAAGTTCTTCAATTGCCGTCGCATTTTCATTGAGTTCTTCGTGTCCCTGCGAAAGATAGCCGATTTTAACGCGGTTGCCAATTTTCACAGTGCCGCTGTCAGCCCGCAAATCGCCCACGATAATTTTTAGCAGCGTCGATTTGCCGATGCCGTTCCTGCCGATAAGCCCAATTTTTTCGCCCTTGAAAATTTCGGCGCTGAAATTCTTGATAATGTTTTTGAAATTGATATCGTCAAGAATTAAAACGCGGTTGGCAGATTCGGCGGCGTCACCCAATTTGACTTTGACAAAATCATTGGACGGCGGCTTTTCCAGGCGCTCCATTTTATCCAGCGCAATTTGACGACTGCGCGCGCGACGGGCCGTTGAGGCGCGGACTTTATTTCGGCGGACAAATTCCTCAAGTTTAGCAATTTCTTCCTGCTGTTTTTCGTACGCCTTCAATTCGTATTCGCGCCGCTCAGCTTTGAGCTGAATAAATTTTTCGTAATTCGCCGCGTAAACCGTCGCCTTGCCGTTTTCAATGTCGATAATCTTGTCAACGCAATTCTGCAGAAAATGCCGATCGTGCGTAACGGCTATAACCGTGTAGCGATAATTTTTCAAAAAATCTTCGAGAAAATCAATCGCGTAAATATCAAGGTGGTTTGTAGGCTCGTCCAAAATCAAAATTCGCGGCTCAGCCAGTAGCGCCTTAGCCAATGCAATTTTCGCAGTCTCGCCGCCGCTAAATTCGTTGGGATTTTTCGCAAGCTCAAATTCGCTGAAACCTAAGCCAAATAAAATTTTCTTAGCTTGAAATTCCTCAACGCCAATGCTCAACATTTCGGCAAGCAGCGTAGATTTTTTGAACTGCGGAATCTGCTCGGCGTAACCAATATCTTCTGCGCGAAGCCCGCTGATATTTCCGGCGTCAAATTCTTCAGCGCCCATCATAATTTTAATCAGCGTCGATTTGCCCGCGCCGTTTTTGCCGACGATACCAACTTTTTCGCCGTCGACAATCTTAAAACTCACGTCAGAAAAAATCAGCCGCTCGCCATAAAATTTCGTAACTTTGTCTAACTGAATCATAGCGTCCTACTTGAAAAAATTTAAATAAATCAGCAAAATCACAAGCCCAGGCACGCCGCACACGCCCACGATTAGGCAGTGAATGAACGTTATCTTGATTGTGAAAATGCCGATGAAATTAAAAATGTACAGCATAACCGCGCCGATAAGACTGTTTTTCAAAAGCCAATACGGCAACGACACCAGCTGAATTAAAACCAAAATGATGACTATTCCAATGACCGGACCGGCGAACATTTCTATGTCAAAATCAACCATAAAAATCCCCTCTCAAATCGGCACGCGGTTTTCAATCGCCCGCGCAATGGTTACGCTGTCAGTTCCGGCAAAATCCGCGCCAACCGCCATGCCCTGCGCGAGTTTCGTAACTTTGACGCCGAAAGGTTTTAAAAGTTTCGCGATAAAATGCGCCGTTGCAGTGCCTTCGACATTCGGCTCAAGCGCAATGATAACTTCGCGGATATCGTTTTCGTAAACGCGCTGAACAAGTTCCTTGAGTTTAATATCTTCCTGCGTGACGCCCGCCATTGGCGAAATCAAGCCGCCGGTAACGTGATATTTTCCGGTGTAAAAGCCCGCGCGTTCAATCGCGTCTAAATCCTTCGAATCTTTGACAACGCAAATGGTTTGCCCGTCGCGCTTATCCGAGGCGCAAATTTCGCAAACTTCGCTGCCAATGTCAATCGTGTTAAAACATATCGCGCAGGAGTGCGTTTCGGCTTTGATATTTTTAATGGCGTAGGCAAGATTTTCGACGTCCTCAGCCTTCATTTCGACGATATGATAAGCAAGCCGAGCGGCAGTTTTCGCACCGACGCCCGGCAATTTCATAAGCGACTCCTTGAGATTCGCCATAGCTTTTGAACTCATATTTTCACCTTAAGGTCTGCAATTCCCGCATGGACGATAACCTTTGCTGATAGCTTCTTCGCGCGTTTCAAGCGGTACTTGATGTTCTGCCCACATTTGCTGCACAGACCCACAATCGCGGTAATGGAAAGTTTTTCTAAAACTGTTGCCAATGTACGGCGTATCGAAAAGAGCCGCCGCCGCAAAAGCCGTTGCCATTGTGGCGATTAAAATTGACGCCACTAACAAAATTTTTTTCAAAGTTAACGCCCCATTTCCCACTTCTCAGACAGAACCTCAATCAAGTAGCCGTCAGGGTCTCGAATCCAATAAATTCCGTGCTCAATATATTCTTTGTAAATGCAGTTCATTTTCTTATGCTTGTTGTAAGCTTTTTTGAAATTGGCGGCGGTGAATGCCAAATGAAAATTGCTGTCGCCGAGGCTGTAAGGCGCTCTGCGATTTTTGACCAATTGCAATTCTAAAACGTGTTCGCTGCGGTAAGAATCGCCCAAATACACGAAAATAAAACTCGGCGTGTCCAGGCGGGTAATTTCCGTAAAATCAAGCGCCTCTTCGTAAAATTTTATGCTGCGCTCCAAATCCATCACGTGTAAATTGCTGTGGTCGAATTTAAACATTCCGAACCGCCTCAATAGTTTTTTGAAGGCTGGATAAATCTTCGACGTTGAAACTTTGCAAATTTTTGTCGATACGGCGATTGAATCCGCACAAAGTTTTACCCGGTCCGCACTCAATGAAAGTATCAGCGCCAAAATTTTTCATAGCCTGCACGCAGTCAATCCATTTGACGGGGTGATCCGCCTGCGCAACGAGATTGTTTTTGATGTCCGCCGCGGAAGTTTCCAATTTGCCGTTGATATTCGCCGCAATGGGAAAAGCCGCATCGTGAATTTCGGTTTTATCAAGTTCGGCGGAAAGTTTTTCGGCGGCAGGTTTCATGAGCGTGCTGTGGAAAGGCGCGCTAACCGGCAAAATCACAGCTTTTTTTGCGCCCGCAGATTTTAATTTTTCGACAGCCGCCTCAACGCCCGCCACAGTTCCGGCAATTACAGTTTGCCCTGGACAATTAAAATTAACCGCTTGAACTTCGGCAGAAATTTCATTGCACGCGTTGACAACAATTTTATCGTCAAGCCCGATAATCGCCGCCATTGCGCCCTCGCCAACGGGAACTGCCTCCTGCATAAATTGTCCGCGCTTGTGAACTAAAACCACCGCGTCGCTGAATTTCAATGCGCCCGCCGAAACCAGTGCCGAATATTCGCCCAAACTGTGACCGCCCGCAACTTCCGCTTCGACTCCTTCAGATTTCAAAAGTTCCGCCGCTATCACGCTCACAATTAAAATCGCCGGCTGTGTATTCGCCGTCAATTTCAAATCGTCTTCCGAGCCTTCAAAGCACATTTTTTTAATAGAATAGCCAAGCGCCTCGTCCGCTTCGTCGAAAAGTTTTTTAGCCGCGTCGAAGTTGTCATAAAAATCTTTGCCCATACCGACGAACTGCGCGCCTTGACCAGGAAAAATAAATGCAAGTTTGCTCACAAAATCACCCGCTTACATATAATTGCTTTGGAGATTGGCAACCGCCGCCGGAAGTCCATTAACGATATCGTCAATAATTTCCTGGACGGATTTAATATCTTCGAGCATACCGGAAATTTGACCAATCATAACCGAGCCGTTTTCAACGTCGCCCTCGTGTGTGGCTTTGTGAAGGCTGCCAACGCCGAGCTTTTCAAGTTCTTCAGCAGACGCGCCCGCCGCTTCCATTTCAAGGTACGTGCGCGTTAATTTATTCGCAATGACGCGCGCAGGATGCCCCAAAGTTCTGCCGGTGACAACGGTTGAACGATCTTTCGCCTTGAGGACGATATTTTTGTAATTCGGGTGAGCAATACATTCTTTGCTGAGTACAAAGCGCGTGCCCATTTGAATTGCATGAGCGCCCAATGCAAACGCCGCCGCTAAACCGCGACTGTCGGCAAATCCGCCCGCCGCGATAACCGGAACTTCAACCGCGTCAACAACTTGAGGAATTAACGGCATTGTGGAAATTTCGCCGATATGCCCGCCGGATTCACAACCCTCGGCGATAATCGCGTCCGCGCCGGATTTTACCAGACGCTTAGCCAACGCCACGCTTGCGATAACCGGAATGACTTTCGCGCCAATTTCTTTAAGCGCAGGGACATATTCACCAGGATTGCCCGCGCCCGTCGTAACGACTTTGACGCGCTCGTCAATCACGACTTGCATAACTTCTTTGACAAACGGCGACATCAACATGATATTCACGCCGAAAGGTTTATCAGTCCAACCTTTGCATTTTTGAATTTCTTTTCGCAAAACATCGGGCGGCATATGTCCCGCGCCGATTAGCCCTAAACCGCCCGCATTTGATACCGCCGAGGCAAGTTCCGCCGTGCCTATCCACGCCATTCCGCCTTGGAATATCGGATACTTGATGTTTAGCAGCTTACAGATTACGTTATTCTCGAACATTAAATCTTCCTCCTCGCTGACTGTATTATAACCTGCGCGAATTTTTATTTCAATCACGTTTGCCTTATTCTTCTTGGTTAAGCGCCGCCTTGATATGACCCAAAACATTGCTTTGAACATAGCCTTTGGCAACGCCGATAGCACTGCAAATAGATTTTGAATCCGAACTGCCATGCGCAATTATGCAGTAGCCATTTACGCCCAAAAGAGGCGCGCCGCCATATTCGGAGGCGTCAAGTCTTTTGGCCAAATCTCTTAGAGTCGGCATTAACATCATCGCGCCCAATTTCGCCGCCAAGCCGCCGTTGTCAATCGATTCTTTAATCAGCGTAAAAATTGTCGTGGCAAGCCCTTCACCGAATTTCAGAACGACATTGCCAACAAAGCCGTCGCAAACGATAACGTCAAAATCGCCCGTCGGAATATCGCGCCCTTCAGCATTGCCCGCGAAATTTATCGTTCGCATATTTTTAAAAATCTGGTAAGTTTCCTTAGCCTGTTCGTTGCCCTTAGTTTCCTCTTCGCCGATATTCAGCAAACCAATATTGGGATTATTTTTGCCCAAAACGTGTTCGGCGTAAAGCGCGCCCATGATACCGCTTTGAACAAGATGCTCGGGCTTACTGTCGACATTAGCGCCGCTGTCTAAGAGCAAAGTAACGCCTTTGGGAGTTGGAATTGGGGTAGCAATGGCGGGGCGACCGATACCGTGAATGCGCTTTAAGATTAATTGAGCCGCCGCGACCGCCGCGCCCGTTGAGCCGGCAGAAAGTACCGCGTCACATTCGCCATTTTTAACCATATTTGTAGCGACAACGACGGAGGAATTTTTTTTATTACGTACCGCGTCAGCCGGATGTTCTCCCATTTTGATAAATTCCGTGGTATGTTTTATGGTAAGCGGCAAATTTTCCCAATCGGATTCGTCGCGCAGGACTTCACGAATTTTAGATTCGTCGCCGACCAAAATTATTTCGCAGGAATATTTTTTAACCGCTTCAAGTGCGCCCTTGACGATTTGCTCAGGGGCGTTATCGCCGCCCATCGCGTCAACTGCAATTTTCATTTAACATTCTCCATAACAAAAAAATGAGCAGGTTTTTAAATGCCTGCCCAACAATTTCCGCTATCCTCAAGCCGTTTCAATGACTTCTCTGCCGTCATAGTAACCGCATTCCAGGCACACATGGTGCGGGAGTTTTGGTTCGTGGCATCTCGGACATTTTACATAGTTCGGAGTTTCCAACTTCCAATTTGCACGCCGCCTGTCGCGTCTGGATTTACTTAATTTTCTTTTAGGTGCTGCCAAAGTTTACACCTCCTCGATTGATTTGAAATTCAATAACGGTGCAAGTCTCGGGTCAACACAAAACCTGTTACAATTACACACGCCGTCATTCAAATTTTTTCCGCAGACAGGACACAGCCCTTTGCAATCAGCCTTGCACAGATTTTGAATAGGCTGACCGGCAACGAGCGTATCTTTAATGAGTTCAGTGATATCAAGCGTTTCGTCGATAATATCAGCGGGGTTAATTTCTTCGTCGAAATTGAGCGTTTGATTTTGAGTAGCCTCGGTTAAGCATCGGTCGCAGTTGAAGATTTTTTTGCAATTGATTTTACCGCGGGCAACTATATTCAAACCGTCGTTGTAGGTTTCGCCGGAGATTTTGATATCGCCGATAAATTCACCGTTAGCCAGAAAATTATCGCCGCAAAAATTTTGAGCTGACAAAATGAACTCGAAGGGCAAAGCAGCGCCCCTGGAAATCTGCACTTTGAGCATTTTACAACACCGCCGCCTTTATTGTCAAGGATAAACTAATTTACCGTTGCCATAAAATATCTTGTTAAAAATACTTGCCATTGGGAAAAACTTCCATTAAAATTCTGTAAGGCTCAAGTTGAGACCGCCCAAGGATGGGCGGCGGACTCGTTTGCCGTTAATGAGCGTGACGCGAATTATCCGGCAAACAAGCACTTTCTTTGCAACTTTCTTTCGGCGACTGAGAAAGAAAGTTGAACAACAATTAATTTTTGGGAGTGATATTTATGTCAAACGGAAGGATCTTAATTGGAGCGGACAAAACTTTGGTAATGCTGATAAATAAAGACACCGCCGAAATTTCTTGCAATGGCGAGCCAATGAAAGTTTTAACCGCAAATACTACGGACGCCGCGCAGGAAAAACACGTTCCGGTTGTCGAAGTGGAGGGCAATAAAATTTCTGTCAAAGTTGGGAGCGTTGCACACCCGATGACTGAGGCTCACCTTATCCAGTGGATTTACCTTCAGACGAAAAAAGGCGGGCAACACCGAAATTTGACACACGCGGATAAACCCGAGGCTACATTTTTTATCGCGGAAGAGGATACACCAATAGCTGTTTACGAATACTGCAACCTCCACGGACTTTGGATGGCGAAAATTTAATTAGAAAAACCAACTGGCGCGTGTGAAGAGAACTTTGTTAGTGCCGCCCTTGAAAGATTTTCCGTGGAAGTAGCTAAGTTCCGCCAAAGTATTTTTGTAAGGGACATAACCGCCGCCAAGTTCAAAACCTTTCTTGTCGGCAGTGCGCTCGAAAGAATCAAACGTAGGACAAAGCCCAACTTCTTCGCCAATGTACCTGTACGCCACAAACGCGCCCCAACTTTTAGGAATACTTTCGTCAGCACCAAGATAATCTAATTCAAGATTGTAAGCATTTTTATGAGCGTCCGCCTTGCTGTTATGAGCGTAGGCGGCGTTAATTTTTGTATCGTCAGTTAATTGATAACCGCCGCCGAGCGAAAAAATATTTGCCTTGCCGTCGTCCAATTTGAAACGCCGAAAAGCTACGCCGCCATCAAGTCCAGCGCCGCTATCGTACATCAATTCAGCGCCAAAATAATCTGACGCAGGATCAAGAGCGCTACTATAGCCGCTCCAACGTCCCGCCTCAAGTTTGGCGTTGAAATTTTCATCGATATCATAAATCAGCCGCCCGCCACTGAAAAAATCATCGACTACAATTCCCTGGTCTGCGTGCGAAAAAAGCGGCATTTTTCCGAAGTCCATCGTCAATTTCCCGTACTTGCCTTGAGCGTAGACAAAGGTCAATTCCGCGTCCGAAGAATTATCGGACTTCATATCAACCTCCGCAGTCAAGCGCGCCATAGCCGCCCAATTATCAGTGATTTGCACGGTTGGGAAAAGTCGAAGTTGCATTCGGCTCAAATTGTCGTGCGCGCCCGCGGTTTTGTCATTCCAATAATTGTAGCGAACTTCGCCCGTCCATTTAACCATATCGGAATGTCTTTCAAGATTTGAAATGCGAACGCCAAGGTCGTCAATCTCTTCGCGAAATTCATTGGCGAGCCTGTCGATATCGGATCTTGTTTGAAGGTCGACGCGCATATTTCTTAAGCGCCTTTCGTGGCTGCTCATATTTTCGTCAGCGCTAAGACTCGCGCCTTTAACCATTTCCGGATTTTTCTCAAGCAGTCTGTCATATTCTTCAAGATAAACTATAGCGTTGACGACCATTTGAGCCATTTCGTATCGGGTAATGTTGCGGCTGCCGCGAAAAGTGCCGTCTCCATAACCGGCGATAATTCCCGCCTCTTGAAGTCGCGAAACCGCGCCGTAAGCCCAATGATTTTGAGGAACATCGCTAAATGGATCAGCCGCCGCAAATGTCGTGGACGCAGTGCCGATAAAAAAAGCCGTTAGCGCCGAAACAACAGTTCGTCTCATTTAAAATCCTCCCGTGCAATAAATTTGCCGAAATATTAACATACGCGAAAATTTTTTTCAAGCAAATAAAAAAAGCCGTCGAAGTGGCGGCTCATAAATTTTGGTGGCGAATATTTTTTTAGAAAAACAAACCGGCGCGTGCATTTCAAAATGAAGATTTAACATCCGCGAAAATTTTTCAAGCAAATAAAAAAAGCCGTCGGATTGGCGGCTCATAAATTTTGGTGGCGAATATTTTTTTAGAAAAACAAACTGGCGCGTGCCAAGAAAATATTCGTGCTGTCGTTGCCGGTAATTCTTTTGCCGTGCATATAGCTGACTTTCAAAAGGCTGTTTTCAATCGGCGTCCAAGTTCCGCCAACATTTATACCTTTCAAGCCACGGGCGAAGTTGAACATATCATTTTCGTTGTTGTCCAAAACGTTCGTGCCGAGATAACGATAGGCAACGAATGCGCCCCAAGTATCCGGAATTTCACTGTCAGCGCCAAGGTAGGCTGCCTCTATGTTGTAAGCATTTTTCTCGAAGTTAGCTTTGGAATTGTGAGCATAAGCGCCGTACAAATTCCAATCCTCATTGACTTGATATCCCGCGCCCAAAGTAAAGACGTTGGATTTAAAGCTGTTCTTTTTCAAGTAATGGTAGCCGACGCCGCCCGTCAAATTTTCGTTGCTGTCATAAAGGGCTTCAAGCCCAATGTAAGTCGGATCGTGAAGTTTGCCCGCGTTAACAATGAAAGTGGCGTCCGCGCCGTTGTCAAGTTCCAAACCGGTGGAAACTTGCACGCCCTTGAATGCGTCCTCGGCAACCATACTGCCGCTGACGGGGTTTCTGTCTGCTTGAGTTGCCAATTGAACTCTACCGGCTTTGATATTGTACGCGCCGATATCGCCTTCAAGATAAATGTAGCTAAGGCGGCTGTCAAAATCGGCGTCGCCGTCGTTCAAATCCCACCAACCGACAAGACGCGATTTCAGCGTCAAATTATCGTTTAGGGTAACCGTCGGGGCAAGCCTAAGTTCCAGAGCGTTACTATTTTTTCTGCCGGCTAAACCGTTATGCAAAAAATAATAGCTGGTTTCGGCGTCAAAAGTAAGTTGGTCGTCAATTTCGCGGGCAGACGTAGTTGAGGACGCCGTACTCAATATGAGCGCCGCCGCCAACGCAGAAAGTACTTTTTTCTTCAAGGTAATTCTCCTCCTTACGATTATAAAATATTTCCAGTGCGCCTAAATTCGCGAAAAATGATAGCATATCAAAGAAATTTTTTCAAGCCGTCACGGTTTCTCAGAAAAACAGACTTGCGCGCGCAAACAAAGTTCTGGCGTTTTGGTGATTGAAAGTCTTGCCGTGGAAATAGCTAACTTTCAAAAGGCTATCCTTAATTGGCGTATAAGTGCCGCCAATTTCGAAACCTTTCTTATTGCTGCTTACGCTGAAAGAATCATAGGTTGGAGCAATACCAATCCGGGACGGGACGTAACGATAGGCAGCGAACGCACCCCAGCTGCCCTCTTCCGAACGTTTCGCGCCGAGATAATTGCCTTCAATATTGTAACCGTTTTTGTGGTTGCCCTTGTTATTGTGAGCGTAAGCGCCGTTAATGCTCCAATCTTCATTCAGTCTGTATTCGCCGCCGGCAACGAAGATATTGGATTTAGCGCCGCTGTGTTGGAAATGGTGAAAACCCGCGCCAACTGTCAAATCGTCCATCAAGCCGTAAGTTGCCTCCGCGCCGAGATAATCCGAATCTTTCCAATCGCCGCCGTTAACCTTAAGATCGATACCGTCAAAGTTGGTGAGAAATTGCACCCCGCTGAAGAAGTCATCGGCAATCATACCTCTGTCAACGTCCGTGAACAGCGGCATTTTACCGGCGTTAACCTGGAAACCGTTAAATTTCCCTTGAAGGTAAGCATAAGTCATTGCCCACGAAGAGCCGTTATCGTGTTCCATGTGGTTGTAAGTTCCGGTGAGACGAGTCTTGATAGTAAATGTATCGTTAATTTCAACCGTCGGGAAAAAACGCACTTGCAGCTGGTTATTGCTGCCCTTGTTGTTGCCGGCTTTGTCGTACCAAAAACGATAGCGCATTTCGCCGGTGAGCTTGAATTTGTCAAGCCAATCGTGATTGGATTTGTTGTAATCTTGATTTTCGCGGTAATCGCGGTCGCGTTCAAGCTCAGCTATCCGCGCGCGCAATTCCCGCAGTTCTTCGTTGACTTGCGGATCTGTACGCGTTACAATTACGGGACTTGCAACTTCAACATCTTCCACTTCGACCTCAACCGGTTCAACGTCTTCCTCAACCGGCGCTGCCGAAACTTGCGGCGCTGTGAAGCCCAAAACAAATGCTGCAGTCAACGCTGAGAGCACCGTTTTCTTCAAAATAATCTCCTCCTGACATTGTAAAATAATCACCAACGCACCGGAGAAGTTAAAAAATATAAATTTACAATTCCAAAAAAAAACTTATCCAGCTTCCCCTGTCATTGCGTTTTCGTGCGAAAATAATAGCATACGCGAAAATTTTTTTCAAGCCGTCTTTCAGATTTTTATCATATTTTTATAAATTAAGCCGTGTTTGCAATGTACAGAGAAAAATGCTATACTGCGCGCGTGCTAAATTATTTTTGAGAAGGTGAGGACAGTGCAAGTTTACATTTTCTTTAACTGCGACGAAAATAAATCGGAGCGGTCGATGAATATTTTTTACAATAAATTTGTTTTCAAAGACAATCAAACTTCGCGCAGGAAACTTTTTATCAAAATTATGTCCGAAAAGCAAGCCGGTCGCGTGCAAATTGCGGACGAAAATCTTGCGAAAGTTGAATCGCTGATTATGGACGGCGACCCCGTCAAGGCGAGCGATTATATTTTGTACGGCGTGATTAAAATTTTTGAATGTGTTTAATGGAGGCTTGGGAACTTGAAATATATGACGGGAAATGAACTGCGCGAGGCGTATATCAAATTTTTTGCCGACAAGAAGGGGCATTTGCATTTGCCGAGCGCGTCACTTATACCGAAAGACGATCCGACGCTTTTAATGATTGGCGCGGGCATGGCGCCGTTCAAAGCGTATTTCACTGGCAAAGTTACGCCGCCGTGCCGCCGCGTTGTTACGTCTCAGCGCTGCGTTCGTACCGGCGATATTGAAAATGTCGGGCGCACTGCCAGACACCACACTTATTTTGAAATGCTCGGAAATTTTTCATTCGGCGATTATTTCAAAGCGGAGGCAATTCCGTGGGCGTGGGAATTTCTGACTGAAGTTTGCGGTTTGCCGAAAGATAAACTTTGGGTTTCAATTTATCCGAAAGACGACGAAGCCGAAAAAATTTGGCTCAAACAGTCCGGTTTAAATCCTAAGCATATCGTGCGAATGGAAGATAATTTTTGGGAAATTGGCACGGGCGGACCTTGCGGACCGGATTCGGAAATTTACATAGATTTGGGCGAAGAGCGCGGCTGTGGCAAAGAAACCTGCGCGCCTGGCTGCGATTGCGACCGGTATTTGGAAATTTGGAATTTGGTTTTCACGCAATACAACAAAACTGAAGACGGCAAATATGAGCCGCTCGAACACAAAAATATCGATACCGGCTGCGGGCTGGAGCGCCTTGCCTCTGTCCTGCAAAATAAGCCGTCGAATTTCGAAACCGATTTGCTTTTCCCGATAATTGAGTACGTCGAAAAATGCAGCGGCGTTAAGTACGGCGTTGACGCGAAAAAAGATATTTCCTTCAAGGTTATTGCCGACCACGCGCGCTCTATGTCGATTATGATTATGGACGGAATTTTGCCGTCGAATGAAGGGCGCGGATATGTTCTGCGTCGAATTTTGCGGCGGGCGATTCGTCACGGGCGCATGCTCGGAATTAAGGACGCGTTTTTGGAAGGCGCGGTTGATGCTGTCAATAAAATTTACGCGGGCGTGGCGGATTTTGAGGAACTCGGCGCGAAAATTTCTTATATCAAAAAAGTTATTCGCATTGAGGAAGACAGATTCGCGGCGACCCTCGCGCAGGGCATGGAACTTTTGACGCGCGAAATTGACGCTGTTAAAAATTCCGGCAAAACCGAATTCAGCGGCGAATTTATTTTCAAGCTGTACGATACTTACGGTTTCCCGTTTGAGCTGACCGAGGAGATTTTGCAGGAAAATTCTTTGACACCGGATAAAGCCGGTTTCGACAAGGCTATGGAAAATCAGCGGCAGCGGGCTCGTGCGGCGCGCGCGGCTAATGAATGGGCGGCTATTCCGGATTTGTCTTCGGTTAACGTCAAGGATTTGGAAGTCGACGAAACCACGACCGAGTCAAAAGTTGTGGCGATGTGGAAAGACGGCAAACTGGTTGAAGAAATTCACGACGGCGACGAAGTTGGAATAATTTTGGAAAGTACGCCGTTTTACGCGGAAGGCGGCGGGCAAGTCGGCGATGTTGGCGAATTTATCGGCGAGCTCGGCAAGATTCGCGTTGACAATGCGAAAAAACTTTTAGACGGCACGGTTTACCATGAGGCTTACGTTGAGGAAGGGCAGCTGAAAATCGGCGAGGTTGTCAAAATTCAGATTGACCGCGACAAAAAACTTTCTTCTGCGCGAAATCATACGGCGACGCATTTACTTCAAGCGGCGCTCAGAAAAGTTGTCGGCGAGCAGGTTCATCAAGCGGGCTCATTGGTTACGCCGGAACGTTTGCGCTTTGACTTTTCAAATTTCGAGCCGGTAACCGCTCAGCAAATCACGGCGGTTGAGGAACTTGTTAACGAAGAAATTTTGAAATCGGCGGACGTCGATATCCGGCAAATGAAAATTGACGACGCGAAAAAATTGGGTGCAATGGCGCTTTTCGGCGAAAAATACGGCGATGTTGTGCGCGTGGTTACTGTTCCTGGTTTCAGCTGTGAACTTTGCGGCGGCTCTCACGTTAAAAATGTTGGGCAGATTGGCAGATTTAAAATCGTCAGCGAAAGTGGCGTTGCTGCGGGCGTGCGGCGCATTGAGGCGATAACCGGTCGCGCGGCGATTAAGGACGCCAATAAACAAACTGAAATTTTAAATTCGGTATCGGCTCTGTTAAAAATTCGCGCAGAAGATTTACCGGCTCAAGTCGAAAAGATTATCGCCGAAGATAAATCCATGCGCAAACAGCTTGACGAAGTACACGCAATGCAAGAGCGCGCCGAGGCTCAGAAACTTTTGTTAGCCGCGAAAGAAATTGGCGATTTGAAATGTTTGGGCGGCGTTGCCAAAGCGAAAGATATGGACGAACTTCGCGATATTGCCGACTTTCTCATTGACAAACTCGACGGCGGCGGCGTGATAGTTTTGGCGGCGGTTAATGACGGCAAAGTCAATCTGGTTGTCAAAGCCGATAAAAAAGCTGTCAAAGCCGGTATTCACGCGGGCAAAATCGTTAAGGAAATTTCAAAACTTATCGGTGGCGGCGGCGGCGGTCGTCCGGATATGGCGCAGGCGGGCGGTAAAAATCCCGAAGGTTTGCCCAAAATGTTCGAGGCGGCTGAAAATGAAATTCGCCGCGTCCTCGAATTTAAACTTGAAGATAAGAAAACTGGAGGCTTGAGTGGTATGTTTGAATCTGTGAAAAATCTTGCGAGCAATGTTAAAGACGCGGTTGCTGAAAAAGTTGATGACGCCAAAGGCAAAGCTGCGGGAATCAAAGAATCCGTTTGTGACGAAGTGGACGAGGCAAAGGCAACCATTACCGAAAAAGTTGGTGCGGCGAAAGAAACTCTTACCGAAAAAGTTGACGACGTCAAAGGCAGAGTTAGCGCCGCCGCCGGAGATTTGAAAAACGCCAAAAAGACGCTCGCCGAAGTTAAAGACGACGTCAAAGAATCCGTCGAAGAAAAAGTTGACGGCGCCGTTGACGCGGCTAAGGACGCGAAATTTGCCGCCGAGGCGAAAGTTAAGGGCGCTATTCGCGGCGTTATGAAGGAAACCGTTAAGACTATCAAAAAGGCTGAAGGCGAACTTAAGTAAAATTTTTTCGTTGACAATCAACCGGTTTGTGTTATTATTGCAGTAGATTTTTATTTTGGAAGGAGCGATTTTTGGATGTTTGGAATAATTGTTGGAACTCACGGCGAATTTGCGAACGGCATTCTGGAATCCTGCGAAATGATTTTGGGCGAAGACACCGTTAAAAACGGCATTCGCGCGGTAACTTTGAAACGCGGCGAAGGTCCGGAAAATGTTATCGAAAAGTACAAGGCGACCATTGATAGCCTCGGCAATCCGGATCGCATTTTGTTTTTAAATGATTTGCGCGGCGGCACTCCGTACAACGCGGCAAGCACTCTTGCCATTGCCGACGAAAAATACGGTATCGTTGCGGGCGTGAATTTCCCGATGCTCATTGCCATGGCGCAGGAACAAATGGTTGACGACGGTTCGGCTGACATTAAGACGCTTATGGACAAAGCCGTTGAGGCGGGCAAAGAAGGCGTCATTCCCACAACTTACGACGAACTCAACACTCCTGCCGGTGACGAAGACGATTTATAATATTTTTTAACACAAACTAAAAAGGCGGTTGTTTCCCCAAATCGGAGATTCAACCGCTTTTTTTACTGTTCAGCAATTATTCCCTATTCGCTAAATCCTAGCCCCTAACCCCTCAATTATCGGATTCGAGCAAGCCGTACGCGCCGTCATTGCGTCTGTAAACTACGCAGAAATTTTCACTTTGGGCGTCGCGGAATACAAAGAAATTGTGATTGAGCAAATTCATCTGCATAATCGCCTCTTGCACGTCCATAGGCTTAACGACAAAGCGCTTAGTTTTCACAACCGGATATTCTTCAGCCTCGTCTTCGTGCTGTTGCTGTTCGTTGCGAATTTTTTGTTCTTCAGCGAAGAGTTCAGATTTAAAGCCGCCGCCGCGAAAACGACGTTCAAGTTTAGTTTTCTGCTTGCGAATTTGACGCTCCAATTTTTCGACAACCAAATCAATCGACGAATACATATCAGCCGTAGATTCTTGACCGCGAAGGACTAAGCCGCTGCGGGGAATTTCCGCCGTGACTTCGACAATGTGTCTGCCCTTTTCGACCGCCAAAAGTACGGAAACTTCCTGGATATTTTCAAAGTAGCGGGTGATTTTGCCTACGCGCTTTTCGACGTAATCGCGCAGATTCTGCGTGACTTCGACGTTTTTGCCGCGAATGTTAAATGTAGCCATAAAAATTCAGCTCCCTCCAAATTAGGCACGTTCGATATAATTTCCGGTGCGGGTGTCGATTCTCAAAACGTCGCCTTCGTTAATGAACAGCGGCACTCTGACGACGTAACCGGTTTCAAGCGTAGCATTTTTTGTAGCGCCGGTGGCGGTGTTGCCCTTAACGGCGGGCTCGCATTCGGTAACCTTCAGCTCAACGGAATTGGGCAGGCTGACGCCGATAATGCGGTTTTTGAAAGTCTGCAGATTGACTTCCATATTTTCCTTGAGATAATTCAGCGCGTCGCCGAGCTGTTCTTTGGTGAGTTCCATCTGCTCGTAGGTTTCGGTATCCATCAAAGTATAATTGCCGTCGGTTTCGTAAAGATATTCCATTCTGCGGGTATCGAGGCGCGCGGGCGGCATTTTTTCGTTGGGGTTAAAAGTGCGCTCGACAACTGCGCCGGTTTCGACATTTTTAATTTTCGTGCGGACAAACGCCGCGCCCTTGCCAGGTTTCACGTGCTGAAATTCAACAACCTGCCACGCTCCGCCGTCAAGTTCAATCGTTAAGCCCGTCCTAAAATCTGTACTTGAAATCACAAAAACATTCCTCCAAATTTAAATTTCTATTAAATGTTTGGGGCTGTTAGTCAAAGTTTCCGCCGCGCCGTCTTTCACCGGAACGGTATCTTCGATTCTAAGCCCGCCGAATTTTTCAAAACCTGCAAAATTTTTTAATTAAATCTTTGAAATTAAATTTCTATCAAATGTTTGGGGCTGTTGGTCAAAGTTTCCGCCGTGCCGTCTTTCACCAGAACGGTATCTTCGATTCTAAGCCCGCCGAATTTTTCAATATAAACGCCTGGCTCGTCCGTCACAATCATATTCGTCTTCAAAATTTTATCGCAAAGACGGCTGAGCCGCGGCTCTTCGTGAATTTCCAAACCTAAGCTGTGTCCCAGCGCGTGCGTGAAATATTTGTCGAGTCCTGCGCGAGATAATTTTTCGCGAACGGCAGAATCAATCGCCTTGCAACTTTCGCCGGATTTGATAATTTTCAAGCCGTGAAGTTGCGCGTCCAAAACCGCATCGTAAATTTCGCGCTGCCTGTCGTTTGCCTTGCCCACGCAAATTGTCCGCGTCATATCTGAACAGTAACCGTTGAACATCGCCCCAAAATCCATCGTGACAAATTCGCCCGCCGAAATTTTTTTATCGGTAGCCGTACCGTGCGGCAAACTCCCGCGAATCCCCGACGCAACAATCGTATCGAACGCGGGCTTTTCCGAGCCGTACCGCCGCATCAGATTTTCCAATTCCGCCGCAATTTCAATCTCGGTGATATTCGGCTTGATAAAATTCAGCATTTCGACGAAAGATTTATCGGCAATTTCGCACGCCCGCCGAATGCAGGAAATTTCCGCCGCGTCTTTAATCTGCCGTAAGCTGTCAATTTCCACGGACTTCAATTCGACGCCGGACAAATTTTCCTTCAAGCTAGTATATTCGTCAAAAGTCACAACTCTACCTTCAAAGCCGAGAATTTTTGCGCCGGTAATTTTAATTTCTTCAGCCAATTTTTTGAAAAGTCCGTTGCGGTGTTCGATAATCTCAAAATTTTTCGTTTGAAGTTTCGCCTGCTCGATATATCTGCCGTCGGTTATGAATTTGCGGAAATTTTTTCCGATTAACAAAATCGAACTATCGCCGCGAAATCCGCTGAAATAATGCACATTCGCCGCCTTGTAGACAATCACCGCGTCAAGATTTTCAGCGCCGATTTTTTTGCAAAGCTTATCGATTCGCGCAGAAAAATTAAAACTTGCCATCTCCATTCACTACTTCCTAAATTAGGGGCAAGAGCCTAGGAGTTAGGGATTAGTGGAAAAATCACTATTCCCTATTCCCTATTCACTAGTCCCTACTTCGATTCACGCTGCAACTTTCTAATCGCAATTTCCAGCGCCGCAATGTAACTGTCGACGCCGAAGCCGCAAATTTGCCCCATAACCACCGGCGCGATAACCGATTTGCGCCGAAATTCTTCGCGCTTGTGGATATTCGACAAATGAATTTCTATCACCGGTACGGGAATTGCCGCAATGGCGTCGCGCAGCGCCACGCTGTAATGCGTCAGCGCCGCCGCGTTTAATAAAATAAAATCGTACCTCCCGCGCGCATTTTGTATCGCCGTGACCAATTCGCCCTCGAAGTTCGACTGCAAAAAATTTATTTCGTCCGCGCCCAATTCTTTTGCACGTTCGCGCAGTGCGTCATTTATCGCCGTCAAGGTCAAGCTGCCGTAAATTTCCGGCTCGCGCGTTCCCAGCAAATTTAAATTCGGTCCGTGCAAAACTAAGATTCGTTTCGTGTTCATTCCGTCAATATTTAATTCCAAATTTGTTTTCCCCCTTGACAACGGCGAGGTCGCTGCTCTTCAGCTGAACAACTTTAGAATAGCCGTTGCCGCGCTTCAAGCGTTCAATCAATTCGTCAATAACTTCGGGAGCGCCTTGAATTTCCATTGTGACAGAGCCGTCGTCTAAATTCATAACCCAGCCGCTTATCCCCAAAGCGCGCGCCTCTTGCCGCACAAAATAACGAAAGCCGACGCCTTGAACGCGCCCTTGAACCGTGACAGATTTTCGCACGGCGTTTTTTTCGTCAACCGCCGGAACTGTATCTTCGTCCGAATTGCTGCCGAAAATTTTTTTAAAAAGCTCTCTCATAAAAATTCACTCCCCCACGTCATTTGGCAGAATTTTAATCAGTTTCGCGGGAATGCCGCCAACCAGTGAATTATCGGCAATGTCTTTCGTGACAACCGCGCCCGCCGCCACAACCACGTTATTGCCAATCTTCACGCCTGGCAAAATCGTAACATTCGCGCCTATCCAAACGTCATTGCCAATTTCAACCGGCTTTGCCACACCCAAATGTTTGCGCCGCCCCAATGGATTCAGCGGATGATTTATCGTCGTTATAAGCGTATTCGGCGCTATCATTACGTTATCGCCAATTTTGACTTCGCGAATATCCAAAATCGTCACGTTGTAATTCGCCAAAAAATTATCACCCACGTGAATATTTTTGCCATTGTCGCAATTAAAAACCGGCAGGACAACCGGATTTTCGCCCGCGCTCCCGAAAAGTTCACGGATAATTTTTTCCTTCGCCGCATAATCGGTTACGTCCACGGCGTTAAGCTTTTGGCAAAGTTTCACGGCGTTAAGTTTCAGCGCGTCGACTTCGGGGTCGGTGAAGTCAAATTCAAGTCCTGCGCGAAGTTTTTCAAGTTCGGTCATAGCGAACACCTCATTAACGAAAAAAATTCAACCGGTTCTTCGATAGGAATTTTAACGATTTGCTGAGCGTGCGGGGCTGAAGAAATTTCCGCGCCGGTTTCGTCGAACATTGCCGATATTTTTTGCGAAAAAGTTTTTCCGTGCGGCTGAAAAAATTCAACTTCCTGCCCGAGCTCAAATTTCCCGCGTTGCTCGATCGTCGCCGTCATATTTTCCGCGTCAAATTCCCGCACAATCCCGAGAAATTCAGCGGCGCGTTTAGGCTTCGACGTATCGTAAATTTCAGTCGGCTTGCCGTCGCTTATAAAAAATCCGCTGGTGTAAGGGCGATGAGCGACTTTGTCGAGTTCGTCAAGCCACTCTGCGCGAATCTGAAAATCGCCGCGATAATAGCTGTCAATCGCTGCGCGATAAACTTTCACGACGCCCGCCACGTAATTAACGCTTTTCATTCGCCCTTCGATTTTCAACGAACTGACGCCGCTCTCAATTATTTTATCAAGATACGGCAGCAAACACAAATCTTTTGAGTTCATAACGTAAGCGCCGCGGCTATCTTCCTCCACGGCAAAAAATTCATTGGGGCGCTTTTCTTCGAGCAAAGAATATTTCCAGCGGCAGGAGTGCGTACATTCGCCCTTGTTGCCGTCGCGCCCCGTCAGATAGTGCGATAAATAACACCGCCCCGAATACGATATGCACATTGCGCCGTGAACGAAAATTTCAAGTTCCGCCGCGCATTTGCTTTTAATCGCCGAAATTTCCTCAAGCGTCAATTCCCGCGCCAAAACTATTCTGCGCGCGCCCATTTCGTGGAAAAAATTTGCCGCCCGCCAATTTGTTATATTCGCTTGCGTCGAAACGTGCAACTCAAGATTTTTCGTCAAACTTTTAGCCAAACTGAATACGCCCAAATCCGAAATCAAAACCGCGTCAACGCCCGCGCCGTCCAAAAATTTGAAATACTGCGCGAGTTCGTCCAAATCCGAGTTGTGGGCAAAAACATTCGCCGCCACATAAATTTTTTTATTGAGCCGGTGCGTAAATTCTACCGCTTGAAGAATTTCCTGTTCGGTGAAATTGTCGCCGTAAGCCCGCAGGCTAAAATTTTTCCCGCCGATATAAACCGCGTCCGCGCCGTAAATCAGCGCCGCCTGCAACTTTTCAAAATTCCCCGCCGGTGCTAAAAGTTCAACCAAAATCTTCACCGCCTCAACGATATTCATTCACCAAATTCAAATGCTCGTCATAACTGTACGCGTAATGATTATGCCCGTCCCTGTCCGCCACGAAATACAAATAATCGGTATCGGCAGGATTCAGCACCGCCTCAATCGATTCAATTCCAGGATTGGCTATCGGACCCGGCGGCAACCCCGCATTCTGATAAGTGTTGTACGGCGAATCAATTTTCGTGTCCTCAATCGTCACGTCTTCCTTCGGCTCGTCAAGCAGATATTGAAGGCTGGCGTCGGTTTGCAGCGGCATATCCATTTTCAGCCGTTTCAAAAAAACCTGCGCGACAATCGCCCGATCTTCCGGATAACGAACTTCACGCTCCACAAGCGACGCCAAAGTTACCAAATCGTGAATAGACAAGCCCATATTCTCGGCGCGCGCCCGCATTTCTGCCGTCAAGCGGCTGTCAAATTCTCCCGCCAAAGTTTTTAAAATTTCTTCGACGCTGTAATCGCTCTCAATATCGTAAGTGTCCGGAAACAAAAAACCTTCAGCCGCGTATCGAACATTTTCACGGCGTTTCATATAGCTGTACGGCGCAAAATCCACCGCCGTCTTCAAAAAATCTTCCCTGTCAACTAAATCTAATTCGTGAAGCCGCTCGGCAATTTCCTTGACGCCAAAACCTTCGGGTATCGTGAACCGCACCAAATGTTTCTCGCCCGTCATTAACTTTTCAAAAACATCGTCGTTGCTCATATTTTCGGAAAAAGTGTACATACCAGGTTTCATTTTGCCGTCGTAGCCGCGCACCCGCGCCAAAAATCTAAATTTCAAACTGCTGGTAATGACGCCCTTATCCGCCAACTGCTGCGCAATTTCGCCCGTCGTCATTCCTTCGCGAATATTCACGTGAATTTTATTTTCGTCAAGGTCAGAGTGAATCGAAACATTTTCCGGCTTGCCCGTCGGATCTGCGAATATCAAAACTAAGCCAACTACCAGTACGCAGAATAACACGCCCGCCGTTACCAAAATTACAAAGCGCGGCGAAACTTCGGCAAACATATCGCGCAGTTCCATCAACGGCGATAAAATTTTTTGCGCCAAAGTTTTTTTTCCGTCGGCGCTCATTCGTCTTCTTCCGCTTCGTACATTATCTGCTCGTAGACTTCGTTAACCTTGTCAAATTCTTCATCGGTCGGCTCAACGTATTCTTCTTCGCCGTTTTCGTCGATAACAATTTTTGCAATGACAACATCGCCCTCTTCGCAGTCGCATTCTTCGCCGTCGGCGTGTTCGTGCAATTCAACCAAAATGGCAAAATTATCGTCGCCAATCGGAATCACAAGTTCCTCGGCGTAATGATAAACGTTGCCGTCCTCGTCCGTCATTTCCACGATAATTGGCTCGTCGTCAAAAAAATCTTCATCGTCAATCGGAGTTTCATTGATAACCGGTTCTTCGGTAGTATTTTTCTTAGCCATAAAAATTCGTCCCCTTTAATTTAAACTGTCAAGATAGCCCTGCAGAATATAAACCGCCGCCATCTTGTCGATAACTTTTTTACGTTTGGCGCGGCTGACGTCGGCGGCAATCAAAGATTTTTCCGCCGCAACAGTCGAAAGTCTTTCGTCCCAAAAAATTTGCTCAATCGCCGGAAAAGCCTTGCCGATTTTCGCCGCAAAATTTTTCACCATTTCGCAGCGTTCGCCCTCAGTGCCGTTCATATTTTTGGGATAGCCGATTATCAGCGCGGTAATTTCGCACTGCGCGATAATTTCACCGAGCTGCCGCAAATCTTCTTTGTTTGAAATGCGCCGGATAGTTTTAATTCCCTGCGCCGTCAAGCCGAGCAAATCACTCGCCGCTGTGCCAATAGTTTTATCGCCAATGTCCAAGCTTAGGTATCTCAATTATTTAGCCCTCAAATGTTCAAGGTAAGTACGAACGAGCTCTTCAAGCAATTCGTCACGTTCGACTTTGCGAATCTTACTGCGCGCGTCAAGGTGGCTGGTGATATACGCGGGGTCGCCGCTCAAAAGATAGCCAACCAGTTGGTGAACAGGATTGTAGCCTTTCTCGCTCATGGCTTGATACGCCGTCTTGATAACTTGCTCTGCGCGATTTTCCTCAACGCCGATTTTAAACATCATAGTTTCGTCGCTAACCATTTATGCACTCCTCCCCAAGATTATTCCGCAAATTTTATCGACAACTTCAAGCGGCAAATCGGCGTACATCGGCAGCGTCAAAACTTGCCTGCTGATTTTCTGCGCAATCGGAGTTTTGCTTACGTCGAATCTGCCTTCAAAGCATTCAAATTCATTCGTCAGCGGATAAAAATATTTGCGCGCGATAATTCCCGCATTCGCCAAATCCGCGAAAATTTTATCACGAATTTTTTCTTCGAACAGCACCGGAAAATATGAATAATTCGCGCTCAAACCTTCCTGAACAAAATTTAATTTCAAATCCGCCGCGCCGCCCAAATTTTCCACGTACCGATTAAAAACTTTGTGCCGTTTCAAAATCCCCGCGTCAACATTTTTCAAATTGCAAAGCCCCATTGCCGCGCAAAATTCATTCATCTTAGCGTTTGCACCGATACCGTCAACGTGCTCAGCGTCTCGAATCCCAAAATTTTTCAAATGGTAAAGTTTGACGCCCAAATTTTTATCGTGGAAACACGCGCAACCGCCTTCAATCGTATGAAAAGTTTTCGTGGCGTGGAAACTGTAACAGGAAACGTCGCCAAATTCCGCAACGCTCCGACCGTTGAATTTTTCGCCGAAAGTGTGTGCCGCGTCGTAAATAATCTTCAGCCGATATTTTTTCGCAAGGCGCGAAATTTCTTCGACGTCGCAAATGTTGCCGTAAACGTGCACCGGCATAATCGCGCAGGTTTTTTCCGTGATAAGATTTTCAATCTGCGCCGCGTCAATCGTGTAATTTTTGGAATTAATATCGCAGAAAACCGGCGTTAAACCATTTCGGACGATGGCGTGAGTTGTCGAGGCGAAAGTAAACGGCGTGGTTATGACTTCAGCGCCCGCCGGAAAATTAAACGCCTGCAAGGAAAGTTCCAGCGCCATATGTCCGTTCGTGAAAAGTTCGACATTCGACACATTTAAAAATTCGCGCAGTGCCGCTTGAAATTTTTGGTGATAAAAACCCATATTCGTAAGCTGCCGCGTTTGCCAAATGTCGCGCAGAATTTCACAGTAACTTTCAAAATCCGGCATATCCGGACGCGTCACAAAGATTTTATTTTCCATTCGCAATCAAATATTCGGCGATTTGCAACGCATTGAGCGCCGCGCCTTTTCTGATTTGGTCGCCGCATACCCAGAAATTTAAGCCGTGTTCGACGGAAAAATCTTTGCGAATACGCCCAACTTCGACGTCATCTTTGCCCGAAGTTTCCAGCGGTTGCGGATAAATCATTTCAACAGGATTATCGCGCACAATCACGCCAGGGAATTTTTCCAGCGCCGCTCGCGCAGATTCAACCGAAACTTCGTCACAAAATTCAACGTTGACAGATTCTGCATGACTGCGATACACCGGCACGCGCACCGTCGTTGCCGTGATTTTCATATCGCCGTCTTCCATAATTTTGCGCGTCTCGTCAATCATTTTCATTTCTTCCTTGGTGTAAAGATTATCCATAAAAATGTCGATTTGCGGCAAAAGATTCGAGGCGATTTGATAATGTTTATTCAGCGACGCCACCGGCAAAACTTTCGCCTCAACTTCCCTGCCGTTAGCAAGCGCGTCAAGCTGATTTTTCAATTCTTCCATGCCTTCGCGCCCCGCGCCGGAAACCGCCTGATAAGTTGAAACGACGATTCGCTTAATCTTCGAAAGGTCGTACAGCGGCTTAAGCGCCATAACCATTATAATCGTTGAGCAATTTGGATTGGCGATAATCCCGTGGTGGCGCGAAATTGCCTGCGGGTTGACTTCCGGAACAACCAGCGGCACGTCCGCGTCCATTCTGAAAGTGCTGGAATTGTCAATGCAAACCGCGCCCGCTTTGACAGCCGCCGGTGCAAAAATTTTGCTCGCCTTGCCGCCCGCAAAAAGCGCAATGTCGACGCCCGCAAACGAATTTTCGGTTGTTTCCTCGACGGTATAATCTTTGCCCATAAAATGAATCTGTTTACCGGCACTGCGCGAAGACGCCAGCATTTTCAGATTTTCAAATGGAAAGTTGCGCTCTTCAATCAGTTTCAAAAATTCTTGACCAACAGCGCCCGTCACGCCGACTATCGCCAAATTTATTTTCCTCATAAAAATTCTTCCTCTCTAAAAAATTCGCGCCGCGTCAGAAATTTCTTCATCTCCGAAAATAAAATCTTCGTCGCGAAATACGCATTTAATACTGCGGCGAAAAACTTCCGCTACAAAATTTTCGTCACACGCCTTGACAATCGCGCGCTCCGATTTGCCGCAAACATAATTCCGAAAACTGCGCTCAACGCCGCCGTAAATCAGAAAAACTAATGTCGGCTCTTCAAAAATATCTTCGAGCGTCAAATTTAAATTGGGCAAAATCCCCAGCGCAGAATAATTTTCCAAAATGTTGACAACTTCGCCGCGCAACTTCGTAAATCGCCCGCGGTAGCCGCCGCAGTCATAATTTTTATCCGCCGCGTATCTGACAAAATCCGCAAAATGTCCGAATATCCCGCTGCCAAAATTTTTACTACTGCCGAGCAATTCAGCCGTCGTTAATTTTTTTTGCGGAAAATATTTCGCATTCGTGCCCAAACTGCCAGAACCAATTTTCAACTCAATCATCAGCAATTTATATTTGCCGGCGACCGGACGCCGCGAAATTGCAATGATATCCGCACGCCCAAAATCCGCCTCAAATTTATTTCGCCGCTGCATCGAATATTCCATATCCACGCAATACCACGCCGAAATTTCCGCCGCATTGTTCGCCATAACTATACGCTGTTGCAATTGCTTTTCCGGATTTTTCAAATTTAACGCCTTGATATTCGCGCAAATTTTTTTGAAGTCACACGCGGAATTTTCCACCGGCAAAATTGCATACCCCGAAGAATTTTCGCCGAGATATTTTTTGTGAATTTCAACGTCTACAATCCGCGCACCCTCAAAATTAAATTTGCCAATGCTCGCGCCGCTCAAATAAAGATTGAAATAGCCATTGCGAACGCCCATAAAAATTTCGGCGTCGGGCTTTCTCAATTCGCGCAGAACCCCATACAAAAAATTTCCAGTCTGCGCGTCAGCAAATTTTATCGCGTCAATTTGATTTGCGTTTAAACCTCTGCCATTTTCAGCGAAATAGCGTTTCATTTCAATCTAAAATTTTATCAAGCCCGACCGTCAAGCCCTTCAAGCCGCGAATTTTTTTGCACGCCAAAAGCACGCCGGGCATAAATGAATCTCTGCCGGTGGAATCGTGGCGAATGGTAAGCGTTTGCCCCAGCCCGCCAAAAATAACTTCCTGGTGAGCAACGTAGCCAGGCAACCGCACGCTGTGAATCCGAATCCCGTTGTAATCAGCGCCGCGCACGTGTTCAAGCCGCTCCTTTTCGTCGGGGTGCCCCTGTTTATGCGGCGGGCGAACTTCGGAGATCATTTTCGCGGTTAATTCGGCTGTGCCGCTCGGCGCGTCCAATTTTTTGTCGTGGTGAAGTTCGATAATTTCAACTTCCGGCATATATTTGGCAACTTTTTGGCAAAGCTGCATCATAAGCACCGCGCCTATCGCAAAATTCGGCGCAATGAAAATCGGCGTGTCATTTTTTTCAGCAGTCTCACGAATTTTCGCCTTATCTCCGTCGCTCAAGCCCGTTGTTCCAACCACCGGCGAAACTTTGCGGTTCAGCGCTATCATTATATTTTGAAAAACTGCGTCCGGACGCGTGAAATCAATCATAACTTCTGGCTTGTACTTTTCCAGCGCCGCCGCTAAATCCGTTTCGACTTTGACGCCTTCAACTTCGCCCGAAAAAATATCCACCGCGCCCACAAGTTCCAATTCTTTATCAGCTTTGACGGCAGCCACGACGGTTTTTCCCATCCGCCCGAGCGCGCCGTTAACCAATACTTTTATCAAAAAGCTCGCCTCCACAAAAAATTTACGTTAATTCTAACTTATGCAACCCGCCGCGTCAATAAATTTTCAATCCGGCAAAATAATTTCCAAATTCAAATCCCGCGCCGCCTTTGAAATTTCCGCCGCCGGTGCAATTTCCGTTACCACGCCACGAATATTTTGCAAAGTCGAAAAAGTAAAATTTGCCTCAAGCCCAAATTTCCGCGATTCCGCTATGACATAAGAATTTTTACTCACGCTAAGAATTTTCGCTTTGTGCATACCGCTATTGATATTGTTCGACGACAGCGAATTTTTCAGCACGTTAACGCCCGCCACGCCGATAAATGCAATGTCCGGTCGAAAACGCGACATAAATTCCAAATTCAGCCCGTCACAAAAACCGTCGCGGCTCTTGTTGATTTGCCCGCCCGCAAAAATCAAATCGATTTTCGGATTCCGCGCCAACATTACAAGCACGTCAACCATATTTGTTATAATTTTGTAAGCGGTATCGCGCTTTTCGAGAATCTCGGCGATGGCTATGCTGATTGTCGAAATGTCTAGGAAAACTAAATCGTTCGGGGAAATCATTTTGACGGTGGCGGCGGCAATTTTCCGTTTCGCCTCAACGTCGCTGATTCGGCGCTTATTCGCGGCTATCATTTGAAGTTTTTCCTTGATTGTAACAGCGCCGCCATATGTGCGTTTAAGTTTGCCGTCCAATTCGAGTGCGCTTAAATCTTTGCGAATTGAATCTTCGGTTACGTTGAACATTTCGGCTAATTCTTTGACCAAAACTTTGCCGTTGGCGTTGAGCATTTCTAAAATTTTTGCTTGGCGTTCTTCTAAAAACATTGGTATCAGCTCCAAAAAAAAATTGCCGCAACCGCTAAGTCACAGCATTTTTATATCAGTTAAATATTTTCTTGAAGTGGCGACCCGGATCAGACTTGAACTGACGACCTCCGCCGTGACAGGGCGGCATTCTAACCAACTAAACTACCGGGCCAAATGGTGACGCTAGCGGGACTTGAACCCTGCAAATGCGATGAGTAAGAGCACTTGCTACCCGCCGTGAATCTATGTGGATTGGTAAATATCAAAATTGGTGACGCTAGCGGGATTTGAACCCACGAACCCGCCGTGAAAGGGCGGTGTCTTAACCACTTGACGATAGCGCCTTAACACGGAGGGAATTATAGCACAGAATTTTTTTCAATGCAAGCTTTTTTTAGGGGTTAGGAGTTAGGAACTAGGGGTTAGGGGGCTTAGAAATTTTCACTAATCACTTAATGTTGAAAGCGTGATTCAAAGGACCGTTGCCTTTGCCAAGATTCATACCGTCCTGGAGCGCGCCGGTAACATATTTTTTCGCCTTGCTGATAGCGTCAACAAGCGTATCGCCCTTCGCCAAATTCGCCGCAATAGCCGAGCTCAATGTGCAGCCCGTGCCGTGCGTGTTGTTGGTGTTAATTCTTTGCCCGCGAAACCAACGAATATTTTCGCCCTCGACGAGAACGTCATTGGCGCTGTCGGTAAGATGCCCGCCTTTCGCCAAAACCGCGCAGTTGTACTTCGCCGCAACTTTTTTAGCCGCGTCAGCCATTGTGTGCATATCGGTAACTTTTTCGCCGCTCAGAGCCTCAAGTTCGGGAATATTCGGCGTAATAACAGTTGCCAGCGGGAAAAGTTCCTCGGCAAGGACTTCAAGCGCGCCGTCGTCCAAAAGTTTCGTTCCGGATTTCGAAACAAGCACAGGGTCAACCACAACATTTTTGGCGCCGTACTGTTTCAATCTCTGCGCGATAACGTCAATCAGATTCGCCGAACAAACCAAGCCAATTTTCGTGGCGGCGGGCGTAATGTCATTAAAAACCGCGTCGATTTGTTCACCGACAACTTCCGGCGACGCGTCCATGTAGCTGTGCACGCCCAAAGTATTCTGCGCCGTCAACGTGGTGATAACCGATTCCGCGTAAACGCCATTTGCCATCATAGTTTTGATATCAGCTTGAATACCCGCGCCGCCCGAACTGTCCGAGCCGGCGATTGTCAATACAGGTGTAAGATTCATTTAATACATCTCCTTTGCAAAGGTATTATAAAAGTCTGCGGCGATTTTTTCAAGATAATCTTTTTTGCGAAGGACAGCAAGCCACTCTGCCGGAATTTGCTCAAGCCCATAAAACGCGCCCGCCATTCCGCCGGAAATTGCAGCGATTGTATCAGCGTCGCCGCCCAAATTTACCGCCTTCAAAATCAAATCGCGGTAATTATCGGTATTCAGCAAACACCACAGCGCCGCCTTCAAATTATCGACAACGTAAACGCGGCTGACAATATTTTTTTCCGGCAAATTCGCAAAATCTTTATCGAAAAATAAATCGTAATGATGCCATTCGTCCTTGAAGTCCGGATTTTCACTGTAAAAATTTTTCGCACGATTCAAGCCGTTGGAAATTGCGCTTTGTAAATTTTGCCCGTCAAAAATTTCCGCCAAAACCAAACTGTAAATTCCGCAGGCAATCAAAGTCCGCGGGTGAGCGTGTGTTAATTTCGCCAGATTGTGAATGAGCGTCATAGCCTCGGCGTCGAAATTATTTCCGCGCGTCATAAAAATATAAACCACCGCGGGCGAAATTCGAATCAGCGCGCCGTTTTCATTTGAATATTCGTCGCCAATTCCGCTGTCGAGTGGACGGCTGCCCTTCAAAAAATTCTCAATCGCCTCAGCCGTTACGGGGTCGCAGTCAAAAGTTATATCGTTCGCCGTGAATAAATTTCCGCTGTACCAGTTCACAAAATTGCACATAATATCTTCGTAGTCGAAAATTTTTCTGCGCGAAAGGCTGTCCATTGTGGCGATAGTCAAGCTGGTATCGCCCGACCAACTGCCAGGCGGCTGAGCGTGAGCGCCATAGCCGCGCATTTCCGTCACAGGATTATCTTCAAGCCGCCAGCGCGAAGCCAATTCCACCGGAACGCCCATTGCGTCGCCGACCGCGTGTCCCAATAGCATTGCGGTTACCGTTTCTTGATTAATCATTTCGCTCACCAACTTTGTAAAAATCCGCGGCAATTTTTTCAAGATAAGATTTTTTCTTCAATGCGCTCAGCCACTCCGCCGGAATTTCTTCAAGCCCATAAAAAGCGCCCGCCAAACCGCCGGCTATCGCCCCGATGGTATCGGTATCGCCGCCCAAATTTACCGCCTTCAAAACCAAATCTTTGTAGTTATCGGTATTCAAAAGACACCACAGCGCCGACTCCAAACTTGCAATGACATACCCGCGACTGCTAATTTCCTCTTCCGGAAGGTTGGCAAAATTCGCGTCAAAAATTCTTGCCAATCTTTGAGCCGCCTCTTCAAATTCGCGCAGGTTTCCATAAAAATTTTTAGCTTTGTTAATGCCGCTGAGAATTGCCTTTTTTAAATCTTGACCGTCGAAAATTTCAGCCGCAATTAAAGAGTAAACGCCGCAGGACATTTGACAACTATAACTGCCGTGAGTTATTCGCGAAAAGTTGTGAACCGTTTGCATAGCGTCAGCGTCAAAATTATTTCCGCGTTTCAAATACAGGTAAGCGGCGACGGGAAAAATTCGCATAAGTGAGCCGTTGCCGCTGGTACTCTCATTAGTCGGTCCGCACTCAAGCGGCGTAATTCCCAGCATAAAATTTTCAATCGCTTGCGCAGTCGTATTTCCAACGTCGAAAATAACATCATTCGCGGTAAATTTATCGTGTTCGTACCATTCGACAAAATTTTTCATAATATCTGCGTAATCGATTTTGCCTAGGCGCGAAATACTTTCCATGGCGGCGATACTCAAGCTGGTATCGTCCGACCAAGTGCCTGCGGGCTGATGGTACGTCCCATATTCGAGAATGCCGGTTACAGGATTTTTCTTCAAATGGGCGCGTTTAGAAAATTCCACGGGTACGCCGATGGCGTCAGCCATTGCGTGCCCAATGAGCATTGCCGTCATTTTTTCCATAGTCAAAGCCATTTAACATACCGCCTTTCAATCGTTACAAGGGCTAAGTGGCGAGTCAAAATATTGGCTGGCAATTTTCACCGCGCAATATTCGCCGCACATCGAACAAGCAATTTCGTTAATTTTATTTCTATCGCCGCGTTTAGTTTTAGCAAATTCGGGATCAATGGCGAGTTTCATTTGCTCTTCCCAATCTAAATTTTTTCTAGCGCGCGCCATTTTCAAATCCCAATCCGCCGCGCCCTTTACGCCTTTAACCAAATCCGCAGCATGAGCGGCAATTCTTGAAGCGATAACTCCGGCGTGTACATCCTCAATCGTCGGCAAAGCTAAATGTTCAGCTGGCGTAACATAGCAAAGAAAATCCGCGCCATTAATCGCCGCCAAAGTTCCGCCAATCGCCGCCGTGATATGGTCGTAACCTGGCGCAATATCCGTTACCAGCGGACCTAAAACGTAAAACGGCGCATTTCGACAAATTTTTTTCTCAAGTTTCATATTCGCCGCAATTTGATCGTAAGGAACATGACCAGGACCTTCAACCATAACTTGAACGCCGCGCTGCCAAGCCCTGTCAACCAATTCGCCAAGCGTGAGCAATTCGGTAATTTGAGCG
Source organism: uncultured Selenomonadaceae bacterium (assembly GCA_905235685.1). GTDB lineage: Bacteria > Bacillota > Negativicutes > Selenomonadales > Selenomonadaceae > Quinella. Next base: position 31,450 of record CAJOMO010000007.1, read on the forward strand.
CGGTCTGTGGCGTCAGCAATGCAGCCAGGACGCATACCGTCACCCAAGCTGATTGTTACGTCGTATTTTTCGCAAATATCAAGAATATCGTCATAACGCTAATACAGCGGATTTTCCTTGCCGTTATGAAGAATCCACGCCGCAATGTATCGTCATAAAATCTGCGCCGTCTTTCGCCTGCGTTTCGATTGTTTTAAGTAAATCTTCAACCGTCATTGAAACAATCGCGCCGTGTTCGCGAATTGCTTTAACCGCCGCCTGATAAATCGGCACAGTTCCAACCATTACCGGCGAATGCTCAATAATTTTCCTGCGCGATAAATCGATATTATTTCCCGTCGATAAATCCATAACCGAATCTGCGCCGCATTTCACAGCCTCAGCGAGTTTTTCAAGTTCGGGCTCAATTTCCGGAAAAGTGCTTGACGTTCCGATATTCGCATTAACTTTCGTCCGCAAACCTTCACCGACGCCGCACGGTTTTAAATTTTTGTGATTGGTATTCGCGCAGATAGCAATTTTGCCGCAAGCCACGCCGGAACGAATTATTTCTGCGTCAAGATTTTCATTTTCGGCAACAATTTTCATTGCGTCAGTAATTTTGCCTTCGCGCGCCATTTGCATTTGAGTTGACATAAAAAAATCCCCCAAAACCAAAAGGCACTACGTCAAGTCTTAACGCAGTGCCTCAGTTTTATTCGACTATTAAATTTTTACCGGAAAATTATTTTGCAGTCCAAACGTCGCCGACAGTGCGATTGAGGAGCGGTTGACGCTGATAGACAGCATTTTTGCCGAGTTCTTCTTCAATGCGAATGAGCTGGTTGTATTTCGCCATACGGTCGGTGCGGCTCAATGAACCAGTCTTAATTTGTCCGCTGTTGGTTGCAACTGCGATGTCAGCGATTGTGGCGTCTTCAGTTTCGCCGGAGCGGTGCGAAGTAACGGTTGTGTAGTTGTGGCGGTGAGCCATTTCGATTGCTTCAAGAGTTTCAGTGAGCGAGCCGATTTGGTTAACTTTGATAAGAATGGAGTTAGCCGCGCCCATCTTGATACCTTTTTCAAGGAATTTGGTATTGGTGACGAACAGGTCATCGCCAACGAGCTGGCAACGTCCGCCGATTCTCTTGGTGAGCTCAACCCAATTTTCCCAATCGTTTTCGTCGAGACCGTCTTCGATTGAATCAATCGGGTACTTGGTGATAAGTTCTTCGAGGAAATCAATCTGTTCTTTCGCGCTAAGTTTCTTGCCGTTAGGATCTTTTTCTTTGCCGTCTTTGAGTTTGCGGTAATCGTAATACCAGCCGTCCTCTTCTTTGTAAGCAAATTCGGAAGCTGCGCAGTCCATAGCGATTTTGACGTCAGCGCCAGGTTTGTAACCGGCTTTTTCGATAGCTTGAACGATAACATTCAGAGCGTCTTCAATGCCGTCGAGTTTCGGAGCAAAGCCGCCTTCGTCGCCAACAGCCGTGGAAAGTCCGCGACCTTTGAGGATTTTAGCAAGGTTATGGAACACTTCAGCACCCATGCGGATAGCTTCGCGAATGGTGGGAGCGCCAACCGGACGAATCATAAATTCCTGGAAAGCGATAGGAGCGTCGGAATGTGCGCCGCCGTTGATAATGTTCATCATTGGAACAGGCATTTTGTAGGTGTTGCAGCCGCCGATATAGCGATAAAGCGGAAGACCGACAACTTGAGCGCCTGCTTTAGCCGCTGCCAGGGAAACGCCGAGGATAGCATTTGCGCCGAGTTTGCTCTTAGTGGGCGTGCCGTCGAGAGCGATCATCTTGTAGTCAAGAGCGCGCTGATCGAGTACACAATCGCCAACGATAGCCGGAGCGATAATTTTGTTAACATTGTCAACAGCCTTCAAAACGCCTTTGCCCATGTAACGGCTCTTGTCGCCATCGCGGAGTTCAAGGGCTTCATTTTCGCCGGTGGACGCGCCGGACGGTACAGCTGCGCGACCAACGATGCCGCATTCGAGAACAACATCAACTTCGACAGTAGGATTGCCGCGGGAGTCAACGATTTCACGACCGATAACTTTTGCGATTTTGGACATTTTTTCCCTCATCATCATTAAAAAATCCTCCTTACCTTGAAACGCGGAATTAATTTTCGATAGGTTTATTATAACAGCTCGCCGCCAAATTGCAAGGCGTTTAATAAAAATTTCTGAAAATTTATTCGCCCGCGAAGATTTATTTTTTCGGTTTCATAAGGGGCGCGCCCTCGTGCCAGGCTTTACCAACTTTTTCACCAACCGAATAATAACTGTCTTGAAATTGATCAAAAATCAGCGCGTTAATCTTCGCCGCGTCAACTTTGCCTTTCGCGTCTAAAATATTTTCGTCAGCTTGAGCGTTTATAATTTTGCCGACAACCGCGTGAAGATTTTCAGTCTCGACAATCTCCGCCAATTCGCACTCCATAACAACCGGAAATTCTTCAATAATCGGCGCGTTGACATGCGAACTTTTCACCGCGTGAAAATCCGTGCGCTCAAATTTATCAGCCATCTTGTTGCCCGTTGCAATTCCAAAAAAATCTGCCACGGCAATATTTTTCGTGTCGGCAAGGCTCACCGTGAAAGCTTTGACTGCGCGAATATTTTTTGTCGTCTTGTGGTCTTCGTCATACGCCGCAATCATCAGCACCGGCATCGGGAATACCGCCATTTTAGTTTCAATGTCCTTTTTCATTAAATCGCCCTCAAAAAATTAATCATTGTAACCAGGTTCAAGAATGCTCATCAATTTATCGTCGTGGTGATAACGAACGACAGATTTATTGTCGAAAATCATAAATGGAATTTCCGCGCAATGATACGCCATACCGAAACCACCCATTATCGGCGTTTCCCACGTGAAAATGTAATTGTAAACCGGCGCGGCTTGCTCAGATTTTATTCGCGCAGTTTTGACTGCTCGCGTCCTCATCCACGAATCGACGTAAAGCGCATTGGCTATCGGCTTATCGGGATACGCCTCGTGAAAAGCTGCTTTAACCGCGTCAGTTTTATCGCCGTACTTTTGACGCAGGCGGCGCTCAACTTCGGCAACGCTCCAATTATTTTTGTTGTCGGTTTGTGAAGTTGCCATTGTCGCCCATTGGTCAATCGTTGCCCATTCATTTGCCGCAGTGCCAATCAGCAGCGGAATATCATTAACCCGCTCCGAAAATCCGTCGATAACCGGATTCTGCGTAACATTCACGTCGTCAACAATCGGCGCCCAACCAATCATTCCTTGATAAACGCGCTCCGATCCAAATTCTTCGCCGGTTTGAAGAATAGCCCGATTGGCGGCGTCAGCAAGTTCAGCATAGGGCAAAGTTTGAAGTTTTTCAATTTCGCTGGCGTCGACACCGAGATTTTGCAAAGTCAATTCGGCAATGCGGGCGGAAATTTCTTTGTCGGGTAAAGACATTCCCATTAATTCATTCGCGCCGCTCTGAACAATGGTTTTATGGAATAATCCTTTCGCAGCAGGCATCGCCGTCAAAGTTAAAATTTTCGCGCCGCCGCCCGATTGTCCAAAAACCGTCACGTTATCGGGGTCGCCGCCGAATTGCTCAATATTTTCGTGAATCCATTTAAGCGCCGCGACTATGTCAAGCATACCGTTATTCGCGGAAAATTTATCGGTCGCCAATACGGCAAGTACCAATGCGGCGGGAAAATATCATTCGCCTGGTCAATGAGCTGCGGCGCAACTTTTCCGTAAGTCATAGCGGTTTTAATTCCGTATCAGCTTTTAACTTTCTGCGGCGGCGGCAACCGGCGGCAAATTTGTCGGCGCTCCAAGAATTAAAAACGTCGAAGCCATCAACCCCGCGGCGCATTTCAAAAACTTTTTCTTAAAGTGAAGCCCTCTCCAAAATTAAATTTTATTTTCGCGCCCCGCGCGCATTCTCAAGATATTGTCGTGGTGACGGAGAATTACGACAACCGCCGCCAATACGCCGAAAATGAAGAAGGATCTTTCTTCGTGCAAAATCAGCGCCAAAATCGGAACGAGTGCTGACGCCGCGATTGACGCCAACGATACATAGCGCGTTGTCAAAACGATTATCACCCACGCCAAAAATACCAGCGCGGTTACCGACGGCATTAAAATTGTAATGACGCCCAAGCCGGTTGCAACGCCTTTGCCGCCTTTGAATTGCAGGAACGGACTAAATGCATGACCGATTATCGCGAATAAACCCGCGAGTACCATTGCTTGAGGTGTGCCGATTGCCAAATGCGCCAAAATTACGCTCAATTCGCCTTTCAGAAAATCCAGCACGAAAATTAAAATTCCCGCCTTTTGACCGAGTACGCGCCACGCATTTGTCGCTCCAACATTCCCGCTGCCATAACGCCGCAAATCCTTTTTCCAAAACAGCTTGCCGAAAATTAAACCGTTCGGAATCGAGCCCAACAAAAAGCTCGCCACTAAAATTGCCACCAACATTTTTAAATCCCTCCAAAATTTATTGATTTAAATTTTTAATGAAGCCGTGCTTAATCATCACTTCGCGCAGATACCGGCGAAATTATCAACGCCGCAACAATTTTATTCTTCCTCGTTGCGTTTGCGAATTACAAATTTCAGCGGCGCACCTTCGAAACCGTAAGTTTCGCGCAGTTTGTTTTCGATAAATCGCAAGTACGAAAAATGCATAAGCTCCGGCTCATTTACAAAAATCACAAAGCGCGGCGGGCAAATATCAGCCTGCGTCATAAACAAAATTTTTAGCTGTTTGCCTTTTTTGGTTGGCGGCGGATTTACAGAAACCGCGTCGCGTATCAGCTCATTTAAAACGCTGGTTTTAATCCGCATTGATTGTTGTTCCGCCACAAATTTAACAAGTTCGGTAACTCTGTCGACGCGCTGACCGGTTAAAGCGCTGGCGTACAAAACCGGCGCGTATTGCAGAAAACCTATCTCTGCGCGAAGTTCATCGGTAAATCTGTTCGTCGAACGATCGTGCTTGTTCGGGAAAATATCCCACTTGTTGACGACAATAACACAACCTTTGCCGGAATCGTGCGCATAACCGGCAATTTTTTTGTCCTGCTCAGTAATTCCAACCGGCGCTTCAATCAACATTAAAACAACGTCCGCCCTGTCAATCGCCCGCAGCGAACGCATAACGCTGTAGCGCTCAACCGGAATTTCAACTTTGGATTTGCGGCGCATTCCCGCCGTGTCAATCAGCGTGAATTTCGTGCCGTCTTTGAAAAAATGCGTGTCAATGGCGTCGCGCGTCGTGCCTGGAATATCGCTGACGATAACGCGCTCTTCGCCGAGCAGCGCATTCACCAGTGAAGATTTACCGACATTCGGACGCCCGATAACCGCAATTCTGATTTCGTCTTCGTCGCGAATTTCAGTTTCAGTCGCCGGAAAATTTTTGACAACTTCGTCAAGCAAATCGCCCAAATTCAAAGCGTTGCTGGCGGAAATTCCAATCGGCTCACCTAAGCCTAAGTTATAAAATTCGTAAGTATCCGCCTCAAGTTGCACGCTGTCAATTTTATTCACCGCAACAATCACGGGTTTTTTCGAGCCGCGCAAAATTTTGGCAATATCTTCGTCCGCCGCCGTCAATCCTGCGCGACCGTCGACGACAAAAATAATCACGTCCGCCTCGTCCATTGCGATATTCGCCTGCGTTTTAATTTCCGTCAAAATTTTATCGTCCGAATTAATTTCAATACCGCCGGTGTCAATCAGCGTAAAATCGTGTTCCAGCCAATTTGCGTCCATATAAATTCTATCGCGCGTCACGCCTGGCATATCGTCAACAATCGACACGCGCCGCTTGCCAATCTGATTAAAAAGAGTCGACTTGCCAACATTCGGACGCCCGACTATCGCTACAATCGGTTTCATTAAATCACCCTGCCTTAAAATTGTAAACCGGCTTCATAACTTCGACAATTTCAACCGTGTCGCCGATAACGTCAAGAATATCTTCAAGCGATTTGTAAGCCTGCGGCGATTCGTCAAGCGTGGCTTCGTTAATCGACGTGCTGTAAATTCCCGCCATCGAATTTTGATAATCGATCATGCTCAAATTTTCCTTAGCCTCACTGCGCGACATAATGCGCCCTGCACCGTGCGGCGCGGAAAAATTCCAATCAGCATTGCCCTTGCCGACAGCCAAAACCGAGCCGTCACGCATATTTATCGGTATCAAAACTTTTTCGCCGCTGTGAGCCGCAATAGCGCCCTTGCGCAAAATCATTTCTTCGGTGTCGATATAATTGTGGATTGTGTGAAAAGTTTCAGTGGCGGTTAAACCGGTTTTCTTCAACAAAATTTCCGCCATGCGTTCGCGATTAATCCTTGCAAAGCGCTGGCAAATTTCTATATCGTGCAAGTACTGCGCCAAATATTTTCCGTAAACCCAGCATAAATCGTGCGGAACTTCGCTATGCTGAATTTTGAATTGCCGGTGCAGTTCCTTGATAGCCGATTGAATTTCCTTGCGGCGACCGGCGGATTTGTATTCGCTGATAATTTTTTCCTGCGCTTTGAACATTTCAGCTTTGCCAATCGCCAAATCTACCGCCAATTTCTGATAAATCTCAGCGACCTGTTTGCCCAAATTTCGACTGCCGCTGTGAATCACCAGGTAAAAAGTTCCGTCCGAAGATTTGTCAATTTCCATGAAATGGTTGCCGCCGCCCAAAGTTCCGATACTGCGCTCAATCCGCCGCGTATCCTTCAAACTGCGATAACAAAATAAATCCTGCAATTCGAAACGCTCGCCGCGGCTTTCCCAAACATTTTGCCCCGAAGGTATGAAATGCGCCGCCTCGTCAAATTTTTCAAAGTCAATCGAATCAGCCGCCAATTTCACGGTGAACATTCCGCAGCCGATATCGACGCCGACAACATTTGGCACGGCTTTATCGTGAACAGTCATTGTCGTGCCAATCGTACAGCCCGCGCCCGCGTGCACGTCCGGCATTATCCGAATTTTGCTGCCCGCCGTAAATTCATAATCGCACATTCGCTTAATCTGTTCGCGCGCGCCTGGCTCAATTTCTTTCGCGAAAGACAGCGCCGTATTATATTTGCCGATAATTTCTTCCATGTCAGTTTAGCTCCTTGAAAAATTCGCCGCCGCCATTTATCGCCACTATTCGCGCAGAAAAAATTTCCCGCATATCGTCAACCGTCACGTCGTCAAGAAAAGTTTCAGTGCCAGCTCTAAGCGCCGTCGCCGGTATCAAAATTTTGTCCACCGCGCGCGCATTTTTTTTCAGCGTGTTAATGATATCGCTGCCCGTCAGCAAGCCCGAAACATTTATTCGGCTGCCGAAAAATTCATTTACCACCGGCAAAATCCGCACGTCCAGACTTTTGTTGCGGCTCATCATTTCCGCGGCTAATTTTTTCAGCACAACGGCAATGGACGTACCGGCGATAACGTCTATTTTAGTGGTTAGTGGAGAGGGGATAGGGATTAGTGGAGTGGCGGAGGTAAATTCGTCAATGAAATTGCGCGTCATACCGATACCGTTTTCAATCTGCGGAAAATCGTCGTAATAATCGGCGGGCGGAATTTCTTTACCTGCCAAAAAATAAAATTCGTCGCCCAGATAAACGAAAGTCTTGCCGAAATCTGCGCGCGCCTTTGCTTGAAATTTTTCAACCTGCGCGATAACTTTTGCCGCGCCGTCTCTGTCAAATTGCGTCAGCGGAAAATTATCCCGCCGATGTTTCGTCATTCCAACCGGCACAATCGCCAGACTTTGAGCGCGCGGATACCGTTTCATAATTTCGCTAATCGTATAATCGAGCTCCGCGCCGTCATTGAGATTCGGGCAAAGTACAACCTGCGTGTGATATTCAACGCCCGCTTTTTCAAGTTTATCAAGGTCGCTTTGAATTTTCGCGGCAAGCGGCGTCCTTAACATTTTCGCTCGAACTTCGCCGTTCATTGCGTGAACTGAAACGTACAGCGGCGACAGGTGAAAATTTTTAATCCTGCGAAAATCGGCTTCCGTTAAATTCGTCAGCGTGATAAAATTTCCGTACAAAAAACTCAGCCGGTAATCGTCGTCTTTGATATTCAACGTCCGGCGCATATTCGGCGCGATCATATCCACGAAACAAAATACGCAATGATTTTTGCAGCAACGGATTTTGTCAACGGCGGATTCAAATTCAGCGCCAATTTCTTCGTCAATATCCTTTTCAAAGCCGATAAGTTCACGCGCACCGTTCGAATGTTCAATCAGCATTTCAATTTCTTCGTCGGCTAAGAGAAAACTCAAATCAATTAAATCAGTTGGTTTGCGCCCATTGATTTTCAAAATTTTATCGCCAACGGAAAGTTCGAGTTCCGCGGCAAGGCTGTTGGGTTCAATCTTCGTAATTTTCATAGCTAAAAAATAAACGGCGCGAAAAAAATTCTACGCCGTTGCAAATTCAAATTTTCCGTGTAATATTTATTCAGCGTTGGCGGCTTTATCGGCTTCGACAACGTCAACAACTTCATTGAGCGCGTCAACGAGCGCGTCAACGTCGATACCGTGAGCCGTCGCGCCCTGTTCGACAGTTTCAAATTGCGCCACGTGGCAACCGAAACAGCCCATTCCCGCGTACAAAAAAACTTCGATTGTCTCAGGATAGTTGCGAACCACTTCGGTGATATTCATGTCTTTGGTAATCTTCATAAAATGACCTCCCTTGAACTGAGAAATTATATCACGAAATGGCACGGCGTCAATGAATTTTCACTGAAAAATTTTCTTGCAATGGTAGGATTTTTCTGGTATAAATCGAATTAAAAAATTGGCGGTGAGCGCGTTGGAATTTAAGCACAAAAGCGTGATGCTTGAGGAAGTTATTTCGGCGCTCGAAATTCGCCCCGACGGAATTTATCTTGACTGCACATTGGGCGGCGGCGGGCATTCTTTGAAAATCGGCGAGCGTTTAAATTCGGCAGGAAAAATTATCGGGCTTGACCAGGACGCTGAAGCGATTGATGCGGCGCGCGAAAAATTGAGCGGCTTGACTTGCAGCGTTGAAATTATTCACAGCAATTTTAGTGAACTCGATAAAATTTTGGGCGACCGGAAAATTGACGGCGCGCTTTTCGATTTGGGCGTTTCTTCACACCAAATTGACACTGCCGAACGCGGATTTTCCTATATGCACGACGCGGCGCTGGATATGCGAATGGACAGGCGCGAAAAATTCACCGCTCCGGACGTCATTAACGGTTACGCCGAGGCGGATTTGGTTAAGATTTTCAGTGAATTTGGCGAAGAGAAATTTTCAAAACGAATTGCGAAAAAAATTGTAGCCGCGCGGAAAATTGCGCCGATTAAAACCACCGGCGAATTGGTTAAAATTATCGAAGGCGCTGTTCCGAAAATTCCCGACGGCGGGCATCCTGCAAAGCGCGTTTTTCAAGCCGTGCGAATTGAAGTCAATCACGAATTGGAAATTTTGAGCGACGCTTTAAAGGCGGCGGTGAATCATTTGAAAATTGGCGGGCGAATTGCGGTTATCACTTTTCACTCGCTCGAAGATAGGATTGTCAAGCAAACTTTTAAAAGTCTCGCGCAGGGTTGCATTTGTCCGAAAAATTTTCCGGTGTGCGTTTGCGGGCACAAGGCGGAAATTAAAATTTTGGGCAAAGCGAAAACTGCGGCGGACAGTGAGCTCAACGAAAATTCCCGCGCGAAGTCAGCCAAACTTCGTGTTGCGGAAAAAATTTCTAAGGAGGAGTAATATGTCTTCACGGCGTACACCCAAAGCCGAAAATCCAATCAATCAGTCGAATGTTCCGGTGAATTTTGGCGGCGAAGAAAAAATTTTAGACAACGGCGCGAAACTTCAGCTGATAAAATGCAAGCCGCGGCTGAATCATTTGCTCCGGTCGCGTTGCCGCGTTGCCTTCATTGTGATTTCGATTCTGGCGATGTTGGTTGTCGTTCGCAATGGAATTAGTGCGAGCCGCGGTTATGCTTTGGTGGCGACACAAAATCAAACGGCACAAATCGAACAAGAAAACGAACTCTTGAAAATTGAAATTGCCAAATTAAAATCTCCAATCCGGATTAAACAAATCGCGCAGGAAGAATTGGGAATGGACGTACCCAACAAAATGTACTTCTCTCACGAATAACAAAAAGGGCTGTACCGAAAAACCGGCACAGTCCCAATTTTTTTGTTGCTGTTGCGAAAAATCAATTATTGCTCTTTAAGAAATTTTTCCGCGCCGGATCAAAAAGCCCATACCGGCAAGTCCGGTTTTCTTTTGAATATTTTTCGCGGCGGAATGAGCAATTGCGAGATTGTCAACGTTTGTAAAAATCGCCTTAGTAATATCGTAGCCGTTTTTGTCGCTCATTTTGTCGGTGGTTACGAGAATAGCCATAACGTTAACCGTGGGAATTTCGCCGTTGAAACCTTGATAAGTTCCGCCAGGAACAACTGCGCGAGTGTAGAATGGATAATCGATCGTCAGCGCGGTAATTTTGTCTTCGTCCAGAGGAATTAAGCGGATATTTCTCTGCGAAGCCACGTCTTGAATTGAGGCGGTCGGATAACCGGCGGTAACACAAGCCACGTCCACGTTGCCGTCTTTGAGGGCGTTCGCGCCTTCAGCAAATGACAAAAATTGCTCTTCAATGTCATCATAAGTCATACCGTAGGCTTTGAGAATCTGACGAACATTAGCCTCGACGCCGGAACCTGCCGCGCCAACCGCAACCCGCTTGCCGCGCAGATCGTTAATCGACGTGATACCGGAATCAGCCAGTGTCACGAATTGGCAAGTTTCCGGATACAGTGAAGCTATGCCGCGCAGATTTTCGATTTTCTTATCAAAAATTTCAGTGCCGTTGACAGCGTAATAGGCAATGTCATTTTGCACAATTGCCATTTCGACTTGACCGTCGGCAAGCATATTGATATTCGCCACGGACGCGCCGGTGCTCTGCGCACTGGCATTTACGCCATAAACATTCTTGTTGATAACTTCAGCCATAGCGCCACCAATCGGATAATACACGCCCGCTGTGCCGCCGGTTGCAATGTTAACAAAATTTTCCTGCCCCGAGTTTTCTCCGCAGCCCGCCACGCCAAAAGCAAACGCCACTGCCAAACCCGCTGTTAACGCCCGCTTCAAAAATTTTGGTAGCCTCATCTTCAACACCCCTCCAAAAATTTTTAAAAAACCTAGCGAATTATACCATACTTTTCGACTTTGCAACAATATTACTGAAAATTTTATGAACCAATTTTTTATGGTTGCCTTGAAGATTTTCCTGTGTTAGAATATTTTTATCAAATTTTTGGCTGGAGGAATTTTTATGGAGGTTAAAATTTTTACCGTTGAATTAACCGGAATGGTCGGGCAAAATCTTCGCAAGGTTGAAGGCGAAATTAATTTATTTTTATCGACGCGCGACTGCATTTCGCTCACTCAATCCATTTTGCAAGAGCCGACTGCCGGCAGACCGCGAATCATTATAACCGTTGTTGCGGCGAAAAAACCTAACGCCGAATAAAAAAATTTTTCGCGCAGGACTTGAGACCGTTGCAAAAAATTTGCCGGTCTTTTTTTGTTGGCGAATACGCAAATTGCAAAATAAAAATTCTGAAAATACTTTCACTTCATAAAAACTTGTGGTACTATAACTTTACCACTTAACCACGAGAATTTATTGAAAGGAAGTCTTTAAATGGCGACATTGTTAGAAAAGACGCGAAAAATTAACAAGTTGCTCCAAAGGTCAGAAACTGTTGAGTACGACGGAATATCAAAAGTTCTCAGCAATATTCTTGACGCAAACGTTTACATTATGGACAAGAAGGGCGATATCTGCGGTTATGCGTTCGTTGATAATTTTGAATGCGAATTAATGATTGACAAAGTTATTCGCAAGGGCAAATTTCCTAAGCAGTACGTGCGCTGGCTGAATCAAATGGAAGCGACGCAGGCGAATATGCGGACGAAAAGCGGTATGTGTGCTTACGAGGAAAATCGCCCCTGCAATTTCGACGGCAAAAATACTACGATTGTTCCGATTTACGGCGTCGGTCACAGAATCGGCACGCTGATAATTGCGCGCTATGACGACGATTTTACCGATGACGATTTACTTTTGGCGGAATACGGCGCGACTGTCGTTGGTATGGAAATGCTCCGCGACCACACTGAAAAAGTTGAGATTGAGGCGCGGAAAAAGGCTAACGTGCAAATTGCGCTGGCTACTTTGAGTTATTCTGAAACAGAGGCAGCGATTAATATTTTGGGCGAATTGGACGGCAGCGAAGGGCTTTTAGTTGCGTCAAAAATCGCCGACAGAGTTGGAATTACGCGCTCGGTTATCGTCAACGCGCTCAGAAAATTTGAATCCGCCGGTGTCATAGAATCCAAATCCCTCGGTATGAAGGGAACGGTACATAAAAATTCTCAACGAATATTTGATGGAGGAAGTGCAAAAACTTCGCCGTTAAAAAAATTTTTCTTGTATTCGTCGAAAACATATGGTACAATGACGTTGGAAAAATCTTAACGGATTGGTCTTTCCTTCACGGAAGAATTTAAAGGACGGTGATTATCATGGCAATGACAATGGGCGGCGTGAATCCTACGCTTAGTAATTTAAATCGGATTAATAGCTCTCTGCAGCAAACTACTCAGCGAATTGCAACCGGTTCAAATTACAACAGCGCGTCGCAGGGTAGCTCGGCTTATGCAATTCTCCAGCGCATGAACAGCCATATCGGCGCGATCGGGCAGTCTGTGCAAAATACTCAAAACGCCAGCGCTATGCTCAAAATTGCAGCGGGCGCAACCGGAAATACTGTCAGCGCGCTCACTGAAATTCGCAAAAATCTTGTCAACGCGGCTAACGGTACAAATACCGACTCCGACCGTGCAACTCTTCAGCAAAACATCAATCAGATAATCAGCCAAATTGACGAAAACGCCCGCGCGAATTACAACGGCATAAATCTTTTGGACGGCTCGCGCAGTGGTATCATGGTTGCGGGTATCAGCGGCTATGAAAATGTCGAAGTCGGCGATATGCGTTCGCAGGCGCTCGGATTGACTGATAATCAAGGCAACGTCACAATCAGCACGGCGAATGACGAATCAATTCAATCTGCTCTGCAAACCGTTGATACTGCTTTGAATGCTGTTGGCGGAGTCAATGATTCGCTGAATGCGGCTATGGACGAAGGCACATTTTCACTGGACGAGGCGCTTGACGAGGCTACAACGCAAGGCGCGCAGCTCCAACGCTTGGAGTATCAAGCGGACAACTACACCACTATGGAAGAAAACGAACAAGCGGCGGCGTCCAATATCGGCGATACTGACATGGCGCGCGCGGCTATCAATCTGAACAATCAAGAACTGCAACGGCAAATCGCTGTGGCTATTTCGCGTATGTTCAATCACAATCAAGCCAGCGTTTTAAATCTGCTGCAATAAACCAGGCGGGCATAGTTCATCGGTAGAATGAGAGCTTCCCAAGCTTTAGAGGTGGGTTCGATTCCCATTGCCCGCTCCAACTTTGAAATTTCCGAAGGCGTCGGTAGCGGCGTCTTTTTTGGTGAAAGGTGGTTTTTATGATAGACAAATTTCAAATGGAATGCCCATTTCAGCGGACTTTGCAGAGGCACTTCAACAGTACATAGAACTTGCAAAATCACAAGGCAGCCAGTGTACCGAAGAAGAAATTGTTGCTGCTTTTGAAGTTATGCTAATGAACGCGGTGGGCATTCAGCCGACGGAAATTGCTATAGAAAAAAGTAAACGGGTTCTTAACGAAGTGGAGTCAAAAAATTAGCCGCGCGCAAAAAAAAGCTTGCATTATTCGGCGGCGTGTGTTAAACTTCCATTCGTGGCGAAAACTAATGGCCCGGTAGTTTAGTTGGTTAGAATGCCGCCCTGTCACGGCGGAGGTCGTCAGTTCAAGTCTGATCCGGGTCGCCATAATCAATAGGCGACATAGCCAAGTGGTAAGGCCGAGGTCTGCAAAATCTCTATCCCCAGTCCGATTCTGGGTGTCGCCTCTAATCTTGTAAATTTCGGCACTGCTTGATGAGGTAGTGCTTTTATTAATGTTAAGGGAAATTTTTATTGAGAAAGGCGGCGATACCGTGTTTGAAGATCTGTCACAGAATATCCAGGAAGCCTTTCGTAAATTGCGCGGGCACGGCAAATTAACCGATAAGGACGTCGACAAAGCTTTAAAAGAAGTGCGAATGGCGCTCCTTTCGGCGGACGTGAATTATAAAATCGTGCGGCAATTCGAGAAAAGCGTCAAAGCGCGCGCCGTCGATACCGAAATTCTCAGCAAGCTGACACCCGCCCAATCAGTAATAAAAATCGTTGACGAAGAATTAACCGCGCTTATGGGCGGCAAGGCGGCGAAAATTAACATTTCTTCGCACCCGCCGACGATAATTTTAATGGTGGGCTTGCAGGGCTCGGGCAAAACGACTTCGGCGGGAAAATTGGCGCTGGCACTGCGCAAACAGGGCAAACGTCCGGCGCTGGTTGCGGCTGATATTTACAGACCGGCGGCGATTAAACAGCTTCAGGTTGTTGGTGAACAAGTCGAAGTTCCGGTTTTCACTGAAGATATTCAAGACGCCGTGCAAATTGCAAAGGATTCGCTGACTTATGCAAATTCGCACGCCAAAGATGTTCTGATAATTGACACCGCGGGGCGCTTGCAAATCGACGACAGATTAATGCAGGAACTCAAGGATATCAAAGCCGCTGTCAATCCGCACGAGATTTTATTGGTTGTGGACGCGATGATTGGTCAAGAGGCTGTCAACGTGGCTGAAACTTTTCACAATGCGCTCGGCGTTGACGGCGTTGTTTTGACGAAACTTGACGGCGATGCACGCGGCGGCGCGGCGTTGTCGATTAAAGCGGCTACCGGCTGCCCGATTAAATTTGTGGGTATGGGCGAAAAATTAGAGCCGCTCGAAGTTTTTCACCCCGACAGAATGGCGTCGCGAATTTTGGGAATGGGCGATGTACTTTCGCTCATTGAAAAGGCGCAATCCACCATTGACGCCAAAACCGCCGAGAAGATGGTTAAGAAAATCAAATCCGACGAATTTACGCTTGCGGATTTTCTTGAACAGCTTCAGCAGGTTAAAAAGCTTGGCTCGCTGAATGATTTGCTCGGTATGATACCCGGGCTTGGCGGACTTAAGAAAAAACTTGTCGGCGTCGATTTGGATTTGGACGGCAAGGAAGTTAAGCATATGGAAGCGATAATTCTTTCAATGACGCCCAAAGAGCGGCTTGACGTTAGCATTATCGACGCGAAACGGCGCAAGCGAATTGCTCTGGGCAGCGGCACGAAAGTTTCTGACGTGAATAAACTTTTAAAACAATTTGACGAAATGCGCAAGATGATGCGCCAAATGAGCGTCAAGGCTAATTCCGCAACTTCCAAAAAAACTAAAGGCAAAAAAGGAAAAGCTAAGAAAGGCTCTGCGCCCAAACCGAAACTTCCAAATCTCGGCGGGCTTTTGAGCGGGCTTGGTAATAAATTTCCTTTCATAAATAAATGATAATTGGCGAAAGGTGGTGAAATTGTGGTAAAGATTAGACTTAATCGCATGGGCGCGAAAAGGCAGCCGTTTTATCGCATAGTCGTGGCGGATAGCCATTGCCCGCGCGATGGACGTTTTATCGAAATCGTCGGCAACTACGACCCGACCAAAAATCCGGCAATCGTCAATATCGACGAGGATAAAATTATCAGCTGGATTAAAAACGGCGCGCAGCCGACAGATACAGTTCGCTCGCTGTTGAGCAAAAAAGGCGTTATGAAAAAAATTCATTTGGAGAGAAAAAGCAAGGCGTAGACTTTGCATAAGTAATCGAGGTAGCAATTATGCAGGAACTTGTAAAGGTGTTGGCACGGGCACTTGTTGAAAATCCCGACGCAGTTGAAGTTGAAGTCGTTGAAGAAGATTCGCGAACCGTTTTGAAATTGCACGTAGCCCAGGAAGATATGGGCAGAATTATCGGCAAGCAGGGAAGAATCGCGAAGGCAATTAGGACGATCGTAAAATCAGCCGCGACGCGCGAAAACAAGAAAGTTACTGTCGACATTGACTGAAAAAGTCCGGCGGTGAGTTTTAGGCTCGCCGCTTTTTTATTTGGAGGCGCTTTTATGAATTTGGAAAATCTGATTGTCTGCCGAAATTTGCTTAGCGATAAAATTTTTAATCCCGCCGCAAATGAATTTGAAATTGCCGCCAAATTGATTGAGAAGGCTGAACGGCTCGGATTGAGCGGGAATTTATTTCGCAGTTATTTAATTTATGCGCTGGCTCACGAATCAAATTTAGTTTCTGAAACTGTCGAAATGAGCGGCGGCAAAATCGGCGGAAGTCTGCGCGAAATTTTTAAACACGACATTGAAATTTTATTCAGCAGCGCGATGAATTTTCCACTGCTTGAAAATTATCAGCCCACGAATACAAATAAAATTGAGGCGTTGACGGAACTTGAAACTGCGCTTGAAAATCTGCGCGACGCGGGCGAAATTGCGGACGCATTTATTGCTCATTATAAAAAATTCGGCTACGGCGACATTGCGGCTTATCGGGCGTTCCGCTGGGATTCCGACGCCAAAAATCTTATCGGCATTAAACATTTTGAAAATATTTTGCTTGAAGATTTAATTGGTTACGCGCATCAAAAAGAATTGCTCACGAAAAATACAATCGCGTTTCTCGAAAATAAACCGGCAAATAATGTTTTGCTGGTTGGTGCGCGCGGCACGGGTAAATCTTCCGGCGTCAAGGCGCTTGTCAACGAATATTTTATGCGCGGGCTGAGGCTTATTCAAATTACTAAACCGCAGCTTAAGAAATTGCCGGAGATTATGGACGCGTTGAGAAAATTCGCCAGCAAGCGATTTATAATTTTCCTGGACGATTTGTCATTTGAAGAATCTGAATCCGAATACAAATATTTGAAGTCGTCGATTGAGGGCGGCGTTGAGGCGCGACCGGAAAATGTTTTAATTTATGCGACGTCGAACCGGCGGCATTTGATACGCGAAACTTGGCGCGATAGAGTTGACGGGCAGGAGGAACTTTACCGCGACGACAGCGTCAATGAAACGATTTCGCTGTCAGATCGATTTGGGCTGATAATCCATTATTACGCGCCAACGCAGGCGGAGTACCTTGAAATTATTCGGCACATGCTCAAGAAAAAAAATATTGCGCTGGACGAAGAAACTTTGCGGCTTGAAGGTTTGCGCTGGGAAATGTCTCATTCGGGCAGGAACGGGCGCACGGCTCAGCAATTCGTGAATTATTATTTAGGGCAAAATTAAATCTGCGCGACAAATTAAAATAAAAAATCCCCGACCATGAAAGTTGGGGATTAATTTTTTTGCGCAAAAATAATTTATCAGCCGAGCGCTTTGTGGACGTTGACGAGTTCTTTGCGAATCTGGATGTGTTGCGGGCAAACTTTTTCACACGCGCCGCATTTGATACAATCGCCAGCGGATTTTTTATTGTGCCACTTAACAAGCCATTCTTCCTGCTGTTTCGCCTTCGCCAAATCGCGGTACAGCGTCAAAATATTCATCGCGGTAAATGAGCCGGAAATGCCGATATTTTGCGGACAAACCTTCGCGCAGTAATTGCAGGTTGTACACGGAATAATCGGAATTGCCGCCATAACGCGCTGCGCTTCCTTGACGGTTTCGCGCTCAGATTCATTGAGCGGCTGAAAATTCTCCATGTAGGAAGTATTATTTTGCATTTGCTCAAGGTTGCTCATACCGGACAAAACGGTGATAACGCCGTCCAAACTTGCTGAAAAACGAATTGCCCAACTTGCAAGCGACGCGTCCGGACTAGCTTTTTTGAAAACCTCGGCAACAGCGTCGGGCGGATTTGCCAACATACCTCCTTTAACCGGCTCCATAATCACAACGGGCTTGCCGTGCTTGCGCGCCATTTCATAGACACCGCGCGATTGAATTGCGTGATTTTCCCAATCGGCGTAGTTAATCTGAAGCTGAACAAATTCTGCTTCGGGGTGCTTGATTAAAATTTCATCGAGTTCTTCGGGCGTGGAATGGAACGAAAAGCCGACGTGCTTAATCTTGCCGAGTTTTTTCTGTTCGAAAACGAAATTCCACATATCGAAGTCTTCAAAAAATTTGGTGCGCCCTTCGCCGAGATTGTGAAGCAGATAAAAATCGAAATAGCCCGCGCCGGTTTGTTTCAATGAAGTTTCGAATTGAGCAATGGCGTCTTCGCGGGTTTTACAGTTAATCCACGCGGCATTTTTTGTAGCGAGCTGAAATTTCTCACGCGGATAACGCTCAACCAGCGCTTGACGAATCGCATCTTCGCTGCCAGGATAAGCCCACGCCGTATCAAAATACGTGAAACCTTTCGACAGGAACAAATCAACCATTTGCTTAACCTGTTCAACGTCAATGGTTTCGTCGTTTTTCTTCGGCAAACGCATTAAGCCGAAGCCCAGCTTTTTAATCTCTTCGCCTAAATAAGCCACGATAACCCCTCCCAAAATATTTTTATACTACACGGCGAAATTATACCGAAAAACCGTCAATTTGTAAATCGAAAAAATTTTTGCGGTTGACAAATGCAGGCGTTTATGAAAAAATATTCGTTGGTAGGTGATTTTAATGGAAGAAGCGGCAGTACAGCAGGTTGGATTGGCGCTGGAAGATTTACACATGATGGTAATTTTGAGTTTGACGCTCAATGTGATTTTGTTGTTCGCGTTTGCATATTTGATAGCAACGCGCGGGCAAAACGACAATTCGCTGAAATTGCAGACCGACATAAAAAAATTGTCCAACGATTTGAAACTGCTGGACAGTAAAGTAAAAGATTTGCAGCCGAAACGCGCAGTAACAGAATTGCCGCAGGTTGAAGCGTTTGGCGGATTTAAAGCTGAAGAGCCGCCGCCCGAAATTCCCGAAGACTCCGGAATTGATTTTTCGGCGATGAATCCATTTGTGGACGCGTATAATTTATTGGCGGCGAGTATGTCCGTGCCGAAACAGCGTCAAGCCTGCGAAAAGTTCATTAAAGACAACGATCTAAAAATGATTCGTTACGGCGGAATGATGAATTTTTTGCAAGCGGTTGACGTTGAAGAGAGTAATTATTGGGCGTGGAAAATTCCAAATCAAAAAAATCTCTACGCGGTTGTTCCAAATCCTATGATTCCCTGCGATAGAGAAGTTTATGAGCGCGGCGGTATGAACACAACTTTTGAGGCGAACTACAAAGACGGCGTCTATGCTCGTTACGTTGTTCTTTCGCCCGCAATTTTCGCCGTCGATAACGCCAACGCCTGGAAAATTGAAAATGTCGGTGAACTTAATCTGCTCAGAAAATAAAGGTTAATCAACTTTCTTTTATCGTAAAAGAAAGTTGCAAAGAAAAGCGTGGCGCGGATTGTCACATCACGTGACAAGCGCGCCACAGGGGCGCTCATCCTTGAGGCGCCTTTTTTGGTTTGGTTAATGTTTTTTTTATTTTACGGCGTCGAATCCCAACTGCAACGCCAGCATATTTTGTTCGACCGTATGAGCCGGTACGCGGTGAGCCACTGATTTTTTAATCGTGTCGAAGTCTACTAATTTTGTTATTTTTGCCAAAACGCCTAACGCTACAATGTTTGCGAATAGCGCTTTACCGACTTTTTCAACCGCTAATTTTGTTATCGGCACGCGGATTATATTTTTAAATTGCGGCGAATTTGGAACTAAATCGTCGTCCAATATCAGCACGCCGTCCGAATTTAAATCGCTGTAATATTTGTCGGCGGCTTTCTGCGTCATTGCCAATACAAAGTCCGGCGCTTTCACGTGCGGGTGGAAAATTTTTTCGTCGTCAATTATAACTTCGGATTTGGACGCACCGCCGCGCGCCTCCGGTCCGTAAGACTGCGATTGTACAGCCTGCTTGCCTTCGGAAACCGCCGCCTCCGCCAAAATTATTGCCGCCGTTATCACGCCTTGCCCGCCTGAGCCCGATAATCTTAATTGCTTCCTCACTTCGCCGCGCCTCCTGCCATTTCAATTACGTGGTGATACGCCTCGTCGTACGTTTCGGTTTCAGCCTTATAAAAAAGTCCAATCGGGAATTTGTCGCCGATTTTTTTATCGTCGGGCAATTTGTCCCAAACATTTTTCATAACGGCATTATCGCGCATCCACGCCATCATTTTCGCCGGCTCGCCAATTTTATTACGCCGCCCGTAAGCCGTCGGACATTGAACAAGCGCCTCTATAAACGAAAAGCCCGCGTTGTCAAGCCCGTCTTCAATCATTTTAACCAAATGCTGAACGTGAAAAGCCGTCGAACGGGCAACGTAAGTAGCGCCCGCCGCCTCCGCCAATTTGCACGCGTCAAAAGGTCTGTCAATCGAACCGTAAGGCGCGGTCGTAGCCTTTTTGCCAAGCGGCGTCATTGGCGAAGCTTGCCCGCCGGTCATTCCGTAAATATTGTTGTTGAAAAGAATCACAGTCAAATCGACATTGCGCCTGCAGCCGTGAATAAAATGGTTGCCGCCAATCGCCGTACAATCGCCGTCGCCGGTTATCACAACCACGTTCAAATCGGGGCGAGCCAATTTAATTCCGGTGGCGAAAGGAATTGCGCGCCCGTGAGCCGTGTGCAACGTGTCAAAATCCATATAACCCGACGCGCGCGACGAACAGCCAATTCCGCTGACAATGATTGTGTTATCCTGCGTCCAGCCGGATTTTTTTTCGATGGCTTGAACTATCGCCTTCATAACTATGCCGTTGCCGCAACCTGGACACCACAAATGCGGCAGTCTATTTTGCCTAAAAAATTTTTCGTAACTTCTCTCAAGCATTGCCGCTCACCTCGTCAATCGCCGCTTCAATTTCTTCCGGCTCAAAAATCGTCATATCGTATTTCGCGCAGAGCTGAACTTTGCACTGCCCCGCCGCCGCGCGCTCAACTTCATTGACAATCTGCCCGTAATTCAATTCAGCAACGACAATGCCTTTAACTTTTTTGGCAAGCTCAGCAATGATTTTATCGGCAAATGGAAAAATCGTAATCAGCCGCACGAACCCGACTTTGACGCCGCGCTTACGTGCATTCAAAACAGCCTCATAAGCCGTTCGCGCAGTGCCGCCAAATGACACAACCGCATAATCGGCGTCGCTCATAAATTCTTCGTGGACTTCGATAATTTCGTCCGCCGCGATATTAATTTTTTCATGCATACGCTTGATAAATTCGCGGGTAATTTTCGGGCTGCCGACGGGAAATCCGGTTTCGTCGTGAATCAAGCCGGTAACGTGAATGTGGTAGCCTTCGCCGAAATTCGCCACGTTTGGAACTAAATCGGCGTCGGGCTTGTACGGCTCATAACCTTCTGCGCGAGAGATTTTTGGAGTGCGGCGCGGATAAATTTCAACTGTCTCCGGCAATTCAACATTTTCGCGCAGGTGACCAACAATTTCGTCCATTAACAAAATAACCGGCGTTCTGAATCTTTCAGCGTAATTGACAGCCTTAACCGCCAAATCAAAAGATTCACGCACGCTCCACGGGCTTAAAACGATAATTGAATGATCGCCGTGAGTTCCCCAGCGCGCCTGCATAACATCGCCTTGACTCGGCGCGGTAGGCTGCCCCGTCGAAGGACCAACGCGTTGCACGTTGACGATAACAACCGGAATTTCCGCCGCCGCCGCGTAACCGATTAATTCTTGCTTTAAACTTATTCCAGGACCGGACGACGCGGTTAAAACTTTTTTGCCGGTCAATGACGCGCCCAAAATCACGCCCATGCTTGCAATTTCGTCTTCCATTTGTATGAAAGTGCCGCCGACCTGCGGTAACATTTTCGCCAAACTCTCGGCAATTTCTGTTGACGGCGTAATTGGATAGCCGCCGAAAAATCTAACGCCCGCCTTCAACGCGCCTTCAGCGACGGCTTCATTTCCCTGCATTAATCTTGCGCTCATTTTTTATCCGCCGCCTCCTGCTTCAATTTATCAACAAAAATAGCGTAATCCGGACAGCGCAATTCGCATTGTCCGCACGCTATGCAATTTTCCGGATGCGCCACATAAACTTTGCCCAGCGTATCCAACGCCAAAACTTGTTTGGGGCAAAAGGCTACGCAAATTCCGCAACCTTTGCAACGGTCAAGTTTCAGTGTAAATTCCGACTTCATTAAAAGCCCTCCATATCTGTTTTGTCAAAGGAATTATACCACGTTGAAATATTTTTGCAAAGCCGCAGAAAATGTATTCAATCATTGAAAAAAATTTGCTGTTGCGGTA
Source organism: uncultured Selenomonadaceae bacterium (assembly GCA_905235685.1). GTDB lineage: Bacteria > Bacillota > Negativicutes > Selenomonadales > Selenomonadaceae > Quinella. The sequence continues at coordinate 53,804 of CAJOMO010000007.1, forward strand.
TCATAAAAAAAATTTTGCAAAGTGATTGGGTACGATGAAAAAGTATTTGGCGGACAATAAAAATATTTCGCGGACGGTTTTATTGGTGACGGCGCTTGGCTCGGTGCTGGCAATTTTGGTATCGTGCTTTGTTTTGAGCCGCGTCATTGAGCGCCACGACGAAGAATTGATAAAATTTATCGCGGCGGATATTTACGACGATATCACCAAAGATTTGCTTAAACCGGTAATGTTGGCGCGGGTTATGGCGAGCGACAGCCATTTGAAGGCGCAACTTCGCGAAGAAAAAAATATTCCCGAAACCGAGACGATTCAGTCAATGCGGGAATATCTGATGTCGATTAAAAAAAATTTCCGGTGCAGTGCGGCGTTTTTAATTTCCGACGCCACGAAAAATTATTATTCTTACGGCGGCTTGAACAAGAAAGTTGACGTTGAGAAAAATCCGCACGATATTTGGTACAAAGTTTTCGTCGATAAAAATGTGGCGTACGATTTCGACATTGACATTGACGAGGTTAATAAAAATGCATGGACGGTTTTTGTAAACGCGCGGATTGACGACGACGCGGGAAATTTGCTCGGCGTTTGCGGCGTCGGCGTAGATTTTACCGATATGCAGAATTTTTTTATCACGGCGGAACAAACTTACAACATAAAAATTAATCTTGTCGACGAAGAGGGAATTGTGCAAGTTGACACGGCGTCTGTGAATATCGAAAATCCGCACGTCGAAAACGTTATCAATACGGAAAAATCCACGCAATTTGTTTTGACTTCCAAAGACAGCGTTTTTACCGTGACGAAATATATTCCGGAATTGGATTGGTATTTGGTTGTCCGGCGCGACGCCGAAAATGCGCAGGGAACTTTTTCGCATATGATTATTTATATGTTCGTCAGTTTTTTGATTGCGTCGGCGATTTTTCTGCTGTTTATTCAAGTGGCGTTGCAGATTGACCGCAAAAAAGTTGAGGACACCGCGAAGAAACACGCTATCGCCAGCTACGCCGATTTGTACGTTTCCATGCATTTGATTGACTTGAAAAATAATATGATTTACAAATTGAGCTCGAACAAGGACTTTGATTTGGCGAATTTTGACGGCGCGAATAACGCCACCAGTCAAGTTATCGCCGCGGTTGAACATATGACTTCCGCTAACGATTTGAAGGATATGATGGAATTTATGAATTGGGAGACGCTCGACGATCGGCTGAAAATTCGGCGCGTCATTCACCACGAATTTCTCAGCAAAAATTACGGTTGGCTCAAAGCGTATCTTATAGCCGCGGAATTTGACAGCGAGCAAAAAGTCAGCCAGATTATTTTTGCCATTGAACTTATCGACGAAGAGAAACGCCGCGAAAATCAGCTGCTTTACCTTTCACAAACCGACGCAATGACAGGCTTAAAAAATCGCGGCAGCGGCGAAAAAACTATCAGCGCTCTTATGCGCGAGGGTATCGAAGGCGCGTTTTTTATGCTCGACGCCGATAAGTTTAAATCGATAAACGACAACTACGGGCATGACGTTGGCGATAAAGTTATCAAGGCAATTGCCGATTGTTTGAAAAAATCTTTCCGCAACAGCGACGTTGTTATGCGATTGGGCGGCGACGAATTTGCGGCTTATGCGCTCGGCGTTACCAATGAAGACCAGGTTAAAGTTATCGTCAAACGGCTTTTCAGCGAAATTGAGCGAATTAAAATTTCCGAACTCGGCGACCGGCAAATTTCAATCAGTTTAGGCAGCGCGCTTTTCAGTGTTGCTGAACCTTGCACTTTTATGAAGATTTACAAACGCGCCGATTCTGCCGTGTACGAGAGCAAAAAAACTCAAGGAAATTGCCACACCGCTTTTAAAAAATTAGAGGCAATTAACGTGGAGGTTTAACAAGATGAAAAAAAATTTGCCGGAAAATATCGGTATGTCCAAAATGGTGTTAATCGTCATTGCGGTTTCGGCGCTGATTTCCATTTCGGTATCGTGCTTTATTCTGAATACGGTTATCAAGAGCCACGACGAAGAAACGATTAAGCTCATTTCCGCCGATGTTTACGACAGCATTAACAACGAACTCTTGAAGGCAATTATGGTTTCGCAGACTATGGCGAATGATAGTTTTCTGCGGCACACTCTCGAAAATGAGAAAAATCTTTCGCCGGAACAGGAAGGCGATTTATTCAAAAATTATCTGCACGAAATTAAGAATAACTTTTTTTACAGTTCGGCGTACATAATTTCTGACGGCTCGAAAAATTATTACACGGAAAACGGCGTTTACAAACAGGTTGACACTGAAAAAAATCCGCACGATATTTGGTACAAAAATTTTCTCAAGAAAAATGTTGAATACGCGTTCGACGTCGACCACGACGAAACCAACGACGGAATTTGGACGATTTTTATAAATTCGCGGATTCGGGACGCTGACGGCGGCTTGCTCGGCGTTTGCGGCATTGGCTTTAAATTAGATGTGATTCAAACGCTTTTACGGATTAACGAAAATAATTACGACATAAAAATTGATTTGCTCGACAAAAAAAACGCTTACGACATTAACACCAACGCCGCCAAATTCAAAGACCCGCACCTTAGAAATATCGTTGACAATCTGCACAAAAATATTCGCAACGCCAGCAAATTAAATCTGAGCCGCGTTGACGACGTTTATATCGTGACGAAATATATTCCGGAAATTGATTGGTACTTGGTCATTCGCCGAGACGTCAATATGCAGACGATTTTTTCAAACTGGATTTTTTACATTTCGGTGACGTTTTTATTTGCGCTGATAATTCTGCTGATATTTATTCGCGCGCGCATAAAAAAGGGCAGCAAGGAAATTGAGGAAACCGCCAAAAAGCACGGCATAGCCAGCCACGCCGGACTTTATATTTCAATGCACTTGATTGATTTTGAGAGCGATACCATTCACGAATTGAGCCGCGACCCGAAAGTCAATCTGTTCATTATCGACGACGGCGAAAGTGCCTCCGACAAAATTCAGCACGCCATTCAAGAAATAACCGCTCCGGAAAGTTTGGGCGAAATGCTGTCTTTCGTTAACTTCGCAACTTTAGCCGAACGAATGAAGGGGCATTACGAACTTCATCAAGAATTTGTCAGCGAAAAATGCGGCTGGTGCAAAGCTTATTTTATGTTGGTTGACGATAACGAAGACGGCAGCATCAATCAGATAGTTTTTGCGGTTGAACTTATCGACGAAGCAAAGCGCCGCGAAAAGCAGCTTGTGTACCTTTCCGAAACCGACGCAATGACCGGCTTAAGAAACCGCGGCAGCGGCGAAAAAACTATTAGCGCGCTGATGAATGAGGGTATCGAAGGTATGTTCTGCCTTCTCGACGCCGATAAATTCAAATCGATAAATGACAATTACGGGCACGAAGTCGGCGACAAAGTCATTAAGGCTATCGCGCAGTGCTTGAAAAAATCTTTCCGCAACAGCGATATAGTTATGCGTTTGGGCGGCGACGAATTTGCGGCGTATGCGCTCGGCGTCACCAACGCTGAACAGGCGAAAATTATTGTCGATAGATTTTTCGGCGAAATTGACAAAATCGATATCCCCGAACTCGGCGACCGCAAAATTACAGTCAGCTTGGGAACGGCACTTTTCAGTATCAAAGATTATTGCTCATTCACCGAAATTTATAAACGCGCCGATTCCGCCACTTACATCAGCAAGAAAACGCAAGGAAATTGCCATACCGCCTACGAAAATGAAAAATTATCTTGACTAAAAAAGCCCTGCGGTGTTATGATTGATACGTCAGAAAAATCAATCGAACACGGCGCAGAGCCTTTTGAGTTTAAATATTATAGCAAGCTTGCGCCTTGTTTGTCAAGAAATGGGTGTGAGCTTTTTATGGGCGGAGTCATTTATGGTATCGAGAATATGATTAACCATAAGATTTACATTGGGCAGACGGTTCATCGGGTCAAGAAACGTTTCGATGAACATAAGCGTGCAAAATCGGTTATCGGCAATGCCATTCGCGAATTTGGCATTGAAAATTTTGTTTTCGTGGTGATTGAAGAATGCGAAACGATTGAACAGTTGAATGCGCGCGAAAAATACTGGATTGAAAAACTTAATTGCAGATGTCCGAACGGCTATAATGTTCAAAGCGGCGGCAGAAATTTCGTCACAAAACGCATTAACATATTCGAGATCTGCAAAAATTGGCAAGCCACAGATAAAAATTAAAAAATTTCTCTTGACTTATGTGGTACAATATAATTAGTCAAACCGATTGACTAATTATAAATTGGAGCTGATAAATTATGGCAGGAGAAAAATACACAGCAAAAGCGATGGCGGCGGTACAGGCGGCGCAACAATTAGCGGCGATGAGGTATCACCAGGAATTTAATTCGATACATTTAATGTTGGCGCTGGCGAAAGAGCCGGAGGGCTTGTTGGCGACGATATTTGCGGATTGTCAAACGGATTTGCCGATGTTGAAAGTGCGGCTCGAAGCCGAATTAAATAAAATTCCGAGCGTCCAGGGGCAAGAACGGCTTGCAATGGGCGTAGATTTGGCGCGCGTGATTGGCAAGGCGCAGGAATATTCAAAGTCTATGCGCGACGAATATATCAGCACTGAGCATTTACTTTTGGCGCTGGTGGCGGACGGTAGTTCGGTTGTCAAAGACATTGCCAAAGAATTTAAATTGACGCGTGACAAAATTGACGATTCAATCAAGAAAAATCGCAAGCAAAATGTTACCAGCGAAAATCCGGAAGAGGCTTATCAAGCGTTAGAAAAATTTGGGCGCGATTTGACGGCGGCGGCTCGCGCAGGGAAACTTGACCCTGTTATTGGGCGCGACGAAGAGATCAGGCGCACGATTGAGATTTTGAGTCGGCGCACGAAAAATAATCCTGTGCTGATTGGTGAGCCTGGCGTTGGCAAGACGGCTATTGTCGAAGGTTTAGCGCGGCGAATTGTGGCGGGCGATGTTCCGGAGTCTTTGAAAAATAAAACTTTGTACGCGCTTGATATGGGTTCGTTGATTGCGGGCGCGAAATTCCGCGGCGAATTTGAGGAACGCTTAAAAACCGTGCTTAGCGAAATTGTTAAATCTGACGGGCAAATTTTGTTGTTTATCGATGAAGTTCACACGGTGGTTGGCGCGGGCAAAGCCGAGGGCGCAATGGACGCCGGAAATTTGCTGAAGCCGATGATGGCACGCGGCGAATTGCGCTGTATCGGTGCTACGACGCTGAATGAATATCGCAAGTACATTGAAAAGGACACGGCGCTTGAGCGGCGTTTTCAGCCGGTAATGGTGGGCGAGCCGACGGTTGAGGATACGATAACGATTTTGCGCGGCTTGAAGGAGCGTTATGAAGTTCACCACGGCGTGCGTATTCGTGACGCGGCGCTGGTGGCGGCGGCGACTTTGTCCGACAGATATATTTCTGATAGATTTTTGCCGGATAAGGCGATTGACCTTGTCGACGAGGCGGCGGCGAAACTTCGCACGGAAATTGAGTCTTTACCCGCGCCGATTGATGAAATTCGCAGAAAAACTATGCAGCTTGAAATCGAAGTTCAGGCGCTCAAAAAGGAAAATGATTCTTCTTCGCGCGAAAAACTTAAATCAATTCAAGCGGAAATTGAAACTTTGCAGGCTCAAGAAAAAGTTCTGCGCGACAAATGGGAAGCTGAAAAGCAGTCTATATTGCGCGTGCGTGCTATCAAAAAGGAAATTGACGACGTTAATACCGAAATGGCGACGGCCGAACGCGCTTATGATTTGCAGAAACTTTCTGAGCTGAAATACGGCAAACTTCCGGCGTTGCAGAAAACTTTGCAAAACGTTGAAAAGGAAATTGCGGAGCAGGCTAAGGGCGAGCGCCTTTTGAAGGAAGAAGTCGGCGAAGAAGACATTGCCAAAGTTGTAAGCCGCTGGACGGGCATTCCCATTACCAAAATGATGACGGGCGAACGCGAAAAGCTGTTGCATTTGGAAGACACTTTGCATAAGCGCGTGGTTGGGCAAGATGAGGCTGTTAAAGTTGTGAGCGAGGCGATTTTGCGGGCGCGCGCCGGTATCAAAGATCCGAATCGTCCGATTGGCTCATTTATTTTCTTAGGACCGACGGGCGTTGGCAAAACCGAGCTGGCAAAGGCGTTGGCTGAAGCGCTGTTCGACGACGAACGCAGCATGATTCGCGTAGATATGAGCGAATTTATGGAAAAGCACACTGTGGCAAGGCTGATTGGCGCGCCTCCTGGTTATGTTGGTTATGAGGAAGGCGGGCAATTGACTGAAGCGGTTCGCCGCCGCCCCTACAGCGTTATTTTGCTTGACGAAATCGAAAAGGCTCACCGCGACGTTTTCAATGTGCTGTTGCAGATTCTTGACGACGGAAGGCTCACCGACGGCAAAGGGCGCGTTGTCAACTTTAAAAATACGGTTATCATTATGACGAGCAACCTCGGTTCGCAGGAAATTTTGCAGCGGGCGAAAATCGGCTTTATCACGAACAAAGATTTTGCCGAAGCCGAAAACATTATCAAGGATATGCTGAAAAATTATTTCCGCCCCGAATTTTTGAATCGCGTTGACGATATCGTTGTGTTCAAATCTTTGGCTAAGGAGCAGGTTAAATCTATCGCCGAAATTTTGTTGAAGAATTTGAATGCGCGGCTTGAGAAGCAGATTAACGTAACTCTGAAGTGGACGGATAAAGCGGTTGAGGCGCTTGCGGCTCAAGGTTTCGATCCGAATTTTGGGGCGCGTCCGTTGCGCAGACTTTTAACTCATACCGTGGAAACCGAACTTAGCAAAAAAATAATCGCCGGCAACGTGAAAGACGGCGACACTGTTGAGATAGATTTTGACGGCAAAAACTTTACCTTTAACGCGAAAATTTCTCTGAATAAACAATAACCCAAAATTAGAAGCGCTCAAGGATGAGCGCCGAACTCCGCCCGCCGCTAATGAGCGTGAAGCGAATTATCCGGCGGGCTGTTTTCTTTGTAACTTTCTTTTGCGCCAAAAGAAAGTTTTTTTTTATACATTTAGCAAATTAGAAATTTTACCAACAAGATTTTCTTCCCAAATGTAATTGCCGCTGAATTTTCCCGCACTGCGCGAATCTTCTTCGGAAATAGCCGCGCCATTCATCATATAAATAAATCCGGTTTTGGTTTTCGGAATAAAAAAAATTCCAGACAACATCCCGAACGCCGCGCCGGTATGTCCAATCAAATTCAGCTCAAAATCTTTGCAAAGTCGCGCAGAACTTTTGCCGTCAATGAAATAAATTCCTAAGCCGTAGCTTAAAATCGCGCCGCCGTAAGTATTGCCGTTTTTGCCGTTGTAAATCCAATGCGGCGTCAACATAGTTTCAATCGACTTTTCGCTGAGAATTTTTCTGCCGCGAAAAACGCCGCCATTCATCAGCATTTCCAGCGCGTGCGTCATTTCCTCAAAAGAAATCCTAAGCCCGCCTTGCGGTGAAAAAATCGTTGCATTCGTCCCTGCGCGATAATTTTTCAAATCGTAGACAGCTTGAAAATTTTCGTCGTAAGGATTTTGCAGGGAAATGGTATCTTTGGGCGGCTGAATCCCGCGAAAATCATCAGCTTTGCCGTACCAATCGCCGCGTTCGTTCCAAATACCGCGCGGATTTTTTTTCTGGTAAACAGCGCCGAGCATTTCAAATTCAGCGCGCTCAAAATTGCTCGGAACATAATCAGCCCTGGTTTCCAACTGCGATAAAATATTTTCCCGCTGATAAATATCAAAGCGCGTGCCGGTCACCGCTTCAATAATCGTACCGAGCAAACCGTAATTCAAATTGCTGTACACGAAAAAATTTTCTTCCGCGCCAAAATGTCCGCCGCCCTCAAAATATTTGCCGTCCGGAGTAAAAAATTCTTTAACGCTGACTTCTGGCGGTATGCTGTAAATTTTACCGTCGCGCAGAGTTGACGTATGGCTCGCCAACATTCGCACGGTGATTTTTTTTTGCGGAAAATGCGGATTGTGCAAGTCAAAATCCAAATACCGGCTAATATCTTCGTCGAGATTAATTTTGCCGCGCTCAACCAGCTGCAGAATCGTAAAAATCGTAAACATTTTGGAAATAGACGCCGCCCGAAATTTTGTCTGCCGCGTCACCGGCTTATTCAAAAAAATATCGCGCCGCCCCAAAAATTTTGAGTAAATCTCCGCGCCGTCCCTGTAGACAATCACGCCCAGCCCAGGAACTTTGACGCCGCTGTCACCAATCAGTTCGTCCAATTTGACGCGCCCCCTTAATTTTGTTATTATAGCAAAAATTTTTTTCGAGGGGTAATGAGTTTATTGGAAAAAACATTTTGCATTGCCGAAATTGACAACGAAATTTTTTCGCGAATTGACGGCAAATCTTACAAAAAAAATTGTCCCGTACCGATTGGCGATTTACGCTACTTGAAAATCCTGCATAAAAATTTGAGCGGCGAAATTTTATCCGGCGAAATGATTTGCCACGCCCAAATTGCCGCCGCGCTCATCGACATTTTCAAAAAACTTTTCACGGAGAATTATCCCATTGAGAAAATCCGGCTCATTGACGAATACGACGCCGACGACGAACTTTCAATGCGCGATAATAATTCTTCGTGTTTTAATTTTCGCTGTATTTCGCACACGACCGAAATTTCAGCTCACGGTTACGGGCTGGCGGTTGATATTAATCCGCTTTACAATCCTTACATTAAATTTGTCGATGGCAAGAAAATTATTGAGCCGATAACCGCCGCTGACTTCGAAGACCGCGAAAAAATTTTCCCGTACAAAATTACCGAAAATGATTTGTGCTGTAAACTTTTTGCCGAACACGGCTTTTCGTGGGGCGGAAATTGGCGCGGCAAGAAAGATTATCAGCATTTTTATATTGAAAGGAAGTATTGACGTGAAGAAATTTTTGGCAATGGCGCTGTTGATTTTATCGGCGCTAATGACGGGTTGCGGCGGCGACGAATCCGCGGGCAACGGCAGATTGAGCGTTATGCTGCAGTCAAATATTGTATCTTTGGACAGCGCGCAGGCAACCGACTCGGCGTCCTTTGAAGTTATCGCTGACTGTATCGACGGTTTGATGCAGCTCGACGCGGACGGCAAAGCTGTTCCGGCTCTCGCGCAGGACTACGACGTTTCTGAAGACGGCAGAACTTATACATTTCACCTGCGCGAAGCGATTTGGGCGAATGGCGAAGAAGTTACCGCCGAAGATTTTATTTTCGCGTGGCGGCGTCATTGCGTCGAATCCAGCAAGTACGCTTACATTATGGGCTCGACCGTTGCCTGCATAAAAAATGCTGACGCCGTTATTCGCAAAGAAATTTCCCCCGAACATTTGGGCGTTTATGCGATTGGATCAAAAACTTTGGTTGTCGAATTGGACGCGCCGGTTTCGTTTTTCCCGTCGCTGATGTGTTTCCCCGCCTTTTATCCGATTAATGAAAATTTTTATAACAGCCTCGAAAAAAATTCTTACGGCACAAGCCCCGAAACTTTTTTGTCGAACGGCGCATTTAAGCTTGCCGATTATGTTCCTGGCGCGGCAAGTATTCAGCTCGTGAAAAATAATTCTTATTGGGACGCCGCCCGCGTTTCTCTGGAAAATCTGCAGTACCAGGTTGTTTCTTCGTCCGATAACGCTTTGACTGCTTTTAAAAACAAAACTCTGAATTTGGCGGTTATCAACGGCAACCAGGTTGTGAATGTCCAAAATGACCCCGAACTTTCCCAAAATCTGCAGACAATTCCCACCGGACTTTTGAATTACCTTTCGTTTAACCAGGACTACAAAAATAATCACGGCGGCGCGCTTGCCAACGCCAATCTCCGCCTTGCAATTTCAAACGCCATTGACCGCGAATCTCTCGTTGACAATTACGTTATGAACGGCTCGCAGGCAACTTACACGGCTATTCCGCTCAGATTTGCGGCGAATGCCAAAACCGGCGAATATTTTGCCGCCGACCAAAAACAATTTTCTGACGTGGTAAGTTTCGACGTTGAAAAGGCGCGCGGATTTTTGGAAAAAGCTAAATCTGAACTCGGCGCGGAGAATTTTTCGCTTGAATTGATTTACGCCAATGACAGCGGCGATACCGTTGTGAAAGTCGCGCAGGCAATTAAATCTCAAGTCGAGGGAAATTTGCCAGGCGTGACGCTCAATCTTCAGCCGATGCCCAAAGCCGAATATCTCGACAGAGTTACAACCAACAGCTACGATATTGCCATTACGAGCTGGGCGCCCGATTATGACGACCCAATGACATTTTTCACGCTGTGGACAACCGAAGGCTGCGAAATTGCCGAGCATTGGAGCAATGCCGATTACGATAAAATTATCGCCGAATGCACGATAGGCGACCTTGCCGCGCGATACGACGAAAGATGGAGCGCCATGTACGACGCCGAAAGAATTTTGCTGGAAAATGCGGTTATCTCCCCGCTTTACACAAACGCCGTTGCAAATTTAATTTCAAGCAACGTCAGCGGTATCGAATTTCATTCCGTGGCGATTGAGCGCGCCTACAAATCCGCGAAAGTCCAATGACAAAATACATTGCTAAGCGCCTCATAATGTCGCTGTTAACGCTGTTTGCAATAATTTTCGTGCTGTTTATTTTAATCCGAATAATGCCAGGAAACCCCTTCCCCGTCGAAAGAATGAGCGCGGAAATGATTTTGCAGAAACGGCTGGAACTCGGACTCGACAAGCCAATTTTGGTACAATTCGCCGATTATATTTCAATGTTAATGGGCGGCAGTTTCGGCAATGGAACTTCGCTTTACAACGGCGCGCCGATAAAACCGATAATGCTCAAATGCCTGGAAAATTCATTTAAAATCGGCGTACTGTCAATATTATTCGGAACTTTGGTCGGGCTGATAATCGGAATAACGGCGGCACTTCACCGCGGAAAATTTTTGGACGGCTTATGCACAATCGTATCGATTTTGGGCGTGTGCATTCCGTCATATGTTTTTATGATATTCCTGCAGTATTTTTTTTCGTACAAAATCCCGATGTTTCCGTATTTCTTCGACCCGTCAAGATTTTTATCGTCAGCAGTAATGCCGGCAATGTCGTTAAGCCTGTTTGCAATTTCGACAGTGGCGCGTTTCACCCGAAATGAAATGGTCGAAGTAATGAACAGCGACTACGTAAAATTGGCGGAAGCGAAAGGTTTGTACGGTTTACAATTAATTCGCCGCCACGTCCTAAGAAATGCGCTGATACCAATCGTCACGGTAATTGCGCCGCTAGTTGTGGACTTGTTGACGGGCGCAATGGTCATTGAAAAAATTTACGGAATAAACGGCGTCGGCAAATTGATGGTTGACGCAATCGCGGGGCAGGGCGTTGACTACAATTATGTTTTGGCGCTGGGAATAGTCTTTTCGGCGCTATACATTGGAATAATGCTGTTGCTCGATATTTTGTACGGAATAATCGACCCGCGCATAAGATTGGCGGCGAAGGATTGATGAGTATGGAAAAAATTTACACGCCGCAAGCCGGAGACTTTGAATTTATTTCCGGACGCGATATTAAAAATTTCGCGTCGCAGGGATATTGGCGCGGGGTTGCGATTCATTTTTTCAAAAATAAATTTGCCGTAACCGGTTTGATTTTGGTTAGTGCGATAATGATTCTGGCGATTTTCGCCCCGCTGATAAGTTCTTACGGCTATCAAGAAATTATTTCGATAACCGGCGACAATGGCAAAGAAATTGTTGCTAAAAGTCTGCCGCCGCAATTTTCCGGTGAAAATCAAAATCTTTTCGCGGACAAAACTTTTATTTTCGGCACGGACGATATGGGGCGCGATTTGTGGACGCGGACCTGGCAAGGCGCGCGCGTTTCGTTAGTGATAGCGTTTGTGGCGATTTTCATTGATATGTTAATCGGCACGAGCTACGGCTTGATTAGCGGCTATTACGGCGGAAACGTCGATAACGTAATGCAGCGGCTGATAGAAATTGCGGGCAGTATTCCAACGCTGGTTATAATTTCGGTGCTGGCGATTTTCATGGACAAGGGAATTGGATTAGTTATCGCGTCGCTGCTGATAACTGAATGGATTGGAATGAGCAAAATCGCGCGCGCGGAATGTTTGAAACTCAAGGAGCGCGAATACGTTTTGGCGAGCCGGACATTGGGCGCGGGAAATTTCCACATAATTTTTAAGCAGATTTTGCCAAACACAATCGGACCGATAATCACGCAGGTAATGTTTTCAATACCGGTTGCGATTTTCACAGAGGCTTTTTTAAGTTTCGTGGGCGTAGGAATAGTTTTGCCGCAATGTTCAATCGGCTCATTAATCGAAGCGGGCTTTAACAACATTACAATTTTGCCGTATCAGATTTTGCCGCCAATTTGTGTGCTGGCGATTTTAATGCTCGGATTCAACTTGATTGGTGACGGACTGCGCGAAGCACTTGCGCCGAAACTTGAGGATATGTGATGGAAAATATTTTATCGATAAAAAATCTGGACATAACTTTTCGGACGAACGCGGGCGACATTCACGCAATACGCGGCGTCAATTTCGATTTACCGCGCGGCAAAACCATTGCGCTTGTCGGCGAATCCGGCAGCGGCAAATCCGTCACAATGAAGGCGGTTACCGGCTTGCTGGATTCAAACAGCGTCATTAACAGCGGAAATATTTTTTACAACGGCGTTGACCTGCTGACTTTGCCGAAAAAGGATTTGCGCCAAAAAATTAACGGGCAGCAAATTGCCATGGTTTTTCAAGATCCAATGACTAGCCTTGACCCAACAATGCAAATCGGCGAGCAGATTATGGAAGGCATGTTTCTTCACAAAAAAATTTCGCGCAGTGCCGCACAAGCAAGAGCCGTCGAACTTTTGAATTTGGTTGGAATAATTGACGCCGAAAAGCGCATGAAAAATTATCCTCACCAACTTTCGGGCGGTATGCGTCAGCGCGTTGTAATTGCAATTGCGTTGTCCTGCGAGCCGAAAGTTTTAATCTGCGACGAGCCGACCACTGCCCTTGACGTCACGATTCAAGCGCGCATTTTGAATTTGATTCGCGACATTCAAGCGCAAATGGGCTTGTCGGTGATTTATATCACGCACGATTTAGGAGTTGTGGCGAAAGTTGCCGATTTTGTCAACGTAATGTACGCGGGAAAAATTATTGAATTTGGAACAGTCGACGAAATTTTTTACGACCCGCGCCACCCGTACACTTGGGGGCTGTTATCGGCAATGCCGGATTTGGAAACGGACGACGACAGATTGTATTCAATTCCAGGCAGCCCGCCGAATTTGTTGCACGAACCGCAGGGCGACGCATTTTCTGCGCGAAACAAATTTGCAATGAAAATCGACGAAAAAGCCGAGCCGCCAATGTTCAAAATAACTGAAACGCATTACGCGGCGACGTGGCTACTTCACCCCGACGCGCCGAAAATTGAATTGCCGCCGGAATTAAAATCGAGATTGGAACGCTCACGAAAGGCGGCGAATTTGTAAATGGCTCAACCTTTGCTTAGCGTGAAAAATCTTCGGCAGCATTTTAAAATCTCGCGCAGTTTTACCGTTAAAGCTGTCAACGGCGTTTCTTTCGAAATTTACGCGGGCGAAACTTACGGACTGGTTGGCGAAAGCGGCAGCGGCAAGACGACGATTGGGCGCAGTATCATTCGGCTGTACGACCCCACCGACGGCGAAATTATTTTTAACGGCAAAAAAATTTCCGGCTCTCTTGACGATAAGACGAACAAGATGCTCCGGAAAAATATGCAGATGATTTTTCAAGATCCGATGTCGAGTTTGAATCCGCGGAAAAAAATTGGTGACATTATCGGCGAAGGGCTCGATATTCACGGGCTGTATTCGAATTTGAGCGAGCGCAATGAAATTATCGGCGGTATTTTGAAAAAAGTTGGCTTATCGCCGGCTCACGCTGAAAGATATCCTCAGCAATTTTCCGGCGGACAAAGGCAGCGCGTAGGAATTGCGCGCGCGCTGGTTATGAATCCTAAGCTGATTATCGCTGACGAATGCATTTCCGCGCTGGACGTTTCAATTCAGGCGCAGGTCGTCAATCTTATGAAGGACATTCAAGCCGAAACGAAATGTGCGTATCTTTTCATTGCGCACGATTTGAGCATGGTCAAATACATTTCTGACAGAATCGGCGTTTTGCACAAGGGCTATTTAGTTGAAACCGGCTTGACCGAGGAAATTTTTTCAAATCCGGTTCACAAGTACACGCAAAGTTTGTTGTCCGCCGTGCCACTTCCGAATCCGCGCGTTGAAAAAAATCGCCGGCTGATAACTTACGACGCAAATTCAGCGGATTATGAAAACGCGAAAATGTATCAAGTCAGCGCCACGCATTTTGTTATGGACAGCAAGATTGGAGCATCGAATTGAACAGAGCATTTTATGACAACGAGCGCGAAATCGATTTGACGGAACAGCGCAGTTTGCACCTTCGCGAAAAAAAAGTTACGTGGGCACGAATGGGCGTCTTTGCGGCGGCGATTTTCAGCTTTGCAATCGGCTGGGATTATTACAAGGCGGGCTATTGGGGCGCGCTGGTTTTGTTTTTAATATTTTTGCGGCTCGTAGGTTATCACGACGAAATCCGACGGCGGCAAAAATTTTTAACCAGCCGCTTGAATGTTTTAAATTCATACATAGTGAGGGCGCGAGGCACATGGCGCAAACGTTCAAATGACGGCAGCGCTTACTTGAATAACGACCGCCCGCAAGACGTGGATTTATACATTTTCGGCGAAGGCTCGATTTTTCAATACATCTGCGCGGCTCGAACAAAACGCGGGCGTGACAGATTAGCCGAATCGTTATCGCCATTTCCGCCGGAAGATTTTGCGCCGGTACGGACGCGCCAGCACGGCGTCGAAGAATTATTACAGCGCCCGCGGCTATCGCTGGATTTGGAGGCGCTCGCCCGATTGATGCCGAACAACCACGATACCACAGATTTAATTCAATCGGTTGAAGAGCCGCCGCCGCATCCGGATAAAATTTTATTGCTGAGATTTTTGCCGTTGCCGATATTTTTAATCCAATGTGCGCTGACATATCGCGGGATTTTGGACGCGGTACTGTTGCCGGTCGTGCCGTTTTTATCGTTGCTGTTGGCGTTTGCGCTGCTGCGGCGAACTTCGGAATTGTTAAAGCCGGTGCAAATTATTTCCAAAGAATTGAAATTGTACCAGGCGATATTCGAGCGGCTGGAAAGTACAGACTTCAGTTCGCGCAGTTTGGGGAAAATTCGCGCAGATTTGACGGACGAAGTATCGGCGGCGCAAAATTTGAAAGTGCTGTCGTTGCTGTTAAGTTTCGTCAATTCGCGGAGAAATCCGGTGTTTTACATTTTGGGAAACGGCTTATTTTTATTGGACTTTTTTTGTGCGGCGGCGTTTATCAAGTGGCGTGAGACTGCGGCGAAACATTTGCGAAAATGGATTGACGCGTGGTCGGAGGCGGAAGTTTTAATGAGTTTCGCGTCAATCGGGCAAACGCGCACGAATTACTGTTTCCCGAAACTTTTGGACAGAGACACGCCGCGAATCAAGGCGAAAAATTTAACGAGCCTGTTAATTGCCGACAAAAAAGCCGTGGCTAACAGCGCGGATTTACGGGCAAGTACAACGATAATCACGGGCGCGAATATGTCGGGCAAAACCACCTGGATAAGGACATTGGCGAGCGCGGTGCTGTTGGCGTATGCAGGCGCGCCGGTTTGTGCCGAAAGTTTTTCCGTGAGCAAGATGGCGATTTTCACTTCAATTCGAGTCAACGACGATATCAGCCAGGGTTTGTCTACGTTTTACGCTGAACTTTTGCGGATTAAGAGCATGATTGAGTACAGCGAAAAAAAATTGCCGATGCTGATATGTATCGACGAAATTTTTAAGGGCACGAACGAAGACGATCGGATAATGGGTGCGAAGGAAGCGATTAAGCGGCTGACGAACGGCTTGAGCATAACTTTGGTGACTACGCACGATTTTGATTTATGTTCGATGGAAAATATTACAAATTGGCACTTCCAGGAATATTACGAAGGCGACCAGATAAAATTTGACTTCAAGTTGCGCGAGGGGCGTTGTACGACGACGAACGCGAAATATTTATTGCGAATGGCAGGGATTTTAACCGAATAACAAATCAACCAAAACAAAAAGAGCGCCAGGAGCATGCTTTGCTAACGCAAAC
Source organism: uncultured Selenomonadaceae bacterium (assembly GCA_905235685.1). Classification (GTDB taxonomy): domain Bacteria; phylum Bacillota; class Negativicutes; order Selenomonadales; family Selenomonadaceae; genus Quinella. The sequence goes on from CAJOMO010000007.1 coordinate 70,084, forward strand.
CACGCAGGATGGGCGCTCCCTGTGGCGCGCTTGTCACGTGATGTGACAATCCGCGCCACGTTTTTCTTTGCTAGGCGTTTCTTTTTCTAAAAAAGAAATGCCGAATCAAGCTTTTTTAACAGTAGTTTTAATGTAGAGTTCGCGCAGTTGCTTGTCGTCGACTTCGGAAGGTGCGTGGCTCATTGGATCGATAGCGCTTTGAGTTTTCGGAAAAGCAATGACGTCTCGAATAGATTTTCTTTGAGCCATGAGCATAACGAGCCTGTCAAGCCCGAATGCAATTCCACCGTGCGGGGGCGGTCCGTATTCAAACGCGTCCATTAAGAAACCGAATTTCGCGCGCGCCTCGTCCTTAGTTAAACCTATTGCCTCGAAAACTTTTTCCTGCAAATCGCTCTGATAAATTCGCAAACTGCCGCCGCCAACTTCCACGCCATTCAAAACTATGTCATACGCATTCGCCTTAACTTTTTCCGGCGCGGTTAATAAAAATTCAATATCTTCTTCACGCGGCGCGGTAAACGGGTGGTGCATTGCCTTCCAGCGCTTGTCTTCCTCGACGTATTCAAACATTGGAAAATCAACAATCCACAGGAAACAAAGTTTATTCGCGTCAATCAAATTGCGGCGGCGCGCCATTTCCAATCTGAGTTCGCCCAATGTCTGCGCGACAACCGAAGGCTTATCGCCGACAACCAACAGCAAGTCACCAGTCTTAGCACCGGTGGCTTTTTTAATTTGCTCAAAAGTTTCATCGCTGTAAAATTTCTTGAACGGCGATTTGATACCGTCGGCGCTGTATTGAATCCACGCCATACCTTTTGCGCCGTAAATCTTGCAGTATTCAACGAGCTCGTCAAGTTCGCGGCGCGGAATATCGGCGTAACCTTCGACGTTGATAACTTTGACCTGCCCGCCATTTTCCAAAACGCTGTTGAAAACTTTGAAAGTCGAGCCTTTGACAAACTCGGAAATGTCCTGCAGTTCCATACCGAAGCGCAAATCCGGCTTATCGCTACCAAACCGATTCATAGCCTCGTCCCAGCTCATTCTTTGAAATGGCGTCTCAATTTTCACGTCAAGCGTCGTCTCAAAAATTTTCTTAATCAAGCCTTCCATGAGCGTCAAAATATTTTCCTGGTTAAGAAATGAAGTTTCAATGTCAAGCTGCGTAAATTCGGGCTGACGGTCGGCGCGCAAATCTTCATCGCGGAAACAGCGCACAATCTGAAAATATTTTTCGAAACCGGCAACCATTAAAAGCTGCTTGAAAATCTGCGGAGATTGCGGCAGTGCGTAAAATTGCCCGGGATTTAAGCGGCTCGGCACAAGGAAATCGCGCGCACCTTCCGGCGTCGAACGGCAAAGCATTGGCGTTTCAATTTCCAAAAATCCGTTTTCGTCAAGATAATCGCGCATAATTTTCGTCACGCGGTGGCGGAGCATAATATTCTGCTGCATTTCGGGGCGGCGCAAATCCAAATACCGATAGCGCAGGCGGACGTTTTCGTCAACGTCAACGCCATCTTGAATGTAAAACGGCGGCGTCTTTGCCTTGTTCAAAATTCGAAGTTCATTAACGACAATTTCAATTTCGCCGGTCGCCATTTTCGGATTGACGGTATCGGCACTGCGCGCGCGAACTTTGCCGCGAACGCCGATAACAAATTCATTGCGCAAAGTTTCAGCCTTAGAAAAAGTGTCTCCCATTTCCGCCGCGTCAAAAACTATCTGCACAATTCCGCTGCGGTCGCGCATATCCACAAAAATTAAGCCGCCGTGGTCGCGCCTGCGCGAAACCCAACCGGCAAGCTGTACAATTTGCCCTTCGTCAACTTTGCGGAGCTCACCACAATTTTTCGTGCGCTCCATTCCCTTAAGCGTTTCCAATTCAAAATTCCTCCTAAAGATTTTTCAGCTAATCAAATTTTGACGCAGACGATTATAATTGCTTATGACTTTGGCAACGTAATTGCGCGTCTCGTGGTAATTCGGAATGCCATTTGCATTTATGACGGCTTGCGGACCGGCGTTGTAAGCGGCAATAGCGTAAGTCAGAGCGTAAGCGCCGTTTCCCGCGAATCGATTTAGCTGTGTCTTCAAATAAACCGCACCGCCTACCACATTTGCAAGCGGATTGTGCGGGTTGACGCCGATATTTCGCGCTGTTTCCGGCATCAACTGCATTAAACCTATCGCGCCGACAGGACTGCGCGCATTGAAATTGAATGCGCTTTCAGTTTCCATTACCGCCGTTATCAGCATCGGATCAACTCCGCATTTTTCCGCCGCATATAAAATCGCCATTGCTATCCACGAAATTTCTTTGTCGGTTTTGCCGTAACGGCTCACTTCCTGCAATATCACGTCATACGGCTCGACTGCCTCAACTTCCGCCGGCGCAGCGCCGATTAGCGACGCCGAAATTATCAAGGCTACCAAAAATTTTTTCACGGTCTTCTCTCCTAAAATTTTATTCCGCTTCGACAGAATTATTTTTCGACAAATCAATTCCATTATCCGCCAGACACTGATTGAACAAATCCTCAAGTTCGTTAAAAAATGGATCGTTCTCAAAATCAAATTCCTGCTCCGGCAAACTCAAAGCATATCGCTCAATTTCCGCCGCCTCTTCGTTATAGCCCAAATCCGTTAACGTATACGACAGAATTTGCAGATTCACGGAGGCAACGGTAGTTTCGGGGCTCTTATGGTAATTAAATTTTTTGAGTATGTCAAGCGCCTGCCGCACAAGTTCAATCGCCTCTGCGCGAAAGGCGGCGTTATTCAAAAAATCGTTAAGACAGTACGCCAACGCCATTGTATTGCCGAGAATTTCGTCTGTTGTGTCAATTTCGCCGGATATTTTGAGAATCTGCCGCACGAGTTTAATGGATTTGTCGAAGTTTCCGGAACTGCTGAAAGATATTGCCAGGCTGCCCATGGCGTGAAGAGTTTTCGGGTGGTCAGCGCCGAGAATTTCACGATACAATTCAAGAATTTTTTGCCGAAGTTCAATTTCGTCCGTGTGGCGTTCCAAATTAAAAAGTATCGCGGCTAAATTATTCATGGCGTCAATGGTTCTCGGGTGTTTATCGCCAAAAGTTTCAGCGTAATAATTCAGCACCTGTTTTTGAAGTTCAAGAGATTCTTCGTAGCGCCCCAAATGATTCAGCGTCGTTATCAGATTTTGAGTAGCCAAAATGGTGTCCGGATGTTTTTCGCCGCGGTTTTTGCGATAAAATTTCAGCACCTTTTCCAAAAGTTTCAAGGCTTCCTCGTAGCGTTCGTGAAGTTCCAAATTATTCAACGACGCCGCCAGATTGTGCATGGCGCTGATAGTTTTGGTATTTCTGCCGCCGAAATTTTCACGGTAATTCTCAAGGACTTTTTCCTCAAGCGCAAGCGCCTTCGAGCCAATTTCAATTTCCTGTTCGTAAAGTCCGAGATTGGCAAAAATCCTTGCCAGAGTGTGCATAGCGCCAACGGTTTTGGAATTTTTGTCGCCGAAAATATCACGGTAAAGCTCAAGCAAATTTTTCTGAAGTTCGAGCGCCTCGCGGTATTTTCCGAGAGCATTCAGCGAAATTGCCAAATGAGCCATTGCGTCGAGTGTTTGAGGCTCCTCTTCGTCGGTGAGCTCTAAAAATTTTTCGTACGCAGATTTGGAATAATCGGCGGATTCTTGATACAAACCCTGCGCGAATTTCAATCGGGCGGTTTCAAATTCAAAAAGCGCGTGAGCTGTCGTATCGGTTTCGTCGAAGTTTATAACTTTCGCAAAATAAACGCCAATCACATTTTGAATATCGTCAAATTTCGCGAAATCCATTAATTTTGAAACGTAAGCCGAAATATTTTCGCTGTACTGTTCAACAAAATCCGCGTCGTTCGGCTCAATGTATCGGGCAAGCAATTTCGTCCAATACATGAGATTGAAAATAAATTCGCCGCCGGTACTCGGCAATTTGGGCAACGCCTCATTAAAATATTCGTTGGCAAATTTCTTGATTTTCTTGATCAGCCGCTCAGAACAATTCGGCAACAAATCTGCTTGAATCGTTTTGTCGAAAGTGTAAACCGTCGCCGTGAAGTCGTCGATAATAATTTCTTCGCTGTGGATAAACGAAAAAATTTTCGTCTGCTCGTAAATCGTATCATTGAAAACGATAGCCTTATCGCCGATTTCGCAGGCAATATCGTCCGTGTAAAAATTCAAGGCGCAGAGAAATTTAATCGTCTCCTGCGTCTGCGCGTCCATGTATTTCAAAATGCGGTTTACAACTTTTTCGCGTCCGGCGGCGAATTTGGAAATATCGGGCTCGTCGCCGTTGTGGCTGTCAAGGTAAGCGCGGTAAATATCCAGGCACAGCGTCAAAAAAATTGGTGAACCCTGCGTAAGTTTCGCTATCCCGTCGCGCAGATTTGAATTTTCAACGCCGGATTTTTCAAGCAGAGCTTTAGAATCATTTTCGGAAAGTGCGGCAAGTTTCACACTTTGGACGGGAATATCGGCGTGCGCGAAATTCCATTGCAGATTAGTTCTGCCGCAAATCACCCAGAGCGTATTCGGGACGATTGACATTATACCGCTTACCGCGCCGCGCAGCCATAAATCCCGCACGCGCTCCTCATAAATCATCTTAGCCTCACTGGCAAGTTTTTCGTAGGTGTCGAGGAACATGACAAGCGCCTTTTTCCGGTGATTGGCGTTTTCAAAATAACCTTTAATGTCAAGGGCGAAAAGTTCCGGCAACAGCTCATAAATTGTATTCGGCGCGTCGTCGTCTATGGCTACTTTGAATCGGCGCAGAATTTCAGCTTTCAACTTTCGGGTAATGAGCCACTCAAAAATTTTTTTGCTAATCATTGAAAAAACGGCAACAGTAGTACTCATTCCCATACTCGCGCCCAGCATTACAAAATCAATTCCGGTGGTAATTCCGCGGAGCACTTGACTTTTATCTACAAATTTTTTGATTTTCGGCAAATCGTCCGCATTCAGATTTTCAATTTTCAAGCTGTAATAAAAATTTCCGATTTCAAACAGCGGGAAAGTAAAGCCCTGCTTATCGAGCTGATATTTTATTGACAAAAGTATCGTCCGCGTGTCGAAAATATTTTCAAAATCGTAATGAGCGTAAGCAACCTCTTGAGCGAGATTCTGAATTTCGGGGTTAAATTCTCTGGAAAGTTCCTTGAGCAGGCGCGTTTTGCCAATGCCGCCTTCGCCATAAAAAACAATCGTGGCACTTTCGGCGGAAATTTTATCGTAGTTTTCCCAAAAAGTTTTTTGCGGCTCGATGCGGTCGACAAATTCAGATTCAAAAATTGACATAAAACCACCTTAGCTTTTCAGCGAATCGGCAATTTTATCTGCGGGAATATTTTCCTGCTCTGAAGTTTCGAGATTTTTCACGGTCACGGTAGAATTTTTAATTTCGTCTTCGCCGATAATCAGCGCGAATTTTGCGCCGGATTTCGCCGCCTGTTTCATTTGCGCTTTCATACTGCGTTTGGCAAAATCCATCGTGGCGGAAATATTTTCGCGCCGAAGTTTCGTCAGCAAATTAAAACCGAAAACTTCAGCCTTCGAGCCGGAAGTAACTATGAACGCGTCAAGACTTTTAATTTTCGTTTGCAACAAATTTTGTTTTTCAAGCGCAATTAAAATCCGCTCAATGCCCGCCGCAAACCCAATGCCAGGCGTCGGATTGCCGCCAATTTCTTCAATCAAGCCGTCGTAGCGCCCGCCGCCCGCAACCGCCGACTGCGCGCCCAATGGCAAATATTGAATCTCAAACGCCGTCTTCGTGTAATAATCCAGCCCGCGCACAAGCCGCCCGTCAAGCTCAAATTTAACGCCCGCCGCCGTCAAAAATTCTTGAACTTTGGCAAAATGTTCGCGGCAGTCGTCGCACAGGCAAGTTTCAATTTTCGGCGCGTCTTCCATAAATTCCTTAGCGCCGTCAACTTTGCAGTCCAAAATTCGCATAGGATTTTTATCAATCCGCCGTTTGCAATCGTCGCAAAGTTCGTCAATGTTATCTGTAAAATAGTGCTGAAGTTTTTGCCGATAAACGGGACGACATTTCGGGCAGCCGACCGTGTTAATTTTCAAATTCAAATCGTCAAGCCCCAAACTTTTCAAAAAATCCCACGCCAGCAAAATAATTTCCGCGTCAACTGCAGGATTTTCTTCACCGAGTGCCTCGACGCCGAATTGATGAAATTCCCTGAGCCTGCCGGCTTGCGGTCTGTCGTAGCGGAACATTGAGCCGATATAAAAAAGTTTCACCAAGCCGCCGTCCGCATAAAGTTTATTCTGAAGATAAGCGCGAACAACCGACGCGGTATTTTCGGGGCGCAAAGTTATCGAGCGCCCGCCGCGATCTTCAAACGTGTACATTTCCTTATCGACAACGTCCGTGCCCTCGCCGATACTGCGGTGAAAAAGTTCCGTGTGTTCGAAGGTCGGCGTGCGAATTTCCGCGTAGCCGTAATTTTGGCAGATTTCGCGAATTTTATTTTCAATGTAAAGCCAGCTCTGAATTTGTTCCGGCAAAATATCTTTAGTGCCTCTCGGCGCATTTGTCAGCAAAGTCATTCCTCCTCAGCCCAAAATTTGTCATTTCGCGCGGTGTGCAATAAACCGCGAAAACAATTTCTTTGAAGTAACCGTCAAATTCGGGCAAAATTTTTTTCGTAAGCCTGCGCGATTAAAAAATATATTTATTATTTTAACTCAAAATTTCCTTGAAAGTTTCAAAGTTTGTCATTTCGCGCGATGTGCAATAAACCGCGAAAACAATTTCTTTAAAGTAACCGTCAAATTCGGGCAAAATTTTTTCGTAAGCCTGCGCGACCGTCTTTGGGTTATTTTGAAAAGCGCCGCAGCCAAAAGCGCCCGTCACGAAAATATCAACGCCATTAGCCGCAAGCACCGTTAACATATGGCGCGCGCGTTTCTTGTGAATTTCGAACAGGTCATAGTCTTTCATCAAAAATCTGCGAAGATTGGGCGCGGCGCAAGTCATAACGTCAACTTTAACCCAGGAATTTTGCGGCAAACGTTCGGGAATGTCAACGTCGCTCTTGCAAATGATAATGTCGGGCGAATACAGGCAAGCGTCGGTATAGCGGGCGTCCTGGCGCGAATAATGAAAATCGTAATAGCGCTGAAAATTTTCTTCGGTGTCGAGCACGGGATAAAGCGTTGAACAGCGGCAAAGCGATTCTTCCTGCGCACGGCTGCCGTGAACAACTCCGCCGCCAGGATTTGTCGCCGAGGCAAAATTGTGAACGGCAATTCGCGAATCCGGATTATTTTTGTGCAAATCAGTAGCCGCGGCAAAACTGCGCGATTGAATCACAGAAATTTTTGTGCTGCCGAATTTTTTTTCGGGCAACGCCGGATAATTTTCCGCGTCATAAAAAATCGTTCCGGCAATGGATTTCGCGATAGATTTTTGCAAAGCCGCGTCGCTGTTGTACCATTGTTGCGTGTCGACGAAAACTTCAGCCATTTGTTCTTTGGTTACGTACGCCATCAGCGTTTGCCTCCTTAGGTTTCTTCTTAGATTTTTTGGGCTTGAATTTAGGTTTCTTAGGCTCGGCGGGAATTATTTCAACAGCCGCGGGAATATTTTTAGCAAACAAAATTTTTTCGGCGGTTTCAAATTCGGTAAGCACGAACTGAAAATATTTGAACGCGGAAATTTCCTCAATCGGCGAATTTTCTTCGACAGCGGAAATTTCTTCAGCCGGTAAATTTTCTTCGACAGCGGAAATTTCTTCGACAGGCTCATAAATTTCAGCCAAAATCTTAGCGCGGTTGTCGATATATTTATCCACGTCGCGCAGATAAGTTGTCAAATCTTTTGCGTGAAAAGCCGACTGCAAGCACATATTTTCATTGTCGGGAACTTTGGTACTCGCCGCCGCGCCCACGCCAATAATCGTCTGCCGCTCGTCCATAATCTGGATATTGTAAATTCCTTCCGCGCCGCGCTTGCAGTAGCCGATATTTTCAATTTGCCCGCTGATATAGCCCTGCCGGTAAAGATAGTACGGCTGATAATTTTTTTCGCGCAGGAGTTTTTCCGCCACGTATGACATCTTTTGAACTTCGGCGTCATTCGGCAATTCAAAATCTTCAAGGTTAGAAATTTCGTCGGCAAGCATCGTTTGCAAAGGTGAGCCGCGTTTAATCGCCAGCGCGTGCAATGTAACATCGTCCGGATTGAGCGCCAAAACTTTTTTCACGCTGTCTTTGACGTCGCAAATATTTTCGCCAGGCAAGCCCAATATCAAATCCATATTGATTTTGAAACCGCCCGCCGCCCGCAATTCGTTAAACGCCGTGATAACCTGCTCGGTGGAATGTTGCCGCCCGATTCTGTCCAAAGTTTTCTGCTGCATAGTTTGAGGATTGACGCTAACGCGCGTCACGTGGCAATTTTTCATCACGGAAATTTTTTCGGCGTTAATCGTATCGGGACGCCCGCACTCAACGGTAAATTCTTCGACGCCGCTGTCGTAAAACGCCGCTGTAACTTTATTCAGCATTTCGGCGAAAAATCTTTCCGGCAAAGCGGTAGGAGTGCCGCCGCCCACGTAAATGCTTTGAACTTTGAAACCGTACCGCCTAATTTCCGCCGCCGCCGCGTCAATGTCTTTCGTCAACACGCGCATAAATTCGGCAACTTTTTCGTCGTCCGGCAAAACATTCGAAGGAAACGAACAATAAAGACAGCGCGTCACGCAAAACGGAATGCCCACGTACACGCCGATAATTTTTTCGCCGCCGCTCTGCAAAATTGGAATTTGCCGAATCGCAACTTCAGTTAACAGCCAGGATTTATCGTAATTCGTCAAATAATCTTCGCGAAGCCTGCGCGAAATTTTTTCACGGTCAATGACGCCGTGCTTAGTTTTGCCGAAACCGTCGCGAATCCAGCGGTGAATAATTTTCGTCGGTCTGACGCCGTGCATAATCCCGTACGGCACGCCCGCCATTTTCAAATCGCCGGTTAAAATCCGGTACAGATTTTTTTTAATGAGCCGATGAATTTCCGCGCCGCGCCGCTCTTTCGGATTAATTTTGTCAGATTCGACGAATTTTTTTTCAACGCCGTTAATTTTCACATTCAGCCGCGTCTTGACGTTTTCGCCGCTAATCATATTCCGAATCTCAAATTTTTCAAAATCCGCCGCGCCGTCTTCAACCGTCTCAATGTGAAACGCGCGCAAAACTTCACCAACGATTTTCACGATAACTTGATCTTCGCTGTTCAGCTTAAAATTTTTTATCTTCACGACATCACCTTATTTCTGCAGTCCGAACAATAACCGAAAAATTTAACTTCGTGGTTGACAATTTCAAAATCAGCTTTTGCGGCAATGCGATCTTCAATTTCGTCAAGCATATCTTCTTTGAACTCGATAACTTTTTTGCACTTGAGGCAAATCAAATGGTGGTGGCGGTGAGTTTTGGCGTCGCCGTTATTCAATTCGTAGCGCACGCAGCCGTCGTCGAAATTTACCTTCATCAAAATGCCAAGTTCGGTCAAAAGTTCGACGTTGCGGTAAACCGTCGCCAGTCCGAAATCGAAATCTTTTTTGCGCAAAAGTTCATGGACTTCTTCCGCGCTCAAATGGTTGCCTTGCTCAGTTTCGATAAAAATTTGCAGAATCTCCTTGCGTTGCGGCGTCATTTTGTAATTATTCTCCGCCAATTTTCCGCGTAAATCCTGCATTTTAAAAAGCTGTTGGGTTTCGCTCATGCCGAAGTTCCCCCCTAAATTATAATCGTCGCGCATATTATAACAGGTTGGCTGAAAATGTACAAAAAAAATCGCCCCGCTAAGGGACGAACGAAAATTTTCAGCCGAAAAATTCATTCTCGGCGGCAATACAAATCGCGTGGTAAATCGGCAAGTGAAATTCCTGGATTTTGTAAGTTTCGTCGGACGGCGCGCAAATCGTTATGTCGGCAATATTTTTCAATTTGCCGCCGCGCTTGCCGGTGAGCGCGATAATTTCAACGCCGATAATTTTTGCAACCTCCGCCGCGTAAAGCACATTTGCCGAATTGCCGGAAGTCGAAATCGCCAACAGAATATCGCCGCGTTTGCCGAGTCCGAAAAGCTGTTGAGCGAAAGATAAATCTGCCGCCTTGTCATTGGCAAAGGCAGTTGCAAGCGCCGTTTCGCCCACAAGAGAAATCGCCGGTAAAGCGCCTTGCAAATTTGCTTTGAAATAATCGGCGTCATTCGGGAAAAGTTTTTCTGCGCGAGCGACAAAATTTGAATCTAATTTTCGCGGCAGGATAAAGCCCTTCATGAGTTCGCCGACAATGTGCAAAGCGTCAGCCGCAGAGCCGCCATTGCCGCAGGTTATTAATTTGTTGCCGGTACGAAAACTTTCACAAATTTTTTCGACAGCCGCATTTAAACTTTCGCGGCAAATTTCCAGCGCCGGATATCTCTCAATCAGCGCGTCGATTTTTTTAAAAGTTGAATTTTTCATTTTGCCTCCGCCCAATTCTTGCCGTGGTGAATATCGACAATCAGCGGCACTTTCAAAGCGATAACATTTTCCATAGCCGCGCGAACGATTTGCTCAACCTGCGCGAGTTCGTCGGCCGCGGTTTCAATGACCAGTTCGTCGTGAACCTGCAGGATAATTCGACTGCGAAGGTCGCGCAGATTTTTTTCCGCGTCAATCATGGCCATTTTGATAATATCGGCGGCAGTTCCTTGAATCGGCGTATTCATAGCCATTCGCTCGGCAAGCCCGCGCTGATGGAAATTGGCGCTGTTAATCATTGACAAAAAACGCCGCCGCCCAAAAAGCGTCGTGACGTAGCCGTTTTTATGCGCATTAGAAATCGTCGCGTCGAGAAATTCTTTAACCTTAGGATAGCGCGCGAAATACAGGCTGATATATTCGCCGGCCTCTTTACGCGAAATTCGCAAATCCTTCGACAGCCCGTAATCGCTGATACCGTAAACAATGCCGAAATTAACCGCCTTAGCTTTGCGGCGCAGGTCGGGCGTCATATTGTCGATTGACACGCCGAAAACTTCAGCCGCCGTCCGCGCGTGAATATCTTCGCCGCTCAGAAATGCGTTAATCAAATTTTCGTCGCCGGACATATGCGCCAACAGTCGAAGTTCAATCTGCGAATAATCCGCCGAAACTAAAAAATCGTAACCGGCGCCGGGCTCAAAAAGCGCGCGAATTTCCCTTCCTTCTTCGGTGCGCACGGGGATATTTTGCAAATTTGGATCTGAACTTGAAAGTCTGCCGGTTGCCGTCACCGTCTGATTAAAATTCGTGTGGACGCGGTGAGTTTCGGGGTTTATCAAAATTTTAATTCCGTCAAGGAAAGTCGACTTCAATTTGGCGAGTGTGCGGAAATTGATAATTTCGTCGATAATCGGGTGAATGCCGCGCAGATTTTCAAGCACTTCAGCGTTAGTCGACACGCCGGATTTAGTTTTTTTCTTAGTCTGAGTGACGGGCGGCAGATTCAGCTTTTCAAAAAGAATTTCAGCCAATTGTTTAGGCGAATTGATATTAAATTTTTCACCGGCGAGCGCGTAAATATTTTCTTCGATTTTGGCAAGGCGGCGCTGCATATCGGCGGATTTTTCGTCAAGGCGGGCGGTGTCGACGTAAACGCCGCGCATTTCCATTTTCGCCAAAACCGCAGTAAGTGGCAATTCCATATCTTGATAAAGTTTAGTCAAGCCGGACGCGTCAAGTTTTTCAGCGTAAAGAGCGCCGATTTTTTCAATGGCGGCGACTTCGGCGGCGGGCGAATCCGGCAAGCTCATATCAAATTCCAGCGTCAGCAATTCCGCGCAGGAATAATTTTCGCGTTCCGGATACAACAGATACGCCGCAATTTCCACGTCGAAGGTTAGTGGAGAGTGAAAAGTGGTTAGTGGATAGTGTTTTAGTATTTTTTTTAATCCGTGAACGTAAATTTTCTTGCCGCTGTTAAAAATTTGGGCAAGCTGATTTTCGTTAACTTCAAAAATTTCTTCGCCCGCCTTAACAAAATTACCGGCAACCGTCAAAAATTCCGCAGCAAAAATTTTATCCATATCGACGGCGCTAATTTCCGGCACTTCCAAAATATTTGCGGGCGCGTCATTCATAAATTCGCCGAAAAGATTTTCAACGGCGTCGTACATTTCGTGAATCCGTTTGCGCGCGATTTTCAAAGCATATCTGCCGCAAAATTCGTCAACGCGGCTCAAATTCGGCGTGATTTTAAAATCCTGCGCGCCAAAATTAATATCCGGTACGTGGCAGTCAATCTGCGCAAGTTTCTTGCTGAGTTTCGCCATTTCAACGCCGCTCTGAATCGCCTCACGAAATTTTTTTGAAGAAATTTTATCGCTGTTGGCAAGGACGTTTTCCAAATTCCCAAAATCCCGCAAAAGTTTCGTGGCAGTTTTCGGACCAACGCCCGCCACTCCAGGAATATTATCCGAATCGTCGCCGCGCAAACCTTTATAATCGACAAGCAAACGCGGCTCAAATCCAAATTCGGCGGTGAATTTTTCTTCGTCGTAAATTTCAATGTTGGTGTTTCGAACGAAAAGCACGCGCGTATTTTTATTAATCAGCTGGAATGCGTCGCGGTCGCCTGTCACAATATCGACTTGAAAATCCGCCGACGCTTGAGCCGCCAATGTGCCGATAATATCATCAGCCTCGTAATTCGGCGCGGACAAAGTTTTAATCCCAATCGCCGCGGCAAATTCTTCGAGCATCGCCATCTGCGCGATTAATTCAGGCGGAGTTTTTTCGCGCCCGCCCTTGTATTCGGGATAAATTTTTGTGCGAAAAGTTTCGCGCGAAGTGTCCAGCGCTATCGCCGCGTAAGTCGGATTGTATTCGCGCAGGAGCTTTACCAAAACATTTGAAAAGCCGGTAATTGCGCCGGTTGGTTCGCCGCTCGGCGCTGTCAAATTCGGCATTGCGTAAAACGAGCGGTAAAATATGCTGCTGCCGTCAATTATTATCAGTGTTTGCATGGCTCATCCTCAAAACTTCAACGGTTTCAATTTCCTCAATGGGGATTTTCTTTTGGCGAATTTTTTGCTTGGCTTTATCTTTCTTCTTAGTTTTATTCTTTTTCTCAGATTTGTTTTTCTTAGTTGCGGGCTGATTGTCGACGGGCGGATTTTCCGTGGGCGTCAATTCCTCAATTGGTTTAGGCTTGTCTTTGTCTTTTTTAGCTTTTCTGTCCAATTTGGAATTGGCGATATAAAATTTGAAAATTTTGCCGTCAGCGGGATTATCGGAAATATTTTGCAGTCCGCCGTCCAGATTGAAAAGCACAATGGCATCTTCGGCGTTGCAGTAAATTTGCGATTTACTTTCAAAGCCGGTAACGGTGCCGTACTTAGTTTTGAGCGTAGCCTCGCCCGCGCGCCATTCCAATTTTGTTTTGAGCGCCATTGCCACGGGAACTACCGGCAAATAATTAATGTTATCGCGCTGAACTGCCTTTGCCAAAAATTTCTTGCCGTTGACTTCAACCGGCTCAATGCGTCTGCCCTGCACTTCAATATTGTACGGTTTGCCAATAATCGTGGGCGTGCCGTCCGAGGCGTCAATTTTTTCCGCAATATTTTCGTCGCTCTCAAAGGGCGCAACTCCATAGGGTTCGAGCCAACGATTTACATACGCCACGTCAATATTTTGCCAACCGTAACCGTCCGGATAAATTGAATAAATCACGTTGCCGTCCGCGATTTTTTCAACAACCACGCGATTATAAGTTATGTCAACCGGCGTGCCCACTTCGACGGCGTCAAAAATCTGTTCGACGTCAGCCTCGCGCATTCGCACACAGCCGTTTGAAACGTAGCCGCCGATACTGTCGGGGCGATTTGTACCGTGAATCCCGTAATTCCCGTAAATCTGCATCCAACGATAGCCCAGTGGATTATCCGGTCCGGAAGAAACAATATATTCGGGGTCGTTCGGGTCAATCCACGGCGGATTAATTTCTTTCGCCACGATTTTGAAATAACCAACCGGCGTCGGCGTGTAAGTTTTTCCCAAGCCAAGCGGATATTCCGCAATTTTTACGCCGTTTTCGTAGTAAGCCATCATTCGGCTCGCCGCATTTATCGCAATTCGTTTTTCAACTTTGGGCGGCTTTATTTCTTTGTCGGTTTTCGAAGTTTCAGCCGCGGACGCCGTCGCTCCGAAAAACATTGACAAGCCCAAAATTCCCGCCGCAAGTTTACCAAAAAATTTCAACCTTAGCACTGCCTTTCAAAAAATTTTTCGCCATTATAACACAACGCCGAATTTTTTTGAAGGATTGCGCGGCTCTTTCAAAGAAATTATACGCGGTGATTTTTGTGAATAAAATTTTTGAATTGGGCTTGACGGGCGAACTGGAAATGTACGACGAAATTACCTGCGACGAAGAGACGGCAACCGTCGGCAATTCGTTTTTTGAGTGCTCATATTTCGGGACGCGGATTTTGATTTTGGCGGCGAATTTTGGCGAAGAAATTTTAATCGCGGGGAATATGATTTTGAATATGGCGGCGGCGCGCGCTGAAATTTTCGTTGCCTATTCCAATTTCGACAAAAAATTATTGGCTGAAAATCTTGAGGCGCTGAAAATTTTGGGCGTCGACAGCAAAAAAATTATTTATCTGAAAAACAATTTGAAAAAAATTCTGCTGGATTTGCGCGCGAATATTATTTTCTGCGTCGACAGCGATAATCCGGAGCACAAAAATTTATCGGCGGCGTTTGAAAAAATTCTCGGCGAAATTTTGATTGAAACTGATTACCGCCCCGAAATTTACAAAAAACTTGCACACGCCACGGCGCTGAATTGCCCGCCCGATTTTTACGCGCCGAATCTTTTATCCGTCAAAGCGCCGAAAGTTGGCGTCACAAATGACTATGATTTTGATTTAATTAACCGCGCAAATTACATTTGGAAAAATCGCGTGCGGTTTCCCGTGCCGGAAATTTGCCGAAAAACTTTGCTGAAAAATAATCCGATTGCCGAGGCGATTTTTGCTTACAAAAAAAATCATTGGGCGGCGCTTAGGATTTTGAACTCGGACGAAATATTTTTTGAGCGGCGCACGGATAACCAGGCGTACTGCGCGAAAGTTTCAAATGAGGCGGCGCGTGATTTTAAAATTTTTGGCGAAATTTGCACGGATAAGATTTTGACTTTTGATTGGACTGAAGGCGTGCAAGTTCGGCGGCTGGTGATTTACGGAAATATTTTTGACGAAAAATCGGCGCGGCTTAAAATTCGTCTGGAACTTGAAAACGACATTGACAGCGAAAAAATTATCGAAACTGAATTGCCAAATCGCGGGCGTCCGCTGATTATCGACACCGGAAAAATTTTCGTGCGTCGCGCAGAGATTGAAGTTATTCAGCGCGGTAAAGATTTTGGCATCGCTGAAGTTGAATTTTTCGCGCAGATTGAGCCGCTCCGGCAAATTTCGCCGTTTATCAAGTTGACGACCGGCAACGAATTTTTTTACCGCTACGACGTGCCCTATGAGGTTGAAAATATTCCGCTGAGCGTGTACCGTTTTCACGTGGACGAGCCGATTAAAATTACTGCCGAAGACGGCGACGAAATTATTTTGACGGAAATTATTCGCGGCGACGAAGAAATTATTTTGAATTTGGGCGAGGCGAAGGAAATTATTTTGACTGCCGAAGTTATCGGCAGCGCAAATATTTATGACAGGGCGATAATCCGGCGCGTGGGCGATTTGGCGCAGATTCAACTCAAAATGTGGCAGTGGCTTGACAAAATGCGCGTCCACAAAATTCGCAATATATGAGTTGCAAAAAACCGCCGCGTCAAATAAAATATGCTGATTGAATTTAAAAGGGGCGCTTGTATTGCAGCTACTCTACAACCTCGCGGCAATCTTGGTCGTGATAATAATCATTCCGGTTTTTTTGGTACGCTCGATTAGAGAAAAAGGCTTCGTCGAACGAATAAAGCAGAGCCTGGGAATTTTCCCCGAAGGCGCGCTTGCCCCCGTGGCGAAAAAAAATTGCATATGGGTACACGCGGCGTCCGTCGGTGAAATAGTCGCAACCAGCCCGCTAATCAAAGAATTTCGGCGCGAATTTCCCAAATCGCCAATCTTAGTCTCGGTGGTAACAACTTCGGGCTACGAAATGGCAAACCGAATAATCAAAGACGCGGACAGCATAATTTATTTCCCGCTGGATCTGCCATTTGTGGCGGCGTCGGTTTTGCGGCGAATCCACCCACGAATTTTTTTAAATGTTGAAACGGAATTGTGGCCAAACTTTTTGAAAAACGCGCGGCAAATGCACATTCCGGTAATGATGGTTAACGGGCGCATTTCGGATAAAAGCGTGCGGCGGTACAAATATATGTTTTCAATTTTAACCGATATGATAAATTCAGTGAAATTTTTTGCAATGCAATCGCCGATAGACGCGGATTATATTATGCAATTGGGCGCGCCGAAACATTTGGTGACGGTTACCGGCAACACGAAATTTGACCAAACTTATACTGACGTGACGCCGGCGGAGCGCGAAAAAATTTTAACCGATATGGGCTTGCAAAATGCTGACGGAATTTTTTTAGCGGGCAGCACTCACCGCGGCGAAGAAGATTTTGTTTTGCGCGCCTTTCAAGGTATCCGCGAAAATCACCCGCGCGCCAAATTGGTTATCGCCCCGCGTGAACTTTTGCGCACGAACGAAATTGTCAATCTTTGTAAACGCGCCGGTTTCAAAGTCGGCACTCGAACCGAATTGCAGAAACGTCCGCCCACCGCGGAAGACGTGATTATCCTTGATACTATCGGCGAATTGGGCAAAGTTTACAGCGTCGGCGATGTCATTTACGTTGGCGGCAGTTTGGTGACGCACGGCGGACATAATATCCTTGAACCCGCGGCTCACGGCAAGGCAATTATCGTCGGTTTGCACATGGAAAATTTTAAAGATACGCACGCACTTTTTAAAAATCGAAACGCCTGCATTACCGTCGATAATCCGGACGAACTCGTTATCGAGGCTAAAAAACTTTTCGACGACCCTAAGCACCGCAAACAGCTTGAAGATGAAACTTTAAAAATCGTCAAGGAAAATCGCGGCGCGTCAAGGAAATCTGCTGAACTTTTGCGCAAAGTTTTAACCGAATATGAGGCTAAGGAAAATTCGCGTCACCCGCGCACTACTCAAAAAGTTGAAAATCTGCGCACATATTTTAATTATCTGATTCACCTCAAGGACGAAGAAATTCACGGCGTGGCTATGAATTTGCTGATGGGCTTGATGTACATTTTTTCGTTGATTTATCAGCAACTGGTTAATTTGAAACTCGGCGGCTACAAAGTCGGCATTTTCGGCAAAGAAAAACTGAATTGTTTTGTTATCAGCCTTGGGAATATCACGGTTGGCGGCACGGGCAAAACTCCGACGGCTCAGCGGTTGGCGCGCGATATTCGGGATATGGGTTATCGCGTGGTGATTTTGAATCGCGGCTATCGGGCGAAATGGCACGGCGAAGTTGGCATCGTTTCTGACGGCAAAGATTTACATATGGACGCGGCAGAGGCGGGCGACGAAGCTTATATGTTGGCGAAACATTTGCCGAACGTACCGGTTTTAATCGGCGCGGAGCGGGCTGTTACCGGCAGATATGCGATTGAACATTTCGGCGCGGAAGTTGCGATTTTGGACGACGGCTATCAGCATTGGCAGCTTATTCGTGATATGGATATTTTACTTGTTGACGCGGTTAATGTTTTTGGCAATGGGCATTTGTTGCCGCGCGGGACTCTTCGCGAATCTATGTCTCATATCAGTCGCGCAGATGTTTGCTTAATTACGAAAGTTGACCAGGCGGAAGAGGGCGCGGGCGAATATATCCGTGAGACTGTTCACAAATACAACGCCGCCGCAAAAATCGTTGAGAGCATTCACCAACCGCGTTGTTTTATTTCGCTGGCTGATTGGTTTATAAATTTGGCGGGCGAAGGTATCAGCGTTGAAAATATTTCCGGTCAAAAAATCATGGCGGTATCGGCGATTGGCAATCCGGCGTCGTTCGAGCGGACGCTTAAAGATTTGGGCGCTGAAATTCTTGAGAGTATTCATTACCCCGATCACCACGAATATACGATTCGGGAAATGCGCGACGTTTTGCAACAGGCCGACGCGATTGGAGCGGAGGCAATTGTCATAACCGAGAAAGACGCCGTGAAAATTCCCGCTGAATTTGCCAAAACCAGCTGGAACATTCCAATTTTCGTGATTTGCGTTGAAGTTAAATTTCAAGCCGGTGCTGAGGATTTTCAAAATGAGCTTCGTCGTCGCTTGAGTGAAAAATTAGGCGGGCGTAAATAAATTTAAGGAGTGAGCGGTATGTTGAGGAAAATTTTTGCGTTGATGATGTTAATTGCTCTGACGCTGTCGATTGGCGGCTGTGGCGGGAATACCAGTCAAGCGCCGACCACCAGTAACAAATTGGTTATTTACACTTCAATGAAGGAGTCGCTGATTGGCGGCATTATCGAAGGTTTCAAGCGGCAAAATCCTGGTATCGAGATAGACTATCAGTCGGCGGGCGCGGGGAAAATTATGGCGAAATTAGCGGCGGAACGTCAAAGCGGGCATTTGCTGGCGGATATTATTTGGACGAGCGAAGTTCCGGATTTTTACGAAATGAAGGCTCAAGGTATGCTTGAACGTTACCAGCCGTCGAATTTCAGCGAACTTTTGAATCCGTTTGACGATTACGACGGCTCATTTACTGCGGCGCGCCTGGGAACTTTGGGGATTGTCATTAACACTGATAAAGTTGAAACGCCGCCCGCGGATTGGGCAACCATCGCTACAGATCCGCTTTACAGAGATTCTTTTGGAATTGCCGACCCCGCGCTTTCCGGTACTGCTTTTATGAGCGTGGCTTTGCTTGAAAAACAATTCGGCTGGGATTATCTTGTCAAACTGCGCGAAAATGGCGCAATTAAGAGCAAAGGCTCTGGCAGAGTTGTTGACGATACTGCAACCGGCGATTTGAATGCTTGCTTAGGTGTCGATTATATTACCGCGGCGAAAATTGACAAGGGCTCGAATCTGCGAATGGTTTATCCGCAAGAGTTGTTAATGGTGCCAAGTCCGGTTGCCATTTTCAAAGACGCCCCCAACAAGGAAAATGCTAAAAAATTCGTGGATTATCTTTTGACGCAGGAAGCGCAGCAAATGGTCGCCAATGCAGGGACTGTTCCCGTGCGTACCGATGTTGAAATGCCCGAAAAATATAATTTGCCCGCGCCCGAAGTCGCACTCAATACCGGTATCAAAATTAATTACAATGACGTTATGGCTAAAAAAGAAGAGCTCATTCAAAAATTTTCCGACCTGTTTAAATGATTGATCAACTTTCTTTTATAGTAAAAGAAAGTTGCAAAGAAAAGCGCGGCGCGGATTGTCACATCACGTGACAAGCGCGCCGCAGGGGGCGCTCATCCTTGAGCGCCTTTTTATTTTTGGTTGGTTATGATTTGTCGCGCAGAACTTCAGCCAGCGTTTCCATCATTTTCGGAACGTCCAAAGGTTTAGCTATGTGGCTGTTCATTCCAGCATTCTTCGCCGCTTGAATATCTTCACTGAAAGCGTTCGCTGTCATTGCGATTATCGGAATTTTAGCAAGTTTTTTATTTTCCAATTTGCGAATCGTTTGCGCCGCCTCGTAGCCGTTCATTACCGGCATTTGAATATCCATCAAAATCGCGTCAAAATCGCCTGGATTCGACGCCGCAACTTTTTCAACCGCATCTTTGCCATTAACCGCATAATCCACCGTAAAGCCCGCGCCTTCCAACAACATCAGCGCTATTTCGCGGTTTACGTCAATATCCTCAACCAACAATAATTTTTTCTGGCTGAAATCCACTTCGCCGTCCGTTTCAGTTTCCGGCGGCTCGTCCTCAATTATTTCGTCCGACAATTTAAATTTCACGTTAACAATAAATTCAGTTCCCTTATTCGGCGCAGTCACCACTTCGATATCGCCGTTCATCAAATCGACAATGCTTTTGGTTATCGCCATGCCCAAACCCGTGCCTTGAATTTTGCTGACGGTCGAAGTCCTTTCGCGCGTGAACGCCTCAAAAACAGTTTTGGCAAAATCGGCGCTCATACCAATTCCGCTGTCCTTAACGCGAAATTCATATTCGCCGAAACCGTCCGCGCCGTCATTTTTCTGCGCGAGCGTCACGGAAATTTTGCCGTCCTTCGGCGTAAATTTGTAGGCGTTGCTAATCAGATTCAGCAAAACGCGATTCAGCCGGTGTTCGTCGCAAATCACAAATTTATTTTTCACGTCCGAAGTATCCACCGTAAAATCAATATTTTTCGTCGACATCTGCGTCATAAACATATCGTAAACATCGGAAAAAATTTTGCGGATATTCGCCGGCGAATTTTCCAATTCCATCTTGCCGTTTTCAATGCGGCTCATTTCCAAAACGTCGTTAATCAGCGCGAGCAAATGTTGACTGCTGGCGTCAATTTTTTTCAAGAAATCATACATTTTCGCGGGAACTTCGTCGGGGCAACGCGGGCGCGTGCAGTTTTCGCAAAGCTTGTGCAGTTTCTTAGAAAGTTCGACGTAGCCGGTAATTGCATTCATAGGCGTGCGGATATCGTGACTCATATTAAAAAGAAAAGTCGTCTTAGCTTTGCTGCTTTGTTCGGCTAAGTTTTTCGCTTCGATAAGTTCAGCCTGGCGCTGTTTGAGTTCGATTTGTTGACGGTTAATAGTGTCAAGGCTCTCTTGCATTTGAAGGACGTGGGCGCGCTCAATGTTGGCGTTGCGATATTGAACAACCACGTAAACCAGCAGCAGAAAAACAACAAGCGTTGCGATAATCATTGCCGCCACAAGCCACGGGCGATTTTCGAGCATTTCAATGAACGTCATATTTTCGTAATGCTGACTAATCCATTTTCGGTGCAGGGCGTCAAGTCTGCCTTCCTGTTGCATTTGAATCAGCACGGCATTAATTTTCACGCGGAGCATAGTATCTTCGGGGTGCAAAACCATTGAGCCGTAAACGTGCGTAACCGCGTAGCTCGGGTGAAAATCCGTCAACTGAAATTCTTCGAGAAATTCATTGCCGACTTGAATTGGGCAAATGGCAAATTCGTATTCGCCACTTTTCAGCGCCGCGAAAATTTTTTTGTAAGAGCTGACGTAAGAAATTTCGTCGTCAAGTCCGAGCCCCGGCACTCTGTGCAAAGAGGCAACGCGCCGCCCGTACAAATCAGCAACAGACGAAACGCTTGTTCGCCCGTAAATGACGTATTGCTTTTCGGTCGTGGGAATTGTCGAAATGATGTCGCGCCTGCCGACGATTAAATCAGACTCCATATTCATAATCACATCGGCTTTGCCTTCTTCGAAAATTTTATTCGCCAAATTCCAGTCCATTAATTTCAAATCCAAATTCATCTGCAGGCGATTTGCAATTTCGTTAATCAGTTCCACGTCAAGCCCGCTGGGTCTGCCGTATCTGTCGAAAAACGAATAGGGCGCGTAATCCATATCGGTCACGACGTGCAAAGTTTTATCGAATTTATTTTCCGGAAAAATTTCAATCTTAGGATCGGGCTTGAATGCCTCTGACAAATACAAATATAAAATCACGAACAGCCCCGCCAATATCGCCGGCAGGGAAAACAGCAAAAATATCGTGTTGCTCTTCTTTTCAAAAAAGCCGTGCGGCGGCTGAGGATTTTCCATGAATCTGTCTCCTTCTGTGCAAATTGTTATGAGATATTATATCAGCTATTGCGAAATTTTGTACAGAAAAATTAAGCGCGGCGATATCTTGAAACATAATCTTCAATGAAATATAATCACGGCAAAAAGAAATGAGCTGAGTTTTTGTGAAATCGATTTGTGTAATACCTGCGCGATACGCCTCTACAAGGCTGCCTGGAAAGCCGCTTAGAGATATTTGTGGCAAGCCGATGATTTCGCGCGTCTATGAGCGTTCTAGTGCGTCTACGGCGGTTTCTGAAGTGATTGTCGCCACCGACGACGAACGCATTTTTAAAGCTGTGGAAGAAAATTCCGGCAAAGCGATAATGACGCGCGCCGACCACAAAACCGGCACTGACCGGCTTGCTGAAGTTGCGGAAAAATTTCCGGACGTTGATTTGATTGTGAATGTGCAGGGCGATGAGCCGCTGATTGAAGGCAAATTGATTGACGCGCTCGTTGCCGAATTTGTTAACGATGAAACTTTGCAAATGGCGACGGTTGCCACTGAACTTTTTGACGAAGCCGAAATGAATAATCCAAACAACGTCAAGGTTACTTTCGACAGTTACAATGACGCGCTGTATTTTTCGCGCTCGCTGATACCGTATCCGCGAAATTCCGGCAAGGCGAAAGTTTACAAGCACATTGGGATTTATGCGTATCGGCGGGATTTTTTATTGGAATATGCGAAAATGGAATCGACGCCGCTTGAACAGGCTGAATCTTTGGAGCAACTGCGGGCGCTGGAAAATGGCTATAAAATTCGCGTGATTGTCAGCGATTGTCAATTTGTTGGCGTGGATACCGAGGAAGATTTAAAGCGTGTCAATGAAATTTACCGTGAGGCTGGTGGAAAATTTGAACAAAATTAAC